>NZ_JBVHMF010000063.1:0-1030 GCF_055558595.1 Streptomyces sp. NPDC025721 | reverse complement strand
GCCGCGGACACGGCTCCCTGTATGCCGGCCTCAACCGCGGCGGGCTCGATGTCGCGCGGCTGCGGCGGGCCCTTGCCGGGGTGCCGCTGCCGCGGGCGGCCGGCGGGCGGCTTGTCCTGGCGGTGGACGTCTCGCCGTGGCTGCGGCCGGACGCCGGTACCGTGCCGGACCGATGGTTCTGCCACACTTACGGCCGCGGCAACGCCAAGCACCAGATGATGCCCGGCTGGCCCTACTCCGTCGTCGCCGCACTGGAAACCGGCCGCACCTGCTGGACCGCCCTCCTGGACGCGGTCCGCCTCATCCCCGGAGCCGACCTCGCCGCAGCCACCACCGCCCAGGTCCGCGAGGTAGTCGAACGCCTCATCGCCGCAGGCCAGCGGACCGAGGGCGACCCGGACATCCTGATCGTGCTGGACGAAGGCTACGACGCCCCGCGCATCGCCCACCTGCTATCCGGGCTGCCGGTCGAGATCCTGGGCCGAACGCGGTCGGACCGGGTGATGCGCCGGCCAGCACCCTCGCGCGAAGAGTTCTTCCCGACCAACCCGAAAGGCGGGCGGCTGCCCAAGCACGGCGGGGAGTTCGTCTTCGGCGACCCCGCAACCTTGGGCGAGGAGCAGGCCGTCACGGTCACCGACACCCGCCTCTACGGCACAGCTACCGCCCAGGCATGGGACCGGCTGCACCCCAGGCTGACCCACAGGGCCGCCTGGCTCGACCACGACGGCCCACTGCCGATCATCGAAGGCACCGTCATCCGCCTGGTTGTCGAGCACCTGCCCTCAGGCGGGGTGAACAAGCCGGTCTGGCTGTGGTGGTCGCGCACCGGCGCCAGCCCAGCCGACGTCGACCGCTGCTGGCAGGCGTTCCTGCGACGCTTCGACATCGAGCACACCTTCCGCATGCTCAAGCAGACCCTCGGCTGGACCCGGCCCCGGCTCCGTAACTCGGCCGCAGCCGACCGCTGGACCTGGCTGATCATCGCCGCCCACACCCAACTCCGCCTCGCACGCCCACTCGCCACCGA
>NZ_JBVHMF010000062.1:0-1239 GCF_055558595.1 Streptomyces sp. NPDC025721 | reverse complement strand
ATTGTTCGGCGGTGTCCTACTCTCCCACAGGGTCCCCCCTGCAGTACCATCGGCGCTGAAAGGCTTAGCTTCCGGGTTCGGAATGTAACCGGGCGTTTCCCTAACGCTATGACCACCGAAACACCATGAAACACACACCCCACACCCCCGGTGAAGGGGGCGTGGTGGTGGGCTGGTTGTTTCAGAACCACACAGTGAACGCGAGCAACAATGGACAAGCCCTCGGCCTATTAGTACCAGTCAGCTCCACCCCTCACAGGGCTTCCACATCTGGCCTATCAACCCAGTCGTCTACTGGGAGCCTTAACCCCTCAAAGGGGGTGGGAGTCCTCATCTCGAAGCAGGCTTCCCGCTTAGATGCTTTCAGCGGTTATCCCTCCCGAACGTAGCCAACCAGCCATGCCCTTGGCAGGACAACTGGCACACCAGAGGTTCGTCCGTCCCGGTCCTCTCGTACTAGGGACAGCCCTTCTCAAGACTCCTACGCGCACAGCGGATAGGGACCGAACTGTCTCACGACGTTCTAAACCCAGCTCGCGTACCGCTTTAATGGGCGAACAGCCCAACCCTTGGGACCGACTCCAGCCCCAGGATGCGACGAGCCGACATCGAGGTGCCAAACCATCCCGTCGATATGGACTCTTGGGGAAGATCAGCCTGTTATCCCCGGGGTACCTTTTATCCGTTGAGCGACGGCGCTTCCACAAGCCACCGCCGGATCACTAGTCCCTACTTTCGTACCTGCTCGACCCGTCAGTCTCACAGTCAAGCTCCCTTGTGCACTTACACTCAACACCTGATTGCCAACCAGGCTGAGGGAACCTTTGGGCGCCTCCGTTACCCTTTAGGAGGCAACCGCCCCAGTTAAACTACCCACCAGACACTGTCCCTGATCCGGATCACGGACCGAGGTTAGACATCCAGCACGACCAGAGTGGTATTTCAACGACGACTCCCCGATAGCTGGCGCTACCGGCTCACAGTCTCCCACCTATCCTACACAAGCCGAACCGAACACCAATATCAAGCTATAGTAAAGGTCCCGGGGTCTTTCCGTCCTGCTGCGCGAAACGAGCATCTTTACTCGTAGTGCAATTTCACCGGGCCTATGGTTGAGACAGTCGAGAAGTCGTTACGCCATTCGTGCAGGTCGGAACTTACCCGACAAGGAATTTCGCTACCTTAGGATGGTTATAGTTACCACCGCCGTTTACTGGCGCTTAAGTTCTCAGCTTCGCC
>NZ_JBVHMF010000061.1:0-1463 GCF_055558595.1 Streptomyces sp. NPDC025721 | reverse complement strand
GTACTACAGGGGGCTTCGAGAGCCCGCTGTCGTCGCTGCCGGTAGTGGATGCGCTTTGCGATGGTTTGGTAGGTTCTGCGCCATAGCGACTGGGCGGCGATCACGGCGGGGTGGTGCTGGACGTGCCAGACGGTCTGGTGGAGCAGGCGGCGGATCTCCTCGGCGGTGTAGTCGATCAGCCGTTCGGCCAGAGGTGGGGTCGTAGCGGCGGCCAGGCTATGGCGGGTTGCGCATCGGCTGGGGCCTGGGTGGGTTCACGGGTGTCGTTCAGGCGTGCGGTGCGGGTGGCGCTGACCGACAGGAACGCGAACGCGGCGATGGACAGGGCGATGTGACGGTGCCACGGTTCCCACTTGCGTACCTCGTACTGGTCCAGACCGCAGTCCGACTTCGCGGTTTCAAAGCAATCTTCAACCGACCACCGCAACCCTGCGACCTGCATCAACGCGGTCAGGGTGGTGCCGGTGCGGGCGTGGACGGCGAAGTACGCGATCTCGTCGGGACTGCTGATGGAGCGGCGGACCAGCAGCAGGTGTTGCCAGCCGGCGCGGGCCGGGCCGGCGTCCGAGGGCCAGGCGACCTCGGCCAGCGCCCAGTCGTAGTACCGCTCGCCCTTGGCTCCCTTTCCGCACGAGCGCCGCTCGAAGACCAGGCCCAGCTGGGGAACCAGCAGGTCAACGCGCATGGAGCCGAGCCACCCGGCCTCCACGGTCTCGTCGCAGGGCACTGCCATCACGTAGCCCTTGCCGTGACGTTCGAGGGCCGCGCGCAGTTTGCGGTCCTGCCCGTAGACGCTGTCGGCGGCCACCCAGGCGAACGGCACCCGGGCCGTGCGGGCCGGCTCCACCAGGCGTCTGCCCAGCTCAGGCTTGGTGACCACATGCCTGCGACGGTCGGCGGGCACCCCGGCCTCCTTGCAGCGTTCGATATCGCCGGCCCAGTACTTCCCCAGGTACAGGGCGAAATCGATCAACGCCCGCCCGTACGAGGTGGCGTAGGCGAGGAACACCGCGACCTGGCAGTTCTCGGTCTGCCCGGTGATCCCCGCGTACTGCGGGGCCACCCCCACCGACTTGGTCCCCTTCTTCAAGAACGCCGTCTCGTCGAGCACCAGTACGGCATCCGGATCACCCAGGTGCGCGACCACGAACGCACGCACCCGATCCCGCAACGCGTTCGCACTCCACGTCGTCCTGCGCAGCAGGTCCTTGACCCGATCCGGCGTCGCATGGCCGATATACGCCGAGATCTGCCAGGAGTTCTTCCGCTCAACCGTTCCCAGCAACGCCTTCAGATACGCCCGCGCCGTCAGCCGCGGCTCCACCCGACGGAACAAGCTGGCGAGACTCGCGAAGAAGTCCTCGAACCACTCCGCCCACATCTCCACATCATGCAACGTCTCCACACACTGAACAACGCGTCACTCAGTCAGCGGACACGAAGCCCACCTGTAGTACCAGCCT
>NZ_JBVHMF010000059.1:0-2423 GCF_055558595.1 Streptomyces sp. NPDC025721 | reverse complement strand
GATCTGCCGGATCTGCCAGGCTCGACCTAGGTCGAAGGTCGGGGTGTTCGGCGGAGTTTGGAACAACGATCGTGGAGAGATGACGCCCCTTCCCTTTGATATCGATGGCTTCCTCAGTCAGCCGCTCACCGCGCGCATCGCTACCGATGGACCGAGCGTGCGGCCTGTGTGGTTTCTGTGGGAGGAGGGCGCTTTCTGGGTTTTGACCGGGCCGTGGGCAAAGCTGTTTCACCGGGTAAGCACGGATCCGCAGATCGCCCTTGTAGTGGACGTATGTGACATCGCTACGGGGCTTGTCCGCCAGGTCATCGCCCGTGGCCGTGCCGAACGTGTTCCCTTCGACGTCCCGCGTGGGCGCCGCAAGTTGGTCCGTTACCTGGGCACGGATGAGTCCCGCTGGGATTCGCGCTTCGTCCGCTACCTGCATGATGATCCTGATCAGCGGGGCACGATGTGGCTGCGGCTGATCCCCTCGTCACTGACGGCTAACGACCTGAGCTACACGGCCACTCGCTGAGCTTGTTCTATGTCTACCAAGATCTTCCGGGCTTGCCGATGGCCTTGAGGGTCTCGGGGCGTTTGACGGTCTTGCCGACGTCGTAGCGGGGTGCCCGGTGCTTGTTCTTGGTGCCGGGCGGCCACCCTGGGCTGGCTCCTCGGGGTTTGGGAACACGGGCCGGGCAGGCGAGATGAGTGCGGATGTTCCTGAACCCCCGGCGGACCCGGGCCGGGGTGAGCCGGCCGGAGGCGGCGGGTTTCTCCCAGCGCCGGCGGAGGTCTGCGGCGAGGGGCCGGGCGAGCCGGAGCTGGGTGTGAGCGACGATCAGGATCCAGGTCCAACGGTCTGCCGCCTCGGGGGTGCGGAGTTTCGGGGTGGTCCATCCGAGGGTCTGCTTGGCGAAGCGGAAGGTGTGCTCCAGGTCGAAGCGGCGGAGGAATGCCTGCCAGAAGCGGTCCACGTCGTCCGGGGTGGCGCCGGTCTTGGAGGACCATAACCACAGTGGTGGAGCATCCCGGTCCTTCGACAGGTCCTCGACCTTCAACCGGATCAACGCGCCTTCCACCAGGGGTAGTGCACCGTCGTGGTCGAGCCAGGACGAGCGGTGGGTGAGCCGGGGGTGGACCCGGTCCCACGCCTGGGTCTCGGCCTTGCCGTAGTTCACGGTGTCGGTGACCGTGGTGATTGCGGGCTCGGGCCAGGTCTCCGGCTTGGTGAACCGGAACTCCGGACCGTGCTTGGGCGGCCGGCCGTTCGTCCCCGGCTGGCGGGTCGGCTTCGGCAGGCGCATGACGCGGTCGGAGCGGACCCGGCCGACCAGCTCGACCGGCAGGTCGCGCAGGACCCAGGCCAAGCGGGTGACGTCGTAGCCGGCATCGCTGACGATCACGATGTCCAGGTTCCCCGCCTGCCACTGGCCAGCGGCGATGAGCCGTTCAACGACCCCTCGGAGCTGAGCGGCGGTGACAGCGGTCGCGTCGTCTGCCGGGCCGAGCCGGACCGCGTCCAGGATCGCGGTCCAGGACGTGGAACCCGGCTCCAGAACGGCCACGAAGGAATAGGGCCAGCCCGGAATGAACTGCGACGCCGTCTTCGTCCGTCCGTAGACGTGGCAGAACAGACGCTCCGCCGAGCACGGCGCGTCCGAGCGGAGCCACGGCGACACATCGACCGCTAGGACCAGTCGCCCGCCATCGAAGCGCGGCAGCGGCAGGCCGGCCAGCACCGCCCGCAGCCGGCTGGTGTCGATCCGCCCGCGGTTCAAGCCGCCGTACATCGCTCCGTGCCCACGACGGTGCTCGGGCAACAGCGTCAAGTCCACCGGGGACTTCACCACTCCGTCCGCACATAGCACCGCGTCCGCCAGCTCGAACAACTCGTCGTGCCGAGCGGTCAGACACTCGTAGAACTCGCCCCGGAAGCGTGACGCTTCCGCGAACGCCTCCCTCCGGACAGCATCAGGCAGCAGACTCACCCTCACGGCCTACGTCTCGGTCACGTGCACCTTGGTCGGAGCACATGATCAGACGAAGACCACCCCCACGTCCGGCGAACCCCCAGGCGAGTGACCCAGTTCGAGAAGCCGTTCGAGGTGAGGGGCGTAGCCTCACACCGTGCCGAACCTCCTGGAGCTTCTGCAATCCCTTGATGATCAGCCTGCCGAAGCAGTGATCTACGCGGCCAAGCCCTGGACGGCCGCTGCAGACGCGGCCGTGGCAGCATTCGACGCGCCGCCGCCCAACCTTGCGTATCTACTCGATGTCGAACTGGCCAAGGACGTCCTCGGGGTTTGGTCATCCTGGCGGAACGGAGCCCGGCCCGACGGATCAGAGAAGTGCCAGGCGGTCATCCACTACGCCGAGCACGCCGCATACCTGCCCGTACATCACTGAGCCTCGGCACGCAGGCAACAAAGGCTTCGGCT
>NZ_JBVHMF010000058.1:1445-2680 GCF_055558595.1 Streptomyces sp. NPDC025721 | reverse complement strand
TGGCTGCTTCTAAGCCAACCTCCTGGTTGTCTCTGCGACTCCACATCCTTTCCCACTTAGCGTACGCTTAGGGGCCTTAGTCGATGCTCTGGGCTGTTTCCCTCTCGACCATGGAGCTTATCCCCCACAGTCTCACTGCCGCGCTCTCACTTACCGGCATTCGGAGTTTGGCTAAGGTCAGTAACCCGGCAGGGCCCATCGCCTATCCAGTGCTCTACCTCCGGCAAGAAACACACGACGCTGCACCTAAATGCATTTCGGGGAGAACCAGCTATCACGGAGTTTGATTGGCCTTTCACCCCTAACCACAGGTCATCCCCCAGGTTTTCAACCCTGGTGGGTTCGGTCCTCCACGACCTCTTACAGCCGCTTCAACCTGCCCATGGCTAGATCACTCCGCTTCGGGTCTTGAGCACGCTACTACACCGCCCTATTCGGACTCGCTTTCGCTACGGCTACCCCACACGGGTTAACCTCGCAACGCACCGCAAACTCGCAGGCTCATTCTTCAAAAGGCACGCAGTCACGACTGAAGTTCCGAAGAACAACAGCGACGCTCCCACGGCTTGTAGGCACACGGTTTCAGGTACTATTTCACTCCGCTCCCGCGGTACTTTTCACCATTCCCTCACGGTACTATCCGCTATCGGTCACCAGGGAATATTTAGGCTTAACGGGTGGTCCCGCCAGATTCACACGGGATTTCTCGGGCCCCGTGCTACTTGGGTGGCTCTCAAGAGAGCCGCCAGTGTTTCGGCTACGGGGGTCTTACCCTCTACGCCGGACCTTTCGCATGTCCTTCGCCTACACCAACGGTTTCTTACTCTCCGGCCAGTCGGCAGACTGACCAAGAAAGCTCCCACGACCCCGCATGCGCAACCCCTGCCGGGTATCACACGCATACGGTTTAGCCTGATCCAGTTTCGCTCGCCACTACTCCCGGAATCACGGTTGTTTTCTCTTCCTGCGGGTACTGAGATGTTTCACTTCCCCGCGTTCCCTCCACATACCCTATGTGTTCAGGTATGGGTGACAGCCCATGACGACTGCCGGGTTTCCCCATTCGGACACCCCCGGATCACAGCTCGGTTGACAGCTCCCCGGGGCCTATCGCGGCCTCCCACGTCCTTCATCGGTTCCTGGTGCCAAGGCATCCACCGTGCGCCCTTAAAAACTTGGCCACAGATGCTCGCGTTCACTATGCAGTTCTCAAACAACCAACCATCCCCCACACC
>NZ_JBVHMF010000057.1:0-2980 GCF_055558595.1 Streptomyces sp. NPDC025721 | reverse complement strand
GGTCAAGCCTCTCGGATCATTAGTATCAGTTAGCTCAATACATTGCTGTACTTACACACCTGACCTATCAACCACGTAGTCTACATGGTTCCTTCAGGGGGCTTGTGCCCCGGGAGATCTCATCTTGAGGCGCGCTTCCCGCTTAGATGCTTTCAGCGGTTATCTCTTCCGAACATAGCTACCCGGCAATGCCACTGGCGTGACAACCGGTACACCAGAGGTTCGTCCACTCCGGTCCTCTCGTACTAGGAGCAGCCCCTCTCAAATCTCCAACGCCCATGGCAGATAGGGACCGAACTGTCTCACGACGTTCTGAACCCAGCTCGCGTACCACTTTAAATGGCGAACAGCCATACCCTTGGGACCGACTACAGCCCCAGGATGTGATGAGCCGACATCGAGGTGCCAAACACCGCCGTCGATATGAACTCTTGGGCGGTATCAGCCTGTTATCCCCGGAGTACCTTTTATCCGTTGAGCGATGGCCCTTCCATACAGAACCACCGGATCACTAAGTCCTAGTTTCCTACCTGCTTGATCCGTCGATCTTGCAGTCAAGCACGCTTATGCCTTTGCACACAGTGCGCGATGTCCGACCGCGCTGAGCGTACCTTCGAGCTCCTCCGTTACTCTTTAGGAGGAGACCGCCCCAGTCAAACTACCCACCATACACGGTCCCCGACCCAGATAATGGGCCCAGGTTAGAACGTCAAGCACGACAGGGTGGTATTTCAAGGATGGCTCCACTGCAGCTAGCGCCACAGTTTCATAGCCTCCCACCTATCCTACACAGACGAACTCAACGTTCAGTGTAAAGCTATAGTAAAGGTTCACGGGGTCTTTCCGTCTTGCCACGGGAACGCTGCATCTTCACAGCGATTTCAATTTCACTGAGTCTCGGGTGGAGACAGCGCCGCTGTCGTTACGCCATTCGTGCAGGTCGGAACTTACCCGACAAGGAATTTCGCTACCTTAGGACCGTTATAGTTACGGCCGCCGTTTACCGGGGCTTCGATCAAGAGCTTGCACCCCATCATTTAACCTTCCGGCACCGGGCAGGCGTCACACCCTATACGTCCACTTTCGTGTTTGCAGAGTGCTGTGTTTTTGATAAACAGTCGCAGCGGCCTGGTTACTGCGACCCTCTTCAGCTATAGCTCGCACGAGCCACCAAAAAGGGTGCACCTTCTCCCGAAGTTACGGTGCCATGTTGCCGAGTTCCTTCTCCCGAGTTCTCTCAAGCGCCTTAGAATACTCATCCTACCCACCTGTGTCGGTTTACGGTACGGTCTGCGTAAGCTGAAGCTTAGGAGCTTTTCCTGGAAGCGTGGTATCAGTGACTTCGCCATAAAGGCTCGTCTCGGTGCTCGGTCTTAAAGGATCCCGGATTTGCCAAAGATCCAAACCTACCGCCTTTCCCCAGGACAACCAACGCCTGGTACACCTAACCTTCTCCGTCCCTCCATCGCACTTACGCGAGGTGCAGGAATATTAACCTGCTTCCCATCGACTACGACTTTCGTCCTCGCCTTAGGGGCCGACTCACCCTGCGCCGATTAACGTTGCGCAAGGAAACCTTGGGCTTTCGGCGTGCGGGTTTTTCACCCGCATTATCGTTACTCATGTCAGCATTCGCACTTCCGATACCTCCAGCAGACTTCTCAATCCACCTTCAACGGCTTACGGAACGCTCCTCTACCGCGCATACAAAGTATGCACCCCAAGCTTCGGTTCACTGCTTAGCCCCGTTAAATCTTCCCCGCAGACCGACTCGACCAGTGAGCTATTACGCTTTCTTTAAAGGGTGGCTGCTTCTAAGCCAACCTCCTGGCTGTCTGTGCCTTTCCACATGGTTTTCCACTTAGCAGTGAATTTGGGACCTTAGCTGTGGGTCTGGGTTGTTTCCCTTTTCACGACGGACGTTAGCACCCGCCGTGTGTCTCCCATACAGTCCGTCTCGGTATTCGGAGTTTGCAATGGTTTGGTAAGTCGCGATGACCCCCTAGCCATAACAGTGCTCTACCCCCGAGAGGATACATATGAGGCGCTACCTAAATAGCTTTCGAGGAGAACCAGCTATCTCCGGGTTCGATTAGCTTTTCACTCCTAATCACACCTCATCCCCTACCTTTGCAACGGGAGTGGGTTCGGGCCTCCAGTGCGTGTTACCGCACCTTCACCCTGGGCATGACTAGATCACCCGGTTTCGGGTCTACTGCCCGCGACTATGCGCCCTTATCAGACTCGGTTTCCCTTCGCCTCCCCTATACGGTTAAGCTTGCCACGAACAGTAAGTCGCTGACCCATTATACAAAAGGTACGCAGTCACTCCTTGCGGAGCTCCTACTGCTTGTACGCACACGGTTTCAGGTTCTATTTCACTCCCCTCTCCGGGGTTCTTTTCGCCTTTCCCTCACGGTACTGGTTCACTATCGGTCGGTCAGGAGTATTTAGCCTTGGAGGATGGTCCCCCCATGTTCAGACAGGGTTTCACGTGCCCCGCCCTACTCGTCTTCACTGAAATGGCCCTTTCAGATACAGGGCTATCACCTTCTATGGCCGCTCTTTCCAGAGCGTTTTCCTAGAACCAAATCAGCTTAAGGGCTAGTCCGCGTTCGCTCGTCGCTACTTACGGAATCTCGGTTGATTTCTTTTCCTCGGGTTACTTAGATGTTTCAGTTCACCAGGTTCGCTTCCAGCAGCTATGTATTCACTGCAGGATACCCGCAAGCGGGTGGGTTTCCCCATTCGGACATTACCGGATCAAAGCTTGTTGCCAGCTCCCCGATACTTTTCGCAGGCTGCCACGTCCTTCATCGCCTCTGACCGCCAAGGCATCCACCGTGTGCGCTTATTCGCTTGACCATATAACCGCAAGTTGCCTTGGGTTATACATGTGACCCGGGGGTACAAAGCCCGGATACGAATATAACGACTCAATCAATAAAGAGACTCATGTCTCTCGCCTTAGCCTCACGAC
>NZ_JBVHMF010000056.1:0-4553 GCF_055558595.1 Streptomyces sp. NPDC025721 | reverse complement strand
CCCCCCCTCCCCCCCCCCCCCCCCCCCCCCCCCCCCCCCCCCCCCCCCCCCCCCCCCCCCCCCCCCCCCCCCCCCCCCCCCCCCCCCCCCCCCCCGACCGGGTGGGACACAGCGGACGGGGCGCGCCGGTCAGCCGAGGCGGAAGCGCTGTGCCGCCGTCCCGTTGCAGTCCCACAACTGCACGGGATCCCCGGCCCGCTGGCCGTTGTCCTTGTCGTCGAGGCAGCGGCCCGACTGCGGATTGAACAAGGTGCCGTCGGCCCGGCTCTCCCACACCTGGGCGCCCGTGCCGTTGCAGTCCCACAGTTGGGTCCGTGTGCCGTTGCCGGTGTTGCCGCCCACCGCGTCGAGGCACTTGCCGAAGGTCCGCAGCGTGCGGTCGCCGGGCGCGGACCAGCGCTGCGCGTCGGAGCCGTTGCAGCCGGACAACTGCACGGGCGTGGCGGAGGCCGGATCGGCGTTGGTCACGTCCACGCACAGGGCAGCGGGGCCGGAGACCGCACCGGGCGGCAGCTTCCACGACTGCGCGGTCACACCGGCGCAGTCGTAGAGCTGGAGCTGTACGGCGCCGGGTGTGGTGTTGCCGTCCGGCACGTCGAGGCAGCGTCCCGAGGCCGGATTGAGCAGGCTGCCGTCGGAGCGGTGCGTCCAGGTCTGCGAGGCGGCACCCGAGCAGCCCGCGACGCTCACCGGCGTACGGTTCGCCGTCCCGCCGCCCGTGGCCGTCAGGCACTTGCCGAGGACCCGGACGGTACTGTCGGCCTGGTACGCGACCTGCTGGGCCGCGCTGTGGTTGCAGCCCCACAGCTGCACGGCCGTCCCGTCGTCGGCCACCCCGCCGCGCACGTCGAGGCACAGGCCGCCCGCGCCGATCACCTCGCCGGACGCCGGGTTCGCGGACGCGCTGCCGGACAGCGTCACGGTGTGCGAGGAGCCGAGCGGGAGCGCGCCCGTCGTCACCGTCACCGTCCTGCGGTTGACGTTCCACGACCACGCGGTCTCCGGGACCTGCGCCCCGTCGACCGAAACGGCGGTCGGCGCCTGCGAGTTGGACAGCCGCAGGGTGTAGGCCCGGGAGGTCGGCGCGCCGCTGAAGGAACCGGTCTGCGCGCCGATCGTCAGTGTCCGAGCCGCCTCACTCCACGACAGGGGAGCCTCGGTCGCCTGGCCGCTGCGATAGCCCGTGCCCTCGCCGGCGTCGGAGTAGACCGAGAAGGCCCCGTCGGCACCCGCGGCGACATTCACCGTCACCTGCGTCAACGGCCGCTGCCCCTGGTTGTCGACGTAGTCGGTGCGGGTGGTGAGGATGCCGCCGGCCTTGATCAGCACCGGCATCCGGGACAGCGGACCGGTGATGGTGACGGTGGCGGGCCCGGTGTAGGTGCGGCCGGTGAAGTAGTCCGTCCAGCTCCCCGGCGGCACCCACACCGACGCGGAGCCGTTGCCGCTGGAGTCGTTGGGCGAGGTGATCGGCGCGACCAGGACGTCGTCGCCGTACAGGTACTCGCCGGTGGCGCTGTAGGCGGCGTCCTGGGACGGGTAGTCGAGATACAGCGGCCGGACGATGGGCACACCGGTCGCGTTCGCCTGCTGTGCGAGCGTGTACGTGTACGGGACGAGCGCCTCCCGCAGCCGCAGGAAGGACTCGGCGCTCGCCGCGGCAGCGCCGGTGTAGTTCCACGGCAGCCGGTCGCCGTGGTCGGAGTGCAGCCGGTCCACCGGCTGGAAGGTGCCGAATTGCACCCAGCGGGCGTACAGATCGTCGGCGAGATGACCGCCGTGGAAACTGCCGATGTCATGGCTGACATTGGAGATCCCCGCGGCGGCCTCGGCGGCGGTGAACTTCGCCTCGAAGGCGAGCATGTCCCACGTCGCGGGCGTGTCGCCGGTGAACTGCATCGAGTTGCGCCGCTCGGACCAGGGCCCGACCGGGTAGTTGCTGTTGTCGCCGCCCTCCTCCGAGCCGCCGATCCGTGCGAAGGAGAAGCCGCGCAGCCCCTTGGCCGCCGCGTCGTCCGCATAGGCCTGGTTGATCAGATTGTCCGGCCCCACATGCGGATCTGACGCGGTCGAGGCACCGCAGTTGGTGCAGTAGTCCAGCCACCACTCCCGCACGCCCTGTTGCTCGAAGGGCTGGTGCAGGTCGAGATAGGCGGCCAGATGCGCCGGGTTGGACCAGTCGAAGGCGTACGTGCTGCCGCCGTCGGGCAGGAGGCCGCCCGCGCGGGAGTTGGCCGCGGCGAATTTGGGGTCGCCGCTGTCGATGGTCGGGTGGATGTTCATCGACACCGCGAGACCCTGCTGCTTGGTCCAGTCGAGGAATGCCCGCGGATCGGGGAAGAGCGAACTGTTCCAGTTCCAGCCGTTCCACTGCGTCGGCGACTTCCAGTCGGTGTCCACCACCAGCCAGTCGATCGGCGTGTTCGTGCTGCGGAAGGTGGGCAGCAGCGAATTCTCGTAGTCGGCCGTCGAGTAGCCGTAGTACCGCGAGTACCACACGCCGTAGGCCGACTCCGGTAGCAGATTGGCGCCGCCGGTCAGGGAGTTGAGGTCGGCGAGGCCCTGCTTGTAGTTCTGGCCGTAGCCGAAGAAGTAGCCGTCCTGGTACGGCTGGGTGCCGTGCGAGGGCCGGTCGGTCACCGCGTGCGCGCCCGACAGCAGAGCCGTCCGGGTGTCGTCCAGCAGGTACCAGCCGTCGCGATCCAGGATCCCCGGGTGCTCGGGCACCGGCACGGCCGCCGGATTGTCCAGTGTCCGGGACCAGCCGCCGAGGGTGTTCGTCGGCCCCGCGCCGTAGCCGGTCGTGGTGAGCGCCGTCGACGCGGCCGGGTACGCCGTGGTGCCGACCGGGGTGACCGCCAGGCTGTCGATGTTGACCCGGCCGGTGTCACCCGCGTTCTGCACGATGCTCAGGGTGTTGGCGCCAGCGGTCAGGTGCACCGTGGCGGACGCGGTCGACCAGGCGTTCCACGACGAGGTGGCGGGCAGGCTGAGCGCCGGGCCCGCGGTCGAGCCGACCCGGGTGGACAGGGTGCCCGTACCGCCCGCCGCGTTGGAGTAGCGCACCCACAGCCGGTAGTCGCCGGTCGACGGCACCGCGGAGACGTCCTGGGTGAGTCCGCTGCCCGTGTGCTCGTATCCGGCGACGAAGCCGGAGCCGGTGTGCCCGGTGTGGTCGTAGGCGGCGACGCCGTAGCCGCTGAGCAGCGAATTCTCAGCCTCGCAGGCGGAGTTGACCGGGCAGTAGGAAGGAAACGCCGGTGTGGCGGTCACCCCCGTGCCCGCCATCGTCACCGTGAGGTTGGCCGCCGTGAAAGGGCCGCTGCCCCGCTTGTAGCGCAACGTCAGCCCGGACGTCGTGATCTCGCGGTACCCGTCCGCGGTGACGTCCGTGGTGACGTCGGACACGGGGAAGGACCGGTTGACGGCGTTGAACGTCGTCCCGTCCTGGAAGGCGGCGTCGCCCGCGTACTCCAGCCGCACCAGGGTCGGACTGAGCACCTCGAAGCGGGCGTTCCCGTCGGTGACGACGGAACTCGACGCCGTGGCCCGCGCCGGCGGGGCGGCCTGCCGCGCCACCGCGCTGTCGACGGCGGTGACCGACAGCAGCGCTAGGCATGAACCCAGCACGAGCGCCCGGCTCCTGCGGGGCGAGAGAGGTGATCCGACGCGGCGTGGGCGCATGGGCATGCCTTCCGTAGTCCTCGACAGAGCCTGACATCGTTGTCCATGGTCCAATTCGCCGTGCGGGAAGCGGAGTTGAGTTGACCGGCGCGACGAGGCGTGAGAGCGCTCCCTGAAGCTAGCCATTGGTCGTGTATGCGTCAATACGCCGCACGGGCCGCACGGGCCGCACGGGCCGCACACGGCGGTCGGCGGTGTGTCACTCCGGTCGACGCGCCTCGACGGCCCCGCCCCGTCCCGTCACCGCGCTGACGCAGCGCGGGACACCACCGGTCGCACCAGAAGTCGGAAACAGCCCGGATCCCCGCGGCGGTGTCCGCGACACAGTCCGCAGCGTCCGGTCGTCATGGTGAGGACAAGGAATTGCGGAGCGGTAGGGGGTGATACGGGTCTGGCGCGCACTCGGAATCGAGTGCGCCTGTCGTCGAGGCACGGTGACTATGGCGCCCGACCGCCTGTCCCGCTCATCGCCAGGACACCTGTCACCAACTGATGGATACCGTTCCGTGACATTATCCGCGCATGTCAGTGTGGGCGTGGGGCAAGCGCGCGAGTGGGAGGTACAAACTATGGGACCGCTTCTGCTCGTTCTTCTGCTCGCGTTGATTCTCTTCGGCGCCGGGTTCGCCCTCAAGATTCTGTGGTGGGTGGCGATCGTCGTCCTGGTGGTCTGGCTGCTGGGATTCGTTGTCCGCTCGACGAATTCCGGTGGCAGCCGTGGCCGTTGGTACCGCTGGTAGCGACGCACTTCGACCTGCCACTGAGCGGTGGGCGGCCCCCCCGGGGGGGGGAACACTCAAGGCTGCGTTGGAAACACTTTCTCCCCCAAGAGGGCCCACGCATCCCCCGGAGAAAAGGAAAAACTTTGG
>NZ_JBVHMF010000055.1:0-4652 GCF_055558595.1 Streptomyces sp. NPDC025721 | reverse complement strand
TGCAGTCCTAGACAGCTCCACCACACCGGAGGTCTTCGCCATGATCAAGCACCGGGACATGTCAACAACGCTCGTGATCAATACACCTAGGGCCCGTCCGGCCCCACGCTCCTCGCCTTCGCGGTCCTGACGCCCAAGCCGACAGGCGCGGTTACCGCCGGGTGACGGCGTCTCCTGTCGAGGCGGGCGCGGCATCGCACGGCGGGTAGGGTGCTTCGGACCGATTCCGCGCGGGGCTGGCAGAATCGGGGTGTGAGCGCCGAGCGGAGGATGCGGGACCCTGGCGGGGCGGTTGTCGTGACGGGAAGCTCGGGCCGGGTCGGATCGGCCCTGGCCGCGGCCTTCGACGCGGCGGGCCGGGAGGTCCGCGGCGTGGACAGGGTGGCCGGCCGCTGGACGAGCGTCGTCGCCGACCTGCGGGACCCGCGCGAGCGGCGGGCCGCGCTGCGGTCGGCCGACGTCCTGGTCCACACCGCCGCGCTGCACGCCCCGCACGTCGGGCGCGTGGCCGATGAGGAGTTCCGCGCCGTGAACGTCGGCATGACCGCGGAACTCCTCGACGACGCCGCGCGCCTCGGTGTCCGGCGCGTTCTCTACATCAGCAGTACCAGCGTCTACGGCCACGCCCTAGTGCCCGCGGACCGCGCCGTCTGGGTGGACGAGCACCTCACGCCGCTTCCCCGGGACATCTACGACGAGACCAAGCTGGCCGCGGAACGCCTGGTCGCCGCCTGCGGCGTCTCCGCGGTCACGCTGCGCATCGCGCGGTGCTTTCCGGAGCCGCTGCCCGTACGCGCCCGCCATCTGCTCCACCGGGCGGTCGACGTGGCCGATGTCGCGGCGGCGGGGGTCCTGGCCGTGACGCGCTCTGAGGTGACCGGCACGTTCAACGTCTCCGGGCCGCACGTGTTCCAGCGTGAGGACTGCGTCGCTCTCCACCGCGACGCGGGCGCGGTCCTCGCCGGTCGGGCTCCTGACGTGGTCGAGGCGTTCCGCGACCGGGGGTGGCCGGTGCCGGATCGTCTGGACCGCGTGTACGACTCCACCGCGGCAACGAACGCCTTCGGCTACCGCCCTGTTCGCGGAGTCCGGGAACTCTTGCGGGACGCCCGCGCGGTCTGACGGCACGCTGTCCGATCGACGGCATGCGGATCGTGGCGGATGTGACGCGGGCCGAAGCGGACGCGACGACCTCGGCGACGCTGACCCCTGATCGAGGCCCGGTCCCGCGCACGGCGGCTCCCGGGCGGGTTCGCGCATTACCCTGGCGGCTGTCCGACAGTGGGATTCGCAGACTTCACCTTATCGGGGGACCGCGTGGCAGTTCACCAACAGCCCACCGGGGCAACGGACTTGGACGAGCTGCGGCGGCGGGCCGTCGCGGCGCCACGGCGGGAGGAGGGGCTGGTCGTCTGCGAGAACCTGGTGCGGATCTACCAGACCGAGGGCGTCGAGGTCCAGGCGCTCCAGGGCCTCGATCTCGCCGTGGCCCAGGGCGAGATGATCGCGGTGGTCGGGGCGTCCGGCTCCGGGAAATCCACCCTGCTGGGCATACTCTCCGGCCAGGACGTGCCCACCGCGGGCGCCGCCACGGTCGCCGGACACGACCTGCTGACGATGAAGCGCCGCGAGCGGCTCAGCTACCGGCGGGGCACCGTGGGCTTCGTCTGGCAGCAGACCTCGCGCAATCTGCTGCCCTACCTCTCGGCGGCCGAGAACGTGATGCTTCCGATGACGTACACCGGGATCAAACGCTCCCAACGCCGGGCGCGGGCCGAGGAATTGCTCGACCTGCTGTCCGTCGGACACTGCCGGGACCGTACGCCCGACACGCTCTCCGGCGGCGAGCAGCAGCGGGTCGCAATCGCCGTGGCCAACGCCAACGAGCCGCAGGTGCTGTTCGCCGACGAACCCACCGGCGAACTCGACACCGCCACCAGCGACGAGGTGTTCGCGGCACTGCGCCGGGCCAACGAGGACCTGGGCGTCACCGTGATCGTGGTGACCCACGACGCCCTGGTGTCCGAGCAGGTCCAGCGCACGGTGCGGATCCGCAACGGCCGCACCTCGACCGAGGTGCTGCGCCGGGTCACCACCGGCGAGGACGGCGTCGAGGTGCTCACCGCCGAGGAGTTCGCGGTACTGGACGCCAGCGGGCGGCTGCAACTGCCCGGCCAGTTCACCGAGCGCCTGCACATGCGCAAACGGGTGCGGCTGGCCCTGGAGACCGACCACATCGGCGTATGGCCGGACGAGGCCGCGCGGCGGGCGAAGTCCGCGGCGGAGAGCGCCGCGGGCGCAGGAGACACGGAGGGCGACACGGAGTCCACCGAGAGCGCCCCGTAAGCCCTGCGCTCGACGGCCGCACCCTGAGCCGCGGCCGTTCACGTGAGCCGCAGCACGGCCCCCAGCCGCCGCCGACGCGCGAGGACGGTCTCGGCCGCGGCGGCGACCAGGATCAGCGCGGTCACGGCGACGACGAGGGCGAGCGTCAGCGAGTAGTCGGTGCGCAGGGCCGGTTGGGCCGGGCCGCCGGTGAACTGCCGCAGGTCCAACGCCGGTGCCATGAGCCGCGGTTCGAGCAGCCCGAGCAGCGTGCCGCCCACCGCGGAGGCGACCGCCAGCGGCAGCAGTTGCAGGAAGTGCAGCGCCCCGGCCTCCTTGCCGCCGAGCCCGAGCGTGCGCAGGAACGAGGCGGTGCGACCGCGCTCGTGCGCGGTGAGGGTCAGTTCCAGGGCGAGCGTGAGCAGGCCGGCCAGCGCGGCCAGGATCGACGTGACGGCGTAGGCCGTGTCGAGTCCCCGCGTCAGCCCGTCCGCGCGCAGGGCGCTCAGCGTTTCGGAGCGGACGCGGATCCGGGCCAGCGGCCCGAGCGTCTGGGCCGCCGCCGACCGCAGCGCGGCGGGCGTGGCGGGGGCGGTCCCGTCGGGAGCGCCGCCCTTGAGCAGCATGACGGTGCTCCCCGAGGACTGCTCGGGCATCAGGTGCTCGGCGCCCGCCGTGGTGATCAGCAGCGGCGTACCGGCGGGAATCCGCGCCGTGACCGGCCCGAGGAGAGGGTCGTGCAGGTCCGCGCCGGTGAGGGTGCCGACCGGCGTGAGAACCAGGTCCACCGGCCGCCGCCCGAGGATCGAGACGCTGGAGGTGAAGCCGCCGGTGCGCTCGCGCGCCCGCAGGTCGGGCGAGAGGAAGGACGGCAGCGGGACGCGCGCGTCGATCCGGGTTCCCGCCGGGGTGGCCAGCCCGGACAGCAGGGCGTTGGCCAGCGGCGACTTCGGTGCCACGGCGGCCAGTTGCCGGGGGTCCACGGTGATCACGGCGACCTGCGTGATCAGCGCGCCGTCGACCTGTCCCACCAGGTCGAGGGTGTGCAGATGCTGGACGACGGTCCGTATGCCCTCGCCTGCGCCGGTCCCCGGCGCGGCGGTCCCGGTCGTGGCCCCGTTCGCGGTCCCGGCCACGATCGCGCTCGCGTCCGCGCCGGTGGTCCAGTCCGCGCCCGCGGCCAGGCCGTCGCCGATCGTGCGCTGCACGAGGCCGCCGAACACGGCCGTCCCCAACGTCAGGACCAGGACGAACAGCGCCAGCCCGGTCGCCGGGGCGTCGTGGGCGGCCCGTGCCGCCCCGATGAAGCCCACCGCTCCCCGGGCGCGCCGGGTCCGCCGCAGCACCACGCGCAGCGCGAGCGGGGAGATCCGCAGCAGGAGCAGCACGACGGCCAGCGCCACCAGCACCGGCACCGCGCCCAGAATCCCGTCGGGCCCCTGCGAACGCAGCGCGACCACGCCCGCCGTCGTCGCGAGCAGCACCGTCAGCTCCAGGACCACGCGGCGGCCGGTGACAGCGCGGCGGCGCGAGCGCCGCGGTCGGCCGGGCCTGCGCGGCTCGCGGACCGCGAGCCACGTCATCAGCGGCACCGTCACCATCACGACCGCGGCGGCGAGCGCGGCGGGCACCGGCTGCGGCGATCCTGACGTGCCGCCGGGAGCCAGGGCCCGACCGGCCGCCCAGCCGAGCGCAGCGCCGATCAGCACCACCGGCCAGGCCACGGCGCAGCGCAGCAGCACCAGCCGCGCGGTGGACGCGCCCCGCGCGCGCTGCAACCGCAGGTGCGCCCGCCGTCGGCGCAGCAACAGCCGTACGGCGACGGCCACGGTCGCCAGCGCGACGGCGGCCAGCGCGTCGACGGCGTACATCGCCAGCGCCCTGGCCTGATGGTCCTGAGCGGTGAACTCGGCGAGCAGCGGCGTCAGGAAGTCGGTCACCAGCAGGGACCCGGTGGCCTGACCGCGTACGTGGCAGCTGATGTCGCCGGAGATCCAGTCGGTTCCCTGGCACAGGGCGGCACTCAGGTCCGCGCCGTAGTGGGACAGCGGCCCGGCCAGCGCGCGGGCCTGGTCGAGCGCCGCTCCCGACAGGTCGGCCCGCAACTGCCAGGTCACCCGGGGCCCGACGACCCCGGCCCCTGCGAGCAGGTCGGCGGCGTCGAGGCCGACGAGGGCGCTGACGGCGAGCACCGTGCCGGGGGGGGGGGGGGGGGGGGGGGGGGGGGGGGGGGGCGGGGGCGCCCGCCCGCGCCAAAAACGAGCGAACGCGGCCGCGGTATGGTAGACCCGCCCGCCCCGCAAAGCGAACTCGGGGGGGGAGTTTCC
>NZ_JBVHMF010000054.1:0-8708 GCF_055558595.1 Streptomyces sp. NPDC025721 | reverse complement strand
GCGGTGCAGTCCTAGACAGCTCCACCACACCGGAGGTCTTCGCCATGATCAAGCACCGGCACATGTCAACAACGCTCGTGATCAATACACCTAGGGCGTGTCCGGCCGGGCGGTGGGCGCATATCCCGGTCGTCGCTATGACGTCTCCCTGGCCACCCGGGTGAGTACCGCTTGGCGCAGGCCGGCGGGTTCCACTTCCAGGGCCGCCAGTACCTCGAGGCCGCGGCCTTCTCCCGCCGCCAGCAAGCCGAGCAGGATGTGTTCGGTGCCGATGAAGTCGTGTCCGAGGGCGATGGCCTCGTCCTGGGACAGCGCCACGGCGCGCCTCGCGCGGTCGGTGAAAAACTCGAACACCTCTACTCCTCCGTGCGGGTGCCGCTTGTGCCTGGTCGGTGCCGGGCCGGGGCACCTCCTCGGGCGACGAACCTGCGAGCACCTGCGCCTGCTTCTGGCCTTGTCCGTTCGGCCCCCTGCGGGGGCACCCCGGCCCGTCCCCTCCTCGCCCGTCGGCGTCCGCGCGTCCGTTGTGGCTGATGGGGGGAGGGGGTTACTTGCGCGGGGTCACCCTCGGCGCGTCCACAGGCCGAACCACTGCTCGGCGCCGTACTCCTCGAAGCGTTCGACCTCGGTGAATCCAAGCTTTTCCGCGACGCGCAGCGATGCCGTATTGGCGGTCTGGGTGCAGAGCACCACCGGCTCGCCGGGGAGCGCTTCGGCGGCCCAGTTGAGCGCTGCCGCGCAGGCTTCGGTGGCGTATCCGTGGCCCCACGCCTCGGGCAGGAACATGTAGCCGAGTTCGGGTTCCTCGCCCTCCGGACGGACGTGCCCTTTGCTCCCGGCGCCGTGCCGGTCGATCGTGACGATGCCGATCATCGCCCCGTCGAGGTCGACCACGAAGAGCCCGTGCCGCCGCCTTGGCGTCTCGGGCACCGCCCGCTCCATCTCGTCCCGCTCCCGGGGCCCTCCCACATAGGTCCCCACCTCCGCCGAACAGAACAGCTCAATCACCGCCCCCCGATCCCCCGCCTCCGGCTCCCTCAACCAGAGCCGCCCCGTCCGAATCCCCCCACCCGGCCACCCCTCCACCCACCCCAACTCCCCCATCCCCCCAACCTATCCCTGCCCCACCCAACCCCCCCGATCCCAATTGCCTCTCCCCCCGCCCGACCCATGAGCCTCCCGCCCGAAGTGAACGAGGGGATTGCCGAGATCGACGCCGCAGAGGACGAGCGAATCCTGCAGGGCCGACTGACGTCGATCGGCTTCAGCTACCGCTCCGAGGCCGAGGAACTGGCACCGTTGCCGCTCGAGGACTTCGAGTGCGGGCTGACCCTGACGCCTAATAGGGCGTGTGTCGGAAGTGTTTTAGGTTGGCTGATGTGAGCGTGCGGGGGCGGAGTTACCGATATGTGGGACCGGTGGAGCTGAAGGCTGCGGTCCGGTCTGGCAGCGGCGGGTGCCGGATCAGCTCGGCGGCTGACTTCGACGGCTGGGTCGCTGAGCGATCGGTGGCAGAGTTGGCCGACCCGTTCACCTTCGTGGTCGGGACAGATGGTGTGCTTCGGCTGGCGCCGCGGCGAAGCGAGCACGTGGCCTGCGCTGGCGGGGACATGGTTCTGGGTGCTGGCGAGATCAGCTTCGTGCGCGAGGCAGACCGGTGGATGGTGGGCGAGGTCAGCAACCAGTCCACCGGATACTGCCCGGACGTCACCTCCTGGTCGGCAGTCGCTCATGCTCTGGACGACGTAGAACTTGGGCGGCCCTCCGGCTTCACCCACGAGATCGTGTTCCGACGATGCCCTGACTGCCAGGAGCACAACATCGTGCGCGAGGGCGACTTCGTCTGCGTCTTCTGCGGCGGCGATCTGCCGGAGACGTGGAACGTGGATACAGCCGTATGACGGCTGGGGGTCACAGCCACTCGTTGATGGCAGCGACCAGGACAGTCGCTTCGTAGCGGACCGCGAGCTTGTCGTACCGCGTGGCGACGGCGCGGTGCCTCTTGTGCCGGTTGATCCCGCACTCGACAGCGTGACGTTCGCGGTAGTCGACAGGGTCGAAACGCGGCGGTCGGCCGCCGCGAGAGCCGAGCACGGGTTCAAACTGTGGCGAGTCCCCGCACTGTCCTGCCGTGATCACGATCGCCATGGGCTTCTGACCCTGCTCAACCGCCGGGTGGAGCTTGGTGGTGAACCCACCGCGTGAGCGGCCCAGCCCGTGATCATCAGGCTCGGCAAACATGCCGCCCGGCGGCTCCTTCTGCCGGTAGCCCTGTTTGCGGGCCCCGGCCGCATGCTGGTGGGCGCGGCACACCGTGGAGTCGACATTCAGGTCCCAGGCGATCGCGCCCTTCGCATCGGCCAGGGACTGGAGTCGGCTGAGGATCCGTTGCCAGGTACCGTTCCGCTGCCACCGGCGGAACAGGTCATAGACCCGTCCCCACGGCCCGTACTCGGCGGCCACGTCCCGCCACGGGATACCGGTCCGGACCCGGAACCGTATGCCGTCGATCAACTGCCGCCGGGGCCAGGCAGCTGGCCGACCCGCCGTCATGCCCTTCGGCAGTAGCGGCTCCAGCACCGCCCACTGCTCGTCCGTGAGATCTCACCGACCCATGAACCGTGATCATTCACAGCCCAAGATCCACTTTCGACTACACAGGGAGCGTCGAGGCATCCCTGGAGGCCCTGCACGCGCAGATCTTCCAGCAGAGGTACGGCAGCTCCGACACCTACCGGAGCCTCACAGAACTGCACGCTGACGAGGACTTCATGGGCGAGGAGGGCACCCACTCGATCCTCGACATCCAACGCGTCGTCCACACGACTGGCACCCCGGACCCTGCCAAGGGCGAGGACTACAACACCCTGCGCCCGCTGGCCCCTGACCGCCTTGCTCACTACTTCGGGACCGACCGTCCGACAGTCCAGCAGTATGAGGAGCGAATCACCGCAGCCCATCGAGCCCACCTCTCCGAGGAGTCTCTGCTCGAAGAGTGCCGCATGCGGTGGACCGGCATCTACGTCATCCTGCACACCGACGACCAGCCGACTCACGTGGGCATTTTCGGGTATTCAGGCGACTGATCCTGATCCTGATCAGTCGCAGCCCAGGGGCTCCGGCCACAACTCGTTTCCGCCCGGCCGACCGGTCCGACTGACGCCGCACACCTGTCGGGGGCGTGCTCACGGCGACAATCGCTCCGGAACTACAGCCCCCCACCGACCCCACCGCCAGTGGATTCCCCCGATCGTGGTGGGACCAAATCACCTTGCCGCAGCGGCGCGAACGACACCTCCGCCCGCCCGGAACCCTCAGTCGTTGGAGCCAAAACGACTTCTCCGACTGGTCCCCAAACACGTGCTGACAAACCCCCTCCGCCCACCCGACGGCGAACCGCCCACGCCCCTCCCACCCACGGCGAACCGTCATCCGCAGCCGTGCCGGAGGGGGCGGGTACCCACCCCCCTCCGCCCACCCCACGGCGAACCGCCCCCACCCCCTCCCCCCACCCCACGGGGGACCGTCAGGCGGCGACGGGCCGGAGGGGACGGGGCGGGGTGCCCCCGCAGATTTGCGTGCCGACAGGGCGGGGACGAATGGGAAAGGGGCAGGCAGCACGCAGCTCGAGGAGGTGCCCCGGCCCGGGACCGACACCAGGGACAGGGCGGTGGGCAAAGGAAAGGCGCCCGGGGGGAAAGACCCCCCAGGCACCGAGGTGCGCCGACAATGCGACACGGGTGACGTCAGGCGCTCAAGGAACGTCAAGCGCTCAAAAGACCTGAAGCGCTCAAGACGTCAAAGCCTCAGGCGCGCCGCGCAGCCGAAACGGTCCCGACGGCTCCCACGACAGCCGCCACGACAGCCCCGTGCCAGACCCCGGTCCAGAGCGACCCGAAGAACCCCTGACTGGTCAGGACCTCCCGAATAACGAAGTCGCTGACAAGCATGAGCGCCCCGGGCACAGCCGCCACCCGCCACGGATGCTCCCGCGCCCACCTCCGTATCCGGTGATCCCGCCCCCGCGCGCCCCCGGAGTAGCCGAGCACCGCCCCGGCCCCGCCCACGCAGTAGAAAAGCAGGGCGCCCACGGACAGCGCCCCGGCCAGAATGCCGAGCCCGAAGTGCCCGTGCACGAGGTGCAGGGCAAGTGACACCCCACCCCCGATCGCACCGACGGCAGCGGCCGGCCGCCAAGGTCCAAGCGTCGCCGAGGCCACGGCCAACTGCCGCTTCTCAACGCGCGATGCAGCAACTTCTCGGGATGAACGCCTCATACCGCAACGATCCTTCGCCCCCACCGCGTACGCCATAGGGGATGACCCTGACCGACCCCGGACCCCCGACCAGGACACCGACCCCCGGGCCCAGGAACCCCGGCCCCCGGGCCCAGGAACCCCGGCCCCCGGGCCCAGGAACCCCGGCCCCCGGGCCCAGGAACCCCGGACCCCCGACCAGGACCCCGGCCATCCGGATGAGGACACCGACCCCCCGGCCCAGGAACACCGGCCCCCGACCCGACCCCCCGGCCCAGGAACCCCGGCCCCCCACCGAGCCGCCGCCAGGCCCCCCGAAAACCCACCCCCTCCGGAGGAGCACGGCTTGACGCGCACCCCGTCACGGGTGTTTATTCATCACATGATGAATAAAGCCCCCGGACCCGCCATCGAGGCCGCCGGCCTCCGCGTCGTACGCGGTGGCCGCACCGTGCTCGACAACCTCTCCTTTACCCTCCCGCCCGGCCGAATCACCGGCCTCCTCGGACCGAGCGGCTGCGGAAAATCCACGCTGATGCGAGCGATCGTCGGCTCGCAGGCCCACGTCACCGGCACCCTCAACGTGCTGGACCACCCGGCGGGCCACCGCAGCCTGCGCCCGCGCCTCGGATACGTGACGCAGGCGCCGTCGGTCTACTCCGACCTCACCGCCCGGCAGAATCTCGACTACTACGCCGCCGTCCTCGGCATCGCGCACCGCGACCGCGCCGCCCAGGTCGAACGCGCCCTGACGGACGTCAACCTGATGTCGCACGCCGACAGCCTCGCCGCCAACCTCTCCGGCGGTCAGCGCGGCCGGGTCTCCCTCGCGGTGGCCCTCCTCGGCGAGCCGGAACTGCTCGTGCTGGACGAGCCGACGGTCGGCCTCGACCCGGTGCTCCGCAGGGACCTGTGGGAACTGTTCCACCGGCTGGCCGACGAGCGCGGCGCGACCGTACTCATCTCGTCGCACGTCATGGACGAGGCGGAACGCTGCCACCGCCTGCTGCTGATGCGCGAGGGCCGCATCCTCGCCGACGACACCCCCGACGCACTGCGCGAGCGCACCGGCTCCGACACCGTCGAAGAGGCGTTCCTGCGCCTGGTCGACGCGGCCAACGACGAAGCCAGCGGCGCGAGCGACGCCAAGGGCGGCCAGGCCAAGGGCGCGAGCGACGCCTCTCAGCAGAAGCCCCCCGCACAAGCCAGTGCCAGTGCCAACGAATCCGCCGAGTCCACCCCCACAGAATCGACCGCGCGATGAACCTCGACCGCACCTTCGCCACGGCCCGCCGCGTCCTGCGCCAGCTCAGCCACGACCCGCGCACGATCGGCCTGATGCTCGTCGTCCCGTGCGTGCTGCTGACACTGCTGAAGTACGTCTTCGACGCCAGCCCGCAGACGTACAACTCGGCCGGCGCCTCGCTCCTCGGCATCTTCCCGCTGATCACGATGTTCCTGGTCACGTCGATCGCCACGCTGCGCGAACGCACCTCGGGCACCCTGGAGCGGCTGCTGTCCATGCCGCTGGGCAAGGCCGACCTGCTCGCCGGGTACGCGCTCGCGTTCGGCGCCGTCGCCGTCGTCCAGGCCGCGCTCGCCACCGGCCTGTCCGTCCTCGCGCTCGGCCTCGACGTCACCGGCTCGGCGTGGCTGCTGCTGGTCGCCGCGCTCGCCGACGCCTTCCTCGGCACCGCGCTCGGCCTGTTCGTCAGCGCCTTCGCGTCCAGCGAGTTCCAGGCCGTGCAGTTCCTGCCCGCCGTGCTGCTCCCGCAGATCCTGCTCTGCGGCCTGTTCGTCCCGCGCGGCGACATGCAGCCGGTCCTCAGCGGCCTGTCGAACGTGCTCCCCATGTCGTACGCCGCCGACGCCACCACCCAGATCGTCCACCACACGGGTGTCACCGGCGACTTCGTACGCGATCTGATCATCGTCGCCTGCTGCGCCCTCCTGGCCCTCGGCCTGGGCTCGGCCACCCTGCGCCGCCGCACCACCTGAGCAGAGCCACCCCGGTTGCCCGGACGTACGACCGAAGGGCGGACGCGGCCCGCTTGCCCCGTCCGCCCCTGCGAAGATGACCCCATGACCGCCCAGAAGCAGAAAGTCGCCGTTCTCGGCACCGGCAAAATCGGCGAAGCCCTCCTCTCCGGCATGATCCGCGCCGGATGGGCCCCGGAGGACCTGCTGGTCACCGCCCGCCGCCCCGAACGCGCCGAGGAACTGCGCGCCCGTTACGGCGTCGAGGCCGTCACGAACGCCGAGGCCGCCAAGGCCGCCGACACCCTCATCCTGGCGGCCAAGCCCCAGGACATGGGCGCCCTGCTGGACGAGCTGGCCGCGCACGTACCGGCCGACCGCCTCGTCATCAGCGCCGCCGCCGGCATCCCGACCGCCTTCTTCGAGGAGCGGCTCGCGGACGGCATCGCGGTCGTACGCGTCATGCCGAACACCCCCGTGCTCGTGGACGAGGGCATGTCCGTGATCTCGGCGGGCCGCCACGCCACCGAGGCCCACCTCGCCCGTACCGAGGCCATCTTCAAGCCGGTCGGCAAGACCCTCCGCGTCCCGGAGAAGCAGCAGGACGCCGCGACCGCCCTGTCCGGTTCCGGACCCGCGTACTTCTACTACCTGGTCGAGGCCATGACCGACGCGGGCATCCTGCTCGGCCTCCCGCGCGCCCAGGCCCACGACCTCATCGTCCAGTCCGCGATCGGCGCCGCCGTGATGCTCCGCGACAGCGGAGAGCACCCGGTCAAGCTCCGCGAAGCCGTCACCTCCCCGGCGGGCACCACCATCAACGCCATCCGCGAGCTGGAGAACCACGGCGTACGCGCCGCCCTCCTCGCCGCCCTCGAAGCCGCCCGCGACCGCAGCCGCGAGCTGGCCTCCGGCAACGGATGACCCGGCTCGACGGTTACGGCCGCGGGTAGCGAGGCGGCACGGGAGCAGGACGGATACGGCCGCGGCTACGTGAGCGGCAGCAGCCCCACCGCCCGGTAGGCCGCGTCAACGGTCGGCCGGGCCAGCGCCCGCGCCGCCGCCGCGCCGTCCCGCAGCACCCCGTCCACGTACGACGGATCGGCGCTGAACTCGGCGTGCCGCGCCCGCAACGGCCGCAGCAGCTCCACCACCGCCTCCGCCGTGTCCCGCTTCAGGGCCCCGTACGCCGTGTACTCCCCGGCCAGCGTCTCCGGCTCCTTGCCCGTACAAGCCGCCAGGATGTCCAGCAGATTCGCGACGCCCGGCCGCGCCTCGCGGTCGTACTCCACCTCGCCGGCCCCGCTGTCCGTCACCGCCCGCATCACCTTCTTGGTGATCGCCTCGGGCTCGTCGAGCAGGTAGATGATCCCGGCGGTGGCGTCGTGCGACTTGCCCATCTTGCCGGTGGGGTCCTGGAGGTCCATGACCCGCGCGGCCACGGCGGGCCGTACGGCGCGGGGTACGACGAACGTCAGCCCGTACCGCTGGTTGAACCGCTCCGCCAGCACCCGCGTCAGCTCCACATGCTGCGTCTGGTCCTCGCCGACCGGCACCTCGTCGGCGCCGTACGCCAGGATGTCCGCCGCCATCAGCGCCGGGTACGTGAGCAGCGACAGCCGTACGCTCTGACCGGCCGCCTGCGCCCGCGCGGACTTCTCCTTGTACTGGATCATGCGCCGCATCTCACCGTCGGTGGCCACGCACTCCATGACGTACGACAGCCGCGCGTGCTCGTCGACGTGGCTCTGCACGAACACCGTGCACACCTGCGGATCGAGCCCGGCCGCGAGCAGCAGGCTCGCCGCCTGCCGGGTGAGCCGTCGCACCCGCGCCGGATCGTGGTCGACGGTGAGCGCGTGCAGGTCGACCACGCAGAACAGCGACTCCGCCCGGTGCTGGTCCTCGTCCGCCCACCGCCGGATCGCGCCGAGGTAGTTCCCCAAGGTGAGGTGCCCGGTGGGCTTGACCCCACTGAAAATCCGCGTCATGACTGCTGTCTCCTGGTCCTGGTCGGGTTCGCGGGACCACCGCCCACCGCGGCCGGGACAACAGAAAACGGCCGCCGAGGCGGCGGCCGTTGGATGCATACGTGACTCCTGGCCGCCCTAGGCGGCCCACCACTGAGAGGTGCACGCATGCGATGTCATACGACCCACAGTAGCCCTCCGGCCACCGCCAGGGCACCGAGTTGACACTCTCCGGACCCGTGCGTAACGTTCTCCGGGTTGTCCGAGCGTGAGCGCCGACTCCGGTCGGTCCCCGGACAGCCATTCCGCAGCAAACAAACGAGCGACTACGGCATGCCGTGGCGTTCACTTGTGCGCATTCGGAATGGGGCGGGAACGGAAAGCGGCCGATTTGGTTCGACCGCCGAAGTTCAGCTAATGTCTCACTCGTCGGAACGGCCGAACAGCCGGAAAGACAAGCCCCGCTGACTGGGGGTCAGGCACTGGAAAGCGTCTGATAGAGTCG
>NZ_JBVHMF010000053.1:0-15463 GCF_055558595.1 Streptomyces sp. NPDC025721 | reverse complement strand
CGCCCTCCCCCCCCCCCCCCCTCCCCCCCCCCCCCCCCCCCCCCCCCCCCCCCCCCCCCCCCCCCCCCCCCCCCCCCCCCCCCCCCCCCGCCCGTGTCCGGTCGAGCCCGCCCGTAGGCGTTACTTCTTGCGGCGGCGCCCGCCCTTGGCGGCCTTGCGGCGCTCGGCGCGCGTCTGACCCTCCTCGGCGGAACCGCCGTCGGCGGCGTCGACACCCGCGAAGTCGCCCTCGACCACACCGCCCTCGCCGTCCACGGACGGCGCGGAGAAGTGCAGCCGGTCGGCGCGCTTGGGGGCGTCGAGACCCTTGGCGCGGATCTCCGGCCTGGCGTCCTTGGTCAGCGAAGGCGCCGCGTCCTGCGGGGCGTCGCTGACGGCGGCGTCCACCGGGACCTCCTCGACCTGCTGCTCGACCTGGACCTCCAGGTTGAACAGGTAGCCGACGGACTCCTCCTTGATGCCGTCCATCATGGCGCCGAACATGTCGAAGCCCTCGCGCTGGTACTCCACCAGCGGGTCGCGCTGCGCCATCGCGCGCAGCCCGATGCCCTCCTGGAGGTAGTCCATCTCGTACAGGTGCTCACGCCACTTGCGGTCGAGCACCGACAGCACCACGCGGCGCTCCAGCTCGCGCATGATGTCCTCGGAGAGGCTCTTCTCGCGCTCCGCGTACTGCTCGTGGATGTCGTCCTTGACGGACTCCGCGATGAACTCGGCGGTGATCCCGGCCCGGTCGCCCGCCGCGTCCTCCAGCTCCTCGATGGTGACCTTCACCGGGTAGAGCTGCTTGAAGGCGCCCCACAGCCGGTCCAGGTCCCAGTCCTCGGCGAAGCCTTCCTTGGTCTCCGCGTCGATGTACGCGTCGATGGTGTCGTCCATGAAGTGCTGCACCTGCTCGTGCAGGTCCTCGCCCTCCAGGACGCGGCGGCGCTCGCCGTAGATGACCTCGCGCTGCCGGTTGAGCACCTCGTCGTACTTCAGGACGTTCTTGCGAATCTCGAAGTTCTGCTGCTCGACCTGCGACTGGGCCGACGCGATGGCGCGGGTGACCATCTTGTTCTCGATCGGCACGTCGTCCGGCACATTGGCCATCGCCATGACGCGCTCGACCATCTGCGCCTTGAACAGCCGCATGAGGTCGTCGCCGAGCGAGAGGTAGAAGCGGGACTCGCCGGGGTCGCCCTGACGGCCGGACCGGCCGCGGAGCTGGTTGTCGATCCGGCGCGACTCGTGCCGCTCGGTGCCCAGCACGTAGAGCCCGCCGAGGTCGACGACCTCCTCGTGCTCGGCCTTGACGGCCTGCTCGGCACGCTCCAGGGCGTCGGGCAGCGCCGCCGCCCACTCCTCGACGTGCTCGACCGGGTCGAGGCCGCGCTGCCGCAGCTCCGCCTCGGCGAGGTCGTCGGGGTTGCCGCCGAGCTTGATGTCGGTGCCGCGGCCGGCCATGTTGGTGGCCACGGTCACGGCGCCCTTGCGGCCCGCCTGCGCGACGATCGACGCCTCACGGTCGTGCTGCTTGGCGTTGAGCACCTCGTGCGGCACGCCGCGCTTGGAGAGCTGCGCCGACAGGTACTCGGACTTCTCGACGGAGACGGTGCCGACCAGGACCGGCTGGCCCTTCTCGTGCTTCTCGACGATGTCCTCGACCACGGCGGCGAACTTCGCCTCTTCCGTGCGGTAGATCAGGTCGGGCTTGTCCATCCGGGCCAGCGCGCGGTTGGTCGGGATCGGGACGACGCCGAGCTTGTAGATCTGGTGGAACTCGGCGGCCTCGGTCATCGCCGTACCGGTCATGCCGCAGAGCTTGTCGTACAGGCGGAAGAAGTTCTGGAGGGTGATCGTGGCGAGCGTCTGGTTCTCGTCCTTGATGTCCACCCCTTCCTTCGCCTCGATCGCCTGGTGCATGCCCTCGTTGTAGCGGCGGCCCGCGAGGATACGGCCGGTGTGCTCGTCGACGATCATGACTTCGCCGTCCATGACGACGTAGTCCTTGTCGTTCTTGTACAGCTCCTTGGCCTTGATCGCGTTGTTCAGGTAGCCGACCAGCGGGGTGTTCACCGACTCGTAGAGATTGTCGATGCCCAGCCAGTCCTCGACCTTGGTGACGCCGCTCTCGTGGATGGCGACGGTGCGCTTCTTCTCGTCCACGTCGTAGTCGCCGGTCTCCTCCTTGCCGAGGCTGCTCGCCTCGCCGCGGTTGAGCCGCTTCACCAGACGGGCGAAGTCGCTGTACCACTTGGTGGCCTGGTCGGCCGGGCCGGAGATGATCAGCGGCGTACGGGCCTCGTCCACCAGGATCGAGTCGACCTCGTCGACGATCGCGAAGTTATGGCCGCGCTGCACCAGCTCGTCCTTCGACCACGCCATGTTGTCGCGCAGGTAGTCGAAGCCGAATTCGTTGTTGGTGCCGTAGGTGATGTCGCAGGCGTACATGGCGCGGCGCTCGGCGGGCGACATGTTCGCCAGGATGCAGCCGACCTCGAGGCCGAGGAATTTGTGGACGCGGCCCATCCACTCCGAGTCGCGCTCGGCGAGGTAGTCGTTGACCGTGATGAGGTGGACGCCCTTGCCGGAGATCCCGTTCAGATACGCGGGCAGGGTGCCGACCAGGGTCTTGCCCTCGCCGGTGCGCATCTCGGCGACATACCCGAGGTGCAGGGCGGCACCGCCCATGAGCTGGACGTCGTAGTGACGCTGTCCGAGCACGCGCTTGGCGGCCTCACGGACGGTGGCGAACGCCTCGGGCAGCAGGTCGTCGAGGGACTCGCCCTCGGCGTACCGCTCCTTGTACTCGTCGGTGAGGGCCCGCAGCTCGGCATCGGTGAGGTTGACGAAGTCCTCTTCGATGGAATTGACCTGGTCCGCGATGCGGTGCAGTTTGCGCAGGATCTTGCCTTCGCCTGCACGCATGAGCTTGTTGAAGACGGACACGTAGGCTGGCTCCTTGCCGGTCGGGCCTGGCGCGGTTGGCCCGCACCCGGCACAGCGGGGTTTGATCTGCCGATGTCTGCCGATGGCTTTCTGCCAGTGGCTGTCCGCCGATGGCCCCGCTGCAACGGCCATCGTAAGCGAGGAGACCAGCGGGCCGGGAGGCCCCGAGGTGCCAAAACGGTTTTCCACAGCCGTTGGCTCTCCTCAATACTGCGTCCATGGAGCCGATCACCCTCACCACCGAGCGTCTGCTGCTGCGTCCGCTGACCCCGGACGACGCCGAGGCGCTCTATGTGGCCTGCCAGGATCCCGATATTCCGCGCTGGACGGCGGTGCCCTCGCCTTACACCCACGAGAACGCGGCGGACTTCGTCGGCCGCATCTGCCCCGAGGGCTGGCGCGACGACACCATGTACAACTTCGGCGTCTTCACCGCCGACAGCGGCGCGCTCGTCAGCTCCATGGGCCTGCTGCGGTTCGGCGCCTCCGGTCTGACCGGGCCCGAGCGGCAGGCGGAGCTGGGCTACTGGACGGCGAGGGAGCAGCGCCGCAAGGGCTACACCGCCGAGGCGGGGCGCGCGGTCTGCGCCTGGGCCTTCGACGCCCTCGGCGTCGAGCGGATCGAGTGGTACGCGGAGGCGGGCAACGACGGCTCGCGCGCCGTCGCCCGTTCCATCGGCTTCGTCATGGAGGGCACCGTCCGCTCCAAGATCCTTTACGCGGGCACCCGCCGCGACGCCTGGAGCGGTTCCCTGCTGCCGACGGACTGGGACCGCGAGGGCAAGACGCCGTACGAGCCGTATCCGCCGGGCGCGGGGGCCTGAGGCTCCTTCGTCACGGGGGGGGCGGGGGCCTGAGGCCCTTTCGTCACGAGGGGGGCGGGCGCGGGGCCCGAGGGGTTTCCGTACGGAGCGGGGGGCCGCCGGCCGCGCGAGGTTGACGCAGGTCAGCGGGGCTTGTCAGTGGGCGGTCCTACGCTGTCCGGCATGACACCGCTGCCGCCTCCTCAGCTCACCCTGTCCGCCGACGAAGCACGCAGGCTCGCCTTGCGAGCGCAGGGCTTCCTCGGTGCTCCCGACCGGCGGGCCGGGACGCGCGGGGTGCTGCGCTCGCTGGGCGCGGTGCAGCTCGACACCATCTCGGTACTGGCCCGCTCGCACGAGCTGATTCCGTACGCGCGGCTGGGCGCGGTCGGCCGCGAGGAGGTCGAGGAGGCGTACTGGTCGGGCGACCACGCCTTCGAGTACTGGTCGCACGCGGCCTGCATCCTGCCCATCGAGGAGTGGCCGCACTTCGCCTTCCGGCGCAGGGCGCGGCGGGCCCGCGGTCACCGCTGGCACGTCCTGGAGGACGCCGAGCGCTCGTGCGCCGCCGTCCTGGACCAGCTCAAGGCCGAGGGGCCGCTGAATTCGACGCAGCTCGGCGGCGCGAAGAACGGCGGACCGTGGTGGGACTGGTCGGAGACCAAGATCGCGGTGGAGTGGCTGCTCGACACCGGTGAGGTGGTCTGCACCCGGCGGCGCGGCTGGAAGCGGATCTACGACCTGGCCGAGCGGGCCGTGCCCGACGCGCTGCTCCACGACGACCTGGACGACACCGAGTGCGTACGGCGGCTGGTCGTCCAGGCGGGCGCGGCGATGGGGGTGGCCACCCGCGCGGACCTCGCGGACTACCACCGGCTCAAGGGCGAGCAGGTGATGTCGGTGATCGACTCGACCGGTCTGGTGCCCGTCGAGGTCGAAGGCTGGGGCAAGCCCGCCTGGGCCGATCCGGCGGCGCTGGCGAGCGAGCCGCGCGGCAGGCACCGTACGACGCTGCTGTCGCCGTTCGACTCCCTGATCTGGGACCGGCCGCGCACCGAGCGGATCTTCGGCTTCACGCACCGGCTGGAGGCGTACACCCCCAAGCCCAAGCGGATCCACGGCTACTTCGCGATGCCGCTGCTCGCGGGCGGGCGGCTGGTCGGCCGCGTCGACCCGGCGCGCGAGGGGAAGACGCTGGTGGCCCGGCAGGTCACGCTCGACGGCCCGAAGGCCGTGCAGCCCGCGGCCGACGCCATCGCGCAGGCGGCGGGCTGGGTGGGCTGTGAGGAGGCGCGGGTGGAGCGGGTGCTGCCGGAGCCGCTGCGCGAGCCGCTGGAGGCGGCGCTGAAGCTGACCCACGACCGCCGCTGAGCGGGTCCGGCCCCGCGGGGCCGAGGTGGTGGGTCCGGGCGGCGCCGGGTCCGGGCGGCCCGGGGGCGCGCCCGGACCCGGCAATGCCCAGCACGTGGTGGCCGCGAGGCCCGGCGCGGGACAGGCCCTAGCGGATCTCCAGGATCTTCTCGCGCATCGCGTAGACCACGGCCTCCATCCGGGAGTGGAGCTGAAGCTTCTCCAGGATGTTGCGGACGTGGTTCTTCACCGTGTTCTCGCTGATGAAGAGTTCCTTGGCGATGTCCCGGTTGTTCAGCCCGGTGGCGACCAGCTTCAGCACCTCCAGCTCCCGGTCGGTGAGCTTGGGCGCGGGCAGCAGCCGCCGCTCGTCGGTCCGCTGGATCATCGACTTGAACTCGGTCAGCAGCTTCGACGCCATCGACGGACTGATCTGCGACTGTCCGTCCGCCACCGCGCGGATCGCCGTCGCCACCTCGTCGGTGGAGATCTCCTTGAGGAGGTAGCCGGTGGCACCGGCCTTGATCGCCTCGTAGAGGTCGGCTTCCTCGTCGCTTATCGTCAGCATGATGATCTTGGCGCTGGGCGCGACCTCCTTGATCGAGGTGCACGCCTCGATCCCGCCGCGCCGGGGCATCCGCACATCCATCAGCACGATGTCCGGCAACAGGTCGGCGGCCTTGTCGACCGCCTCCGCGCCGTCCCCCGCCTCACCGATGACCTGGATGTCCTCCTCCTGCGCGAGCACGATCTCCAGGCCCCGCCGGAAGAGCGCGTGGTCGTCGACCACCAGCACCCGGATGGGCTCCGCACGCGCCGGACCGGCAGGTTCCTCGTACGGGATCTGACCACGCTCGCCGGTGGTTCCGCGCTCAAAGCTCTCCGGCATCAGATCCTCCCCCTCAGACCAGAGTTGACCACTGGTCCAGCATTTCACGTCCAGGCACGGTGGTGCCCCCGGGACGGCCCGGGGGCACCGGTTGCAGCCCTAGGGCCTGTCCGCGAAGTCTCGTCTGACTGGCGGCGCCTGGCACGCACGCTCGCTGCGTTGTCGGGCTCATCCGAATAGGCCCACTATGAGGACGACCCTCCGCCTTGCGATCGCACGCACCAGACACCGCCAGCCCCGCCCTCCGGGCGGACGACGCGACTTCGCGGACACGCCCTCGGGCGTGGCCGCTAGCGGCGCAGTACGCCGCCCGCGCCCGCCGGTTCTTCCACGGTGCTCTCGTCCGAGTTCAGATGAATCACGCCGTAGTCGTAACCGTGCCTGCGATAGACGACACTCGGCTGCTTGGTCTCGCTGTCCACGAACAGATAGAAGTCGTGCCCGACCAACTCCATCTCGTAGAGCGCCTGGTCGAGTGCCATCGGCGTGGCCGCGTGGGTCTTCTCGCGCACCACCAGCGGGCCCTCGCCGTGCACCTCCAGCGGACCGAACCTCGTGGTGGGCACACTGTCCGTGCTCGGCCGGTCGACGGCCAGCTCCCCGTCCCCGTTGATGGTCGCCGCGTCCGGCACGGTCGCGGCCACCTCGGCCGCCGGGATCCGGCCGTTCCCACGACGGGTGTGGCGCTTGCTCGCGGCCTTGCGCAGCCGCGCCTCCAGCTTCGACACCGCGATGTCCAGCGCCGCGTACGGGTCGGCCGCCGCGGCCTCGGCCCGGACGACCGGACCCCGGGTGTTGAGCGTGATCTCCACCCGGTCGGCGTGGTCCGCCTGCCGGGGGTTGAGCTCCTTGGACACCTCGACGTCGAGGCTGATCACCTTGCCGTCGAGCTTCTGGATCTTGTCCAGCTTCTCGGCCACGTGCTTCCGGAACCGCTCGGGCACCTCGGTCTTGCGGCCCTTGACGACGATGTCCACGCAGAACTCCGTTCCCGGATCGCCCCGGGCTACCGGAGGCGATCCCTTTCGCTGAGGCCAGCTCGGGTACCAGTCCCGTCCGGCGCTGCGTTGGCTGCCGCTTCGCCTCCCGGGGCTGACCGGGGACCACGAAGCTGCGGCTTTCACCTCCTCCTGCCCCACTGAGAAGATCAACACCCCATGGTGTTCACTTCCCTATCCCCCGAACATAGTCCCGGAGTGTGGAGGTCGGCATCCTCAGCGACGCCATACCCCCTTCCGAGTGAATATGCGTCGCTACTACCTGCAACGACGCGCATCCGAGTGGAGTTCCGGATCGTGCGGACCAGCCACGACCGCCGCCCCGGCGACCCGGCCCCCGGCCGCCGTCACCGCCCGCGCCGCCACGGTCAGTGAGGCTCCGGTGGTCATCAGGTCGTCCACCAGCACGACCGGCGCCACCGTCAGCAGCGCGGCCGACCCGCCGGCCGCCGCCACCGCGCCCGCCAGATTCGCCGGCCGCCCGGCCGCGCCGAGACCGGACTGGTCCGCCACCGGCCGCCGCTGGCGCAACGCGGCCACCGCCCTGGCGGGTACGCCGCCCCGGCGCAGCTCCCGGGCCGCCGCACGGGCGATGCGGGCCGTGGCGTCGTGGCCGCGTCGCGCCACCGCACGCCGTGCCGAGGGCACCGGCACCAGCAGGACCGTCCCGGGGACGCCGACCCGCCGCACGGCCGCCGCCAGCGCCGTGCCCAGCGGTCCGGCCAGACCCAGCGCACCCCGCTCCTTGTGCGCCAGGACCACGGCCCGCACTTCGTCCCCGTATCGCCCGGCCGCGTAGACCGGCGGCAGCCCCGGCGGCTCCGGCGTCGGACGCACGCGCCGCACCGGCACCGATTCGGCCGCCCCACCGATCAGTACCCGGCACCGCTCGCACAGCTCCGTACGCGGACGCCCGCACCCGGCGCAGTCCACCGGCAGGACCAGCCCGGTGATCTCCTGCCACCAGCCCCGCATGACGTCCACTCTGCCCCGTTTCGGCGCCCGCCGCCAGCCCCCCTCCCAACCTGTGGATAACTCCACCATTTCGCAGGTCAGGAGGCTGACGGTGGTTTTCTCAGCCGGGGTAGACCGGGTTGTCGCCCTTAGGCTCGACCCGCTTGCCCGTGGAGTCCGGCGGCAGCCGGTAGACGCTCTGGTTGTACGAGGCCAGCAGCGCCCGCGAGACGTCCTCGGAGGCCGCCACCACAGACGCCTGGCTGATCCCCTCGAAGGCCAGCTTCGGAGAGCCGTCGGTGCTGATGTACTTGATCTGCTGCACGCCCTCGGATTCGCTGTCGAGCGCGACCAGGCGGCTCGGCCCCGCCCAGGAGACCGAGCTGACGCCGTCGGCCGCGGGGGTCAGCGTGCGCAGATTCGTCACCGCGAACGTCGGATGCGCCTGCGTACCGCCCCGCTCGATCCGCCCGAGCTGCAACTTCCCGAGCCCGTTGGGCTGCCGGACGAGCAGCGCGATCCGCACGCCGTCCGAGGCGACCCGCAGCGCGTCCACACGGCCGGTCAGGCCGCTGACGGAGACCGGGATCGGCTGCCCGCCGCCGTCGCGCAGCGCCACCACGCGGGGGTCGCCCGGATCGCGGTCGGCGACCCACAGGTAGTCGAGCCCGTCCCAGCTCGGCGCGCTCAGACCGTCCTTCGCCTTGCTGGTCAGCACGGGCTCGCTGAGCTGGGCGTCCGCGTCCAGGCCGGCGGTGACCAGTTGGCGTCCCTCGCCCTTCACTCCGGCGGCCATCTGCTCGTCCCGGCGCACCGCGACCGACTCCAGGTCCGCCTTCGCCCCGCCGAACGGCCCGGCCACCGGCGTACCCGTGGTCGAGGCGCCGTCCGAGGGCACCTCCAGCAGCCGGTGCGGCTGCGCCCCGATGTAGTACTGGTGGTCCGAGGAGCCGACCAGATTCTGCGTGCTGAACGCCAGCGTCTGTTCCTTGGGCAGCGAGCAGACCGTCCTGCCGTCGGACGCCGAGATGTCGACGGCGTCCACCTTGGGCGCGGCCTGGCCCTGCACCGTGGTGAAGAGCTGCGCCGCCAGCTTCACGCAGCGCTCCCCCGCGAACCGCTGCGCGGGCGCGTCGAGCCGCACCCTGAGGTGCTGGGAGTCGTCGAGCGTCACCCCGTGGTCGGGCGCCTTGTCGTAGAGCCGGGCGCCCTCGGGCGCCGCGGTCTCGACCACGGGCGCCAGCCAGTTCGTGGGGCCGGTCAGCAGCGCGGAGACCGTGGACACCAGCGAGTCGCTCTGCTTGCGCAGGTAGACGGGGTCGGCGACCAGGGTCTTGTCGGCGTTCCCCGAGCGATGCGCGTCCGGGCCCAGCGCCGCGAAGTAGTACATGTTGACCAGGTGATATATCCGGTTGAAGTCCAGATCGGAGATCACCAGGCCGTCTTCAAGGCTGTCGATCCGCCACTCGTTGTTCTCCTTGACCAGGTGGAACGAGGTGTCGAAGTTGCCCTCGTCCGGCCGGTAGGCGTGCTTGGCGTCGACGACGGCCGTCTTCTTGCCCGCGAGGTCGACCATCACGTAGTCCTTGCGACTCGTGCCCGGCTCCTCCCGGGGCTGGGTCGTGCCGGTGAGCACGGTGATCTTCGCGGTGGGGTCCCAGTGTCCGGCCAGCTCCTTGGACAGGTACTTCTTCGCGGTCTCGAAGTCCGCCTCGCCGCTGGTGGTGGCCTCCATGAAGCCGTTGACGATGTCGGAGGCGCTTTCGCCCTTGTGCGGCGCCGACGGGAAGACCCGCACCTGCGCGTCCACGTCGGCGTGCTGTCCGTCGCCGACCTTGCGCACCTCACCGCTGCTGGGTATCGCCGCGCACCCGGCCAGCAACAGCGCCGCGCACACCACACCCGGCCAGCTCCGCAGCAGGCGTCCCCTGCCCCCCAGCGCACCCATCAGCTGTCGTCCTCCCGGACCGAGTCCATCCGTCCCACGACCCGCGCACCGCTGCCGGGGAACGCCGCGGGATCGGCCGACGGCGACCGCGGCACCGCGGGCGGCCGCTGGGGAATCTGCGGTATCTGCGAGCCCGGCTGCCCGTTGTGCCCCGGCCCGGCCGGGCCCGCGGTCCGCGGCACCGGCACGGACCCCGTCGCGGCCCGGACCGGCAGCCCCGAGGAATTCAGCCCGCGGTTGCGCCGCGAATCGTCCGGCTCCAGCGGTATCGGCGACCCGCGCAGGCTCTCGCCGGCGGTCCGCGGCAGCGTCATCCGGAACTGCGACCCGCCGCCCGGCTCGCCCCACGCCTGGAGCCAGCCGCCGTGCAGCCGGGCGTCCTCCACCGCGATGGACAGGCCGAGGCCCGTCCCGCCGGTGGTACGCGCCCGCGCCGGATCGGCTCGCCAGAAGCGGTTGAACACCCGCGTCGCCTCGCCGGGCTTCAGCCCGACGCCGTAGTCCCGCACCGCGACGGCCACCGCGCCGTCGGCCGTGGCCAGCCGTACCACCACGTCCCGGCCGTCGCCGTGCTCGATCGCGTTGACGACCAGATTGCGCAGCACGCGCTCCACCCGGCGGGGGTCGACCTCGGCTATCACCGGCTGCGCGTCGCCGCGTATCGCCACGTGGCTGCCCTTGCGCTCGGCCAGCGGCTCCGCGGCGTCCACCACCCGCCGTACGACCTCGCGCAGGTCTATCGGCTCGGCGGCCAGCTCCGCGGCGCCCGCGTCGAATCTGCTGATCTCCAGCAGGTCGGACAGCAGCGACTCGAAACGGTCCAGCTGGTTCTGCAACAGTTCGGCGGAGCGCGCGGTCACCGGATCGAATTCGGTCCGCGCGTCATGGATGACGTCCGCCGCCATCCGTACGGTCGTCAGCGGGGTGCGCAGCTCGTGCGAGACGTCGGAGACGAAGCGGCGCTGCATCCTCGACAGGTCCTCCAACTGCTGGATCTTGACCTGGAGGTTCTGCGCCATCTTGTTGAAGGACTCGCCGAGGCGCGCGATGTCGTCCTCACCCGAGACCTGCATACGTTCCTGCAAGCGGCCCGCCGCGAGCCGCTCCGCGATCCCGGCCGCCATCCGTACCGGCGTGACGACCTGCCGGGTCACCAGCCAGGCGATGGCGCCGAGCAGCACCACCACGAAGATGCCCGCCGTCGCCAGCGTGCCCTTGACCAGGCCGAGCGTCTTGGCCTCCTGGCCGAACGGGAAGAGGTAGTAGAGCTGGTACGTCTTCCCGTTGATGTCCGTGAGCCGCTTGCCGATGGCCAGCGCGGGCTGCGGCGCCTTCCCGTCGTCCGTCACCACCGTCGTGTACTGCTTCAGCGCCCCGGTGTGGGACTCGACGGCGTCGCTGAGCGACTTGGGGATGCTCGCCTGCGGCAGCAGGCTGCCGGAGCTGCGCGGCCCGTGCGCGTTGACGACACCCTCGCCGAAGCGCGCGTCGTCGGCGCCCGGGCTGAGCGTGGCGATCCAGTACACCCCGTTGCCACCGCTGGCGAACTGCTGGACCAGCGTCGTCAGCCAGGCGCCCGAGTCCTCGGCCTGATTCTGCGAGCCGACCCCGGTGGCGTCCTGCGTCTGGCTCCTGTTCGCCTGCTGCTGGGCGATGGAGAAGCCGGTGGTGGCCTGATTCTCAGCCGCCTTCTCCTTCGCGTCGAGCAGGCCGTTCTTGACCTGCCCGATCACGACGAAGCCCAGCAGCAGCACCACGCCGACCGACATCAGCAGCGTGAAGGCGACCACCCGCAGTTGCAGATTGCGCCGCCACAGCCGGACCGCCGGCTGCAACGGTCGCCGTGCCCAGCGCACGAACGAGCGGAAAACCGGCGCGAGACCCCGCATGGGGTCCGCGAGCCGGCTCTCCAGCCGCTCCCGCTCGTACGACGCGCACATGTCAGCCCGGTCCCGCCTTGTAACCGACACCGCGGACGGTCACCACGATCTCCGGGCGCTCCGGGTCCTGCTCCACCTTGGACCGCAGCCGCTGCACATGGACGTTCACCAGCCGGGTGTCCGCCGCGTGCCGATAGCCCCAGACCTGCTCGAGCAGCACCTCACGGGTGAACACCTGCCACGGCTTGCGGGCCAGCGCCACCAGCAGGTCGAACTCCAACGGCGTCAGCGCGATCGGCTGCCCGTCCCGCTTCACCGAGTGCCCCGCCACGTCGATCACCAGATCGCCGATGGCGAGCTGCTCAGGAGTCGGCTCCTCCGCCCTCCGCAGTCGCGCCCTGACCCTCGCCACCAGCTCCTTCGGCTTGAACGGCTTGATCACATAGTCGTCAGCCCCCGACTCGAGCCCCACCACCACATCCACGGTGTCGCTCTTCGCCGTGAGCATCACAATCGGCACCCCGGACTCCGCCCGGATCTGACGGCATACGTCGATGCCGTCCCGTCCGGGCAGCATGAGGTCAAGGAGCACCAGATCCGGCTTGGACTCCCGAAAAGCAGCCAGGGCCTTGTCACCGTCAGCGCAGAACGACGGCTCGAAACCCTCTCCGCGCAGCACGATGCCAAGCATCTCTGACAGCGCGGTGTCGTCATCGACGACCAGCACACGTCCCTTCATACCGACCATCATCCCATTTGCATATCGTTACCGGTGACCTTTGGTGATCGAGGTCACGCTACGCGACCATTGTCCGCCGATGGCCGTAGATGCGCTGCCCGATCTCCCCTAGTCAGAGCCTGCCCGGGGAGTCTCGTGATTACACACAGTTACGAGAGCTTCTGTGGTGACCGGCGAAACCACACCGTTCTCCGTGATGATCGCAGTAATCAGCTCCGGCGGCGTCACATCGAAGGCCGGATTGTAGGCCTGAGTGCCCAGCGGTGACGGCGCGAGGTCGGTCACCTCGCTGCCGGCCCGCTGCTCCACCTCGATCGCGGCGCCGTCCGGCGTGCTCAGATCCACCGAGGTCGTCGGCGCCACGACGATGAACGGCACATGGTGGTAGCGGGCGAGGACCGCGAGGGGATAGCTGCCGACCTTGTTCGCCGTGGAGCCGTCCGCCGCGATCCGGTCCGCGCCGATCAGCACCGCGTCCACCTCCCCCGCCGTGAACAGCGACCCGGCCGCGCTGTCGGCGAGCAGCGTGTACGGCATCCCGGCCCGCGCCGCCTCGTACGCCGTCAACCGCGCGCCCTGAAGAAGGGGACGGGTCTCGTCGACCCACAGACGCCTCAACTCCCCGACCCTGTGCACGGCGAGGACCACACCGAGCGCGGTGCCCTCACCGCCCGAGACCAGGGCCCCCGTGTTGCAGTGCGTCAGAATCCGGTAGCCCCCGCCCGGCACCAACTCGGCGAGCAGCCGCTCCCCGTACTCCGCCATCGCCCGGCTCGCCGCCGCGTCCTCCTCGTGCAGCGCCCGCGCCTCGGCCAACGCGAAGGCGGCGCCCTGGTGCGGAGGCGCCGCGTGGAAAGCGGTCACCGCACGGCGCACCCCGTACCCGAGGTTGACGGCCGTAGGACGCGCGTGCGCCAGCAGGTCGGCGGCCTCGTTCACGTCGTAGCCGCGCGCCGCCGCCAACGCGATGCCGTACGCCCCCGCGAGCCCGAGCAGCGGCGCGCCCCGCACGGCGAGGGAACGTATCGCCTGCACCAGCGCCTGCACGTCCGTGCACACCAACTCGACCTCCTCCTGCGGAAGTCGGGTCTGGTCGAGCAGCACGAGCACGGGTCCCTCGGGGGGTTCCTCCCACCGCAGCGCGGGGATGGTACGGGAAGCAGCGTCGGCCTCATCGGTCACAGGTCGCACGTATTGATCACCCATCCGTCCAGTCTGCCCTGCCCGGCCCGGTCCAAGGCAGCCCATGGCACGATGGCGGCCAGTACCACAGCGAGCACCACGTGAAGGGGCAGCCTCCGATGACCAACACTCCGGGCTGGGCCTCGCCCGGATCCTCCGACTCCTCCGAGCCGGAAGACGGCGACAGCCCCGCTTCCTCCGCACCAGAGAAAGACACCCCCGTGGACACGTCAACAGATACGTCCGCGGCCGGTCCTGACAACAGCTCCGGTGACGACTCCGGCGACGCAACCGCTCCCGGTACGGGAGACCGGCCCGGTACGGCCGACGCCGGTGACACGACGCCACCGCCGCCCGGCGGCTGGTCCGCCCAACAGCCGCCCGCGGGCCAGTGGCAGCACACCCCCCACGACACCCGGCCCCCGACCGTACCGGCCCCAGGCCCGCCCCCCGCCGGATCCTCCGGTACGGGTACGGGTACGGGTCAGGCGCCCGGCGCCGGCTGGGCCCGGTGGTCGCCCCCGCAACCGCCGCAAGGCGGCCACCCCGGCCCCTCAGGCCCGCGCTGGGGCAACACAGCACCGGGCGGCGGCCCCGGCGGCGGCTGGCAGCAGCAGGGCCCCTGGAGCAGGCCCGCGGCGCCCAAGCCCGGCGTCATCCCGCTGCGCCCACTCGGCGCGGGCGAGATCCTCGACGGTTCCCTGGCCGTACTTCGACGGCACTGGCGCGCGATCCTCGGCTTCACCCTGGCCATCGCCGTGGTCACCCAGGGCCTGGCCGTGGTGGTCGACGGCTTCTTCCTCAGCAACGACACCCGGCTGGAGAACCTCAGGGACAACCCCAACCCAAGCGTCGGCGACATCATGCACGCCGTCAGCGGTGCCTTCGCCAGCTCGGGCCTGACCATTCTGGTCATGCTCATCGGCACGATCACCGCGACCGCGATGGTCGCCATGGCCACCAGCCGCGCCGTGCTCGGCCGCCCGGTCACGGCCGCCCAGGTGTGGCGGGAAGCCCGCCCGCGGCTGCCCCAACTGGTCGGGCTCGCGCTGCTGATCCCGCTGGCCATCGCCGGAATCCTGGCGGGCGCCGTCCTGCCAGGCGCACTGATCGCCCTGGCGGGTGCGGAGAGCGGCGGCGCCGCCCTCGCCTCCCTCGGCCTGATCGGCGCCTCCGTCGTCGTGCTCTGGCTCATGATCCAGTGGAGCCTGGCGGCACCGGCCCTCATGCTCGAGAAGCAGGACATCGTCTCGGCGATGAAGCGCTCGGCGAAGCTGGTACGCAACTCCTGGTGGCGCGTCCTCGGCGTCCAGGCGCTCGCGGCGATCCTCTGCTACATCGCCTCGGCCATCATCCAGACGCCGTTCATGTTCATCGCTCGTGGCATCACCGGTGAGAGCCTCGGCTCCTTCCTCTCCGGCGACACCAACCCGGGCTGGGCGTTCCTCGGCATCAGCGGAATCGGTGCCGCCATCGCCGCGACGCTCAGCCTGCCGATCAGCGCCGGCGTCACCACGCTGCTGTACATGGACCAGCGCATCCGCCGTGAGGCTCTCGACATCGAGCTGCTGCGGGCCGCGAATACCGATGCGGACGCGAACGCGGCTGCGAGCGTCGCCGTCACCACCGACTGAGCAGGGAACGCAGAAAGGCCCCGGCCCCCGAGTCGAAACTCGGGGCCCGGGGCCTTTTACAAAGATTGTTCGGCGGTGTCCTACTCTCCCACAGGGTCCCCCCTGCAGTACCATCGGCGCTGAAAGGCTTAGCTTCCGGGTTCGGAATGTAACCG
>NZ_JBVHMF010000052.1:18202-18989 GCF_055558595.1 Streptomyces sp. NPDC025721 | reverse complement strand
ACTCCGCCCACATCTCCACATCATGCAACGTCTCCACACACTGAACAACGCGTCACTCAGTCAGCGGACACGAAGCCCACCTGTAGTACCAGCCTGGGCGGCACCCCGAAGTACCATTTCGCCGCCCTCGCAGCCCAGGCATCCGCCGCCCTCGCAGCCGAGGTCGACGAGCGCGGACGCACCCCCGCACTCGTCCTCGATGAGTCCCATCTCCTTGATCACCAGCGGCTGGACGCGATCCGGATGCTGACCAACTACGACATGGACTCGACGACGCCGTTCGCAGTGTTGCTGGTCGGCCAGCCCACGTTGCGGAAACGGATGAAACACGGCGTCCTGGCCGCCCTCGAGCAGCGGATCGCGGTCAGCTACCAGCTGCCCTCGATGAGCAAGGACGAGACCGCCAGCTACGTCAAACACCATCTCACCAGCGCCGACCGGTCCGACGTCCTGTTCTCCGACGACGCGATCGACCTGATCCACTCCACCAGCCGCGGCCTGCCCCGCTCCGTCAACATCATCGCCTGGCAGTCCCTGATCGCCGCGTTCACCGAGCAGAAGAGCATCGTCGACGAGTCCTCCGCCCGCGCCGCCGTCACCGAAACGGTCGCGACAGAATGAACACCAACCCGACACCATGACCACGAAAACCCCGGGGGGCTCCGGCCGCCGGGGGTGTTTTTCCCCCCCCCCTCCCCCACAAAAAAATCCCCCCCCTCCCCCCCCTCCGCATCCCCCCACCCAAGAAACCTGTTTCCCCAGGGGGAAAAGAATGGGTTTCCCGATC
>NZ_JBVHMF010000052.1:0-18192 GCF_055558595.1 Streptomyces sp. NPDC025721 | reverse complement strand
CCCCCCCCCCCCCCCCCCCCCCCCCCCCCCCCCCCCCCCCCCCCCCCCCACCCCCACAACCCCCCCCCCCCCCCCCCCCCCCCGGGGTCGTTTTCACCCACCCGCTCAACAACGAAAGCGTCGCCCTCATGCACACCGTCAGCGTCGCCTAACACAGGAACTGGGCTTCACCAGGGGGAACAGGATGGTTTCACGGATGTTCTTGCCGGTGAAGGCCATAATCAAGCGGTCAATGCCCATGCCCATGCCGCCCGTGGGGGGCATGCCGTACTCCAGGGCGCGGAGGAAGTCTTCGTCGAGTTGCATGGCCTCCGGATCGCCGCCAGCGGCCAACAGTGACTGCTCGGTGAGGCGGCGACGTTGCTCGATTGGGTCAACCAGTTCCGAGTACGCTGTGCCCAGTTCGGCGCCAAATCCGATTAGATCCCATTTCTCTGCCAGGAGCGGCTCGGAGCGATGCTGGCGAGTCAACGGAGAGGTCTCGACCGGATAGTCCATGACGAACGTGGGCTGCAAGAGCGTGTGCTCCACAAGTTCCTCGAAGACCTCCTGGACGAGTTTGCCCTGCCCCCACGCGGGATCGCATCCAACCTCACGGGCGTCGGCAAGCCTACGGACACGCGCGATTGGGGTGTGCGGGGTGACTTCCTCGCCCAGGGCGTCTGAGACCAGGCCGTAGACGGTCTTCCGTGGCCAGTTAGCGGCACCCAAGTCGTATTCGACGCTGTCGTGGACGACTACGGTCGTGCCCAGAGCGGCAACGGCAGCTTGCTGGATCGACCGCTGAGTGAGATCGGCCATGTCGTTGTAATCAAGGTAGGTTCCATAGGCCTCAAGCATCGTGAACTCGGGGTTGTGCGTGGAGTCCGCCCCTTCGTTCCGGAAGTTCCGATTGATCTCGAAGACCTTCTCGATGCCACCCACGACGAGTCGCTTGAGGTACAGCTCGATTGCGATCCGGAGATACATCTCCATGTCGTAGGCGTTGATGTGAGTCTTGAATGGGCGAGCTGCCGCCCCGCCATGGATCGGCTGAAGCATAGGTGTCTCGACTTCAAGGTAACCTTCAGAGTGCCAGAAGTCCCGGATCGCCCGGACTGTGTCACTGCGCAAGTAGGCCATCTTGCGTGCCTCGTCGTTGACGATGAGGTCGAGGTAGCGGTAGCGGACGCGCGCCTCAGGGTCGTTGAGCCCGGCGTGCTTCTCCGGCAACGGGCGCAGGCATTTCGACGTGATTGCCCAACTCTCGGCCAAGATAGACAGTTCGCCACGCTTAGATGAGATGATCTCACCTGTCACGCCGATGTGGTCTCCGAGGTCGACGTCTCGCTTCCAGGCCGTGAGAGCCTCCTCGCCGACGCCTGCAAGCGAGATCATCGCCTGGATGCTGGCGGTCCCGTCCCGAAGAGTCGCGAAACAGAGCTTGCCGCCGACCCGCGAGAGCATGACCCGGCCTGTGATCCCGACTCTTTCCCCGGTCACAGTGTCGGCTTCCAACTCGGGGTACTTCGCCCGCACCTCGCCGATGGTGTGCGTCCGCGGGTAGGTCACCGGGTAAGGTTCGACGCCGTTTGCGCGGAGTTGCGTCACCTTCTCCAGGCGAACGCGCATCTGCTCCGGGACGCCTGCATAGATCTCGTCACTCATGGCACAAGGATAGGCAGCAACGAGCTATGACTCCGCCACGGTCAATGGCTCGGGTTGCGGCGAACTGAGCGGATGCCACCTGGTAGTTCACCCCTCGCTGCTCCCCGGCCGAAGCGCCCCACTAGCCCCGTACTTCGCGGGTCGCTGATTCAGGTGTGTGGCCAGCGTGGTTGTGTCGCTTCGATGCCGAGAAGGTCCAGCGGGTGGAGGTGGATTCCTCGGGCCATGAGGACGGTGGGTGGGTCGGCCGTGCTGCCGACGCGTAGTTGGAGCTGGCCCAGGTGGTAGAGGATCATGCGGGCGGTCGGTCGGACTCGCTGGCCGTTCGGGTAGAGCCCCTGCATGCGGCCGTCCCCGTCGCGTTCCAGTGCCCGGCGTACTTGACGCTCGATGAGGCAGAACACCAGTAGGGCCAGGCAGATCACCTGGATCAGGGCGGCAACGCGGCGGTTGTGCTGGACGAAGAGCGGAGTGACCGCCAGCGGTCCCTTGAAGTCTCCGTAGCGGCGTTCGATGCCGCCTTGGCCTTTGTAGTCCACAAGGACCTGGGCGGCGTCGGATGCTGCGGACGGGCGGGAGGTGATCAGCGCGTACCAGCCGTCGGCCGCCGCCTCGGCGGCGAGGATCTCCTCGTCGAAGTGCCAGTGCGGAGTGGGCCGGCCCTGCTCGTCGGTGGTGATCGTGGTGCGCAGGCAGGAGGCCACGCGGCGGGTCTTGGCGATCACCCCGATGCGGGCGGCGATTTTTTCGGGTGTGCCGTAGTAGCGCCCGCCTGCGCCGCGCTGGACCTTCTCCAGCTCGGCTGCGGCCTTGGCCAGGCGTTTGTCCCGGGCCTGGCGCTGGCCGTCGGCGCTGCCGGTGGAGTGCACCAGGATGCGCCGCACCTGCAGAACCGGGTCGCGTTTACGCGGTCCGGCGATGTGGTGCACGTCCTCCAGCACGCGGTAGCGTCCGCGTCGCTCGGGCGGCAGGTGCTCCTCGCGTTCGGGGGTGTAGTCCACGGTTGCGGCCTGGTCCAGGTCCAGGGCGGCGTAGAAGGCGTCGGGGATCTTGGCGGCGGGGACCGGGGCGATGAAGTCCACGCCGGCGTCCAGCAGCGCGGCGATGTTGCCCCACGAGTACAGCTTGGAGTCCGCGACCAGCAGCAGTGGCTGCTCGCCTGCGATCTGCCGGAGGGCCTTTATCGCATCCGTGACCTGCGCGACCTCCCCGGCCCCGCCGTCGAAGACTTTGGCGTGGACCGGGACACCGCCGTCGGCGCTGACCCCGAGCCCGGTCTGGACCTGCTTCAGGTCGACTCTGCGGTCCTTGGGATGCCCGTACTTGACCATCGGATAGGCATCGTCCTGGTCTGGGGCCGGGTAGGCGCCGTGGACGGACATGCTGGTCATGTCCCAGTGGATCCGGGCCGTATCCACACCGAAGGCGCTGATAGCACCCGCTCCGACGCTGCCGGCGATCTTGTCCAGATGGGGGGCGATCGCGTCCAGGGCACGCGCGAGGCGGTCATCGTTGAGCAGATCCGGCTCGATGCCGAAGACCTCCTCCACCGCCCACTCGCGCGCCCAGTCCCCGACGCGGAACAGCGCTGCGGGGGCGGTCAGCCGGTTCGCCACCAGCGCTTCGATCACCTGGCCGTGCGTCAGGTCTGCCCGCGGGTCGGGCGGGCACAGCCCGTCGACGATCCCCACGACATCCAGCCGGCGCAGAAACCCGGCAGCGACAGGCAGAGCGCCCAGACGCTTGGTCACCACGGACTCGATCACGACCTGCATACGAGGGCGCTCCGTCCGTGGCCGCGGGGACCGGGAAGTCATCGACACACCCGGACCAACGCGGCCACCCCCTCCCCAGACACCAGCCAGACCGTCAAACCAACTGATTCAGCGACCCGCGAAGTACGGGACTAGCCGCCGCCTACGGTCAGCATCCCGGTCGACCGGGATACCCCTCTGACGGTTAGATTCAAGCACCACGAATCGGCCCTGAATACTCCCAGCGCCAGGGCTGATGCGTTCTCAGCTGGCGGGATAGGCTGGTTCATCTGCTCTGGTGCCTGGTGGGCGGTTTGCCGGAGTGGCAGCAAGAGACGCGACGCCAGATGATCAAGGCTTCTGAGACCGAAGATCGTCCTGGAGTCGCGTCCGCGTGCCATCCTCCCTGATCGACGTCCTCGCGCGCCACTGCGAGGACGCCACCGACCGCTGCCCGTTTATCGAACCGCACGAGCTGGCCTCGCTGTCCGAGGTGCTGGCCGCCGTGCCCGATCCCCGCCGGGTGCGGGGGCGCCGCTACCGTATCGGCGCACTGCTGGCCCTGTGCCTGACAGCGGTGCTCGGCGGAGCCCGCTCCCTCGCGCAGATCGCCCGGTACGCCGCCGACGCCGACCCGCGGGTCCGCGCCGGACTCGGCCTCACCCGCGCCACGCCCAACGCCTCCACGCTCGGCCGGCTGCTGACCCGCATCGACGGCGACGCCCTGGACGACGCTGTCGGAACCTGGCTCGCCCGCCACGCCGCCGATCCCGTCGAGGAGGACGGAGCCCTGGTCGGACTGGCCGTGGACGGCAAGACGGTCCGCGGCTCGCGCACCGACAGCAAGATCGCCATACACCTGCTGGCCGCCGCCCTCCACGGCAGCCAGACCGTCATCGCGCAGCGCCAGGTGGCGGCCAAGAGCAACGAAATCCGGCGTTCGCCCCGCTGCCGGCCCGCTTCGACCTGCGCGGCGTGGTCGTCACCGCCGACGCCATGCACACCCAGCGCACGACCGCCAAGAAGATCGTCTCCGCCGGCGGGCACTACATCCTGGTCGTCAAGGGCAACCAGAAGAAGCTGCGCCGGCAACCGCGCCGCCTGCCCTGGCGGCAGATGCCGCTGCTGGACCGCACCCGCATCGCCGGACACGGCCGACACGAGGTCCGGCGGCTGAAGGTATGCACCCTCGAAGCCGGACTGCTGTTCCCACACGCCGTCCAAGCCATCGAGATCAAGCGACGCCGCGTCACCACCAAGACCGGAAAGGTCCAGACGAAAACCGTCTACGCCGTCACCAGCCTCGCCCCCGGCCAAGCCGGCCCCGCACAGCTGGCCGAACTCGTCCAGGGCCACTGGTCCGTAGAAGCACTGCACCACGTGAGAGACGTGACCTACGCCGAGGACGCCTCCAAGATCCGCACCGGCAGCGCGCCCCGCGCCATGGCCACCCTGCGCAACCTCGCCATCGGCCTGATGCGCCAAGCCGGCTGGACTAACATCGCCGCCGCAGCCGACCACTACCGGTCACGCCCCGACCACGCCACCGCGCTCCTCAAGATCACCTGCTGAGAACGCATCAGCCCTGCTCCCAGCGCCACTTCGGCCTCACTGGAATTCAATATTCCGCCAGAATTGACCTGCATTAATCAAGATATCCGTTTCGTGGAATTACGCCCGAAAAATCTCATAGACTTCATGTGCCACGGGAGGCAAACTGGCCACTTCTGGGGTCACTTCTCGCCAGTACAACCTTCTCCCACTAGTCACGCTTGTCTCACCATTCACGAAATGACACTCTGGCGTTGGTCGGCCGGTTGCGCGCCAGTAACCTTAAACGGAGGTGCTGTGATGGTTCGTGCGTGGGTTCTTCGTCAGCTACGCCATCACCTACAGGGTGGAATGCGTAGACAGGCAGTCCAGTCACCGTGCACGCAACTGTCCACGCCCTAATACTGGGCACTTCTACTTCACCATAGGGGCGTTCAATACAGTCGGCAGAACGGCGTCTGGCACCCATCTTCGTAGGGTCCGGCATAATTACTCGCCGGCACCACGTCAGCCTGATCAACGCGTTCAGGTTAAGAACGCCGAGGTGGGCTAGCAAGCAGCGCAATCCATCCGTAAGCCATTAGCGAGGCTGGCGGAGTACGAGCCGAGCAGATGCCGCGTACCGGACGAGCGCTACTGAGGGTGGTGAAATGACACCCATCAGCTTCCGTAAAGTGGCTGATTCATTTCCGCGCTGAACTTTGGGTCTGTTTCAGCGAGGGAGACTTTGAATGGACGCGCAATAATGAATCCGTCATCCGATGATGTCCCCGAACCTCATAAGCCCACCTATGTGATGTGTAAGTGGAATTCCACTCTCGCCGAGTCGTTGATAACCCGAGCGCGCTTGCATTTCATTCTGGACCAATACGACGTCGATCATGCAAACCCTGACCCCGAACTGCTGTTGCAAGCCGCAAGCGTACATCGAGTACAGAACTTCAATTCCCTGGAAGAGCTGTGCACCATCGCTGCCGAGCTTTGGATCACCGACCCTCAGATCGATGACGTCATCAGTTTCACCGAATTCAGTCAACTCGGCGCGTTAGTGATCAGATCGTTGTTGGGTTTGTCGGCGAGCCCTATCCGTGAGTTGGCTGCGCGAGACAAGCGACTGATGAAGCGGCTGGTCACTGAGGCCGGAGTGAGGACAGCATCCTCCCGGTCATTGCCTGATCCGGGTAATAAAGAAGCTGTACGGGCCCTCGCCTCACAGATTTCTTTCCCAGCCATTATCAAGCCAGCGGCCGGCTCAGGCACGGAGTATACAACGAAAGTTGCGGACGTAGCCGAACTGCTGGCTTCAACTCAGATCTTCTCCTCAGTCGAAGGCATCGATTCACGACAAATGATCGTTGAGGAATACATCGCAGGAGATGAACTACACGTCGATGCCTGCTGGAAAGGAGAAGAACCAGTCTACTTCTTTGTGGCGCAAAACTATAGTCCGCGACTGGAGTGTATTAATGCAAATGTTACGGACGGCAGCCGGTTGATCAACCCGGATCGCGAACCTGACCTCTACGAAAATTTGCTGGAAATGAATCGGGCTGCCAACCGAGCTCTCAACACCGGACAGACCATGACCCACATGGAAGTATTCCGGATGAGAAACGGTGATCTGGTCTTCTCTGAGATGGCCACCCGTCTTGGCGGAGGACTGATTCCTGCTCTTCTCACTCAGGCGATGGGCCGGGACGTGTGGAGCGTGGTCGCGGAGGCGACCTTGGGTATCAAACCGTCTGAAGCAAAGCCGACGGCCTCACACCTTGCAGCCTTGCACATCCGTGCAGCAGAGCCTGGAACTGTAATCGCAGTACCGAGCGAAGCCGACTTCAGCCGTGTACCAGGACTCCTCGATCACCAGATCCTATGCAACGTCGGTGACGAGCTGGTGATGGACTCCGCATCTGAGTGGTGCGTTTTTGTCGTCATTGGTGCCGACGACTCTCGCCAACTCGATGAACGAGTGTCCTGTGCGCAACAGCACCTCCGCGTTGAGACCCAGGCTTCAGCTCATCAGTAGTTGAAGGCGCGTCATCCATGGAGGGGCGTGAGAATTCCCGATCAAATCTCCAGGCGCGACACCAACCCCTGAGACTGCTCAGGCGACCTATACATCGCCAAGCGTTGTGTGCCGATTGCGGCGCTCTGCTGAGGGCGAATGAAATGTACCCCACACGGGAAAGGGAACGATGTGATGACGAGTGAATGGGTAGGCCGGGAGAACTTCGAACCGCTAACGCTTGCCATGTCGAGGGATGCGTTGACATCGGGTTATTGCGACAGCGAGACTGCAGACTTGATCACGAGCATCCTCGAAGGGCCGGCTCAGGGGGAAACGACAGCAGCCGAGGCCGTCAAGCAGATGCAAGAACTGCTTGAGCAGATGCGACACACCCCAGCCGGCGCCGATCGGATTTCGCGGATGAACGCGTTTGTTCGCACTCTTGGCCGAGCGGACAATCTGGCGACTTTTCTCGAACTGATGCGAGTTTCGCTGAAGTCGGGACAGCCGTCGGAACACGAGATCGCTGAAGAGTCGCGCTCTGACGACACGCATTGCATCTACGGCTGGGCAGGCCAGACACTGGTCATTGCCTCACAAAAAGACGCGGTACCCGGAACAACTCCCGCGGAAGCTGGCGTCGAAGACTTCATGGGATACCCTGTCGCAGAATGGCATATCAGTATCCACATCTGGCAGCCAAACCCGGAGGCGAAGGGTTTCGAGTCCACCAAGCGATTCGAGCCAAATTCGATTGTTGAACCGCCGCACTCCCATCCTTTCCCCTTCGTGTCATATGTCTCCGTCGGAGAGATGCGTCAGTGCATTTATGAGGAAATCCCGGATCCGGCGCAGGCCGAGACTGATGACGGGCGGTACCGAGATTCAACTCTTGAGCGTGTAGACGGGGTCTGGCCACCACACCGGGAGTATGGGGCCAGTCGCCTCCGGACCTCTGAGGGGCGTGTCCTTCTGAAGCGGAATGAAAGCTACTTCATGTCCACTGACATGATCCATGACGTAGAAGTGGACCGAGCAGCCGCTGCTGAACGCCCCACGATTACGTTGTTCCTGTGCTCCGAGACAACGCAGATACCGAAAGCATACCTCGTGCCGTCAATGGCAGAATTCCATCGTGAGAATCCTGATCTCCTGGAACGTGCAAAGCCGCTTGATCCGGAAGAGTGGGATGCCAAATTGGATGCTACCGCTCGATATCTGCGTGGAGAGTCTGACCACCTGCGGCTGGGCGACATGTTCGAATGCGGTAGTTCGTATGCATTCACGAACATCTGACTCCAGAGATCAGCACTTAGTTCAATGGGTTCTCGTAAAACTGCGATTACCCACGCAGTCTCTATCCTAACTCTTGAGTCTGCTGGGCAGGCCAGCGAGAACAACCGGTCGGAGACTCGGGACAAATCCGCACGACAGCTGAGCACGTAGTGTCTGAAAATGTCAGCGTTACTGGCGGCTGTTGCAGGCATGCGGCTTAATTTTTCCGACATCGATGGGGTGCAGATGTCGACTCAATTTCTTGATCATCCTAGTGATGATCAGACAACATCGGGAGCTACCTTTGAATGATGCTCTGAAGTCATCACACGGCGGCTGGCGTCCGGCTTCCGACCGGTTCATCAAGATCATGGATGATCCGTTCTACCACACCCTTGTCAGTCTTCAGGATCTATTGACTGTCTGTACGACCGATTTCTGGTCAAGCCGACAGGTCAAGGCACTCCACGTGCCGATCACCACCAGCAGTGTCTCCAGTCCCATGGGCCTGGGCAGTGATTCAACGCCAGTCGAGATTGACTTGTTCGGCGATCAGACGTTCCTCGCCGACTCGATGCAGTTCATGCTGGAATACGGCTGCCGGTTCAACACCAAAGGTACCTGGTACCTTATGCCGAGCTTCCGCGGCGAAGAAGCTGACGAAACGCATCTGAACCAGTTCTTCCACAGCGAGGCCGAGATCGCAGGCGGCCTCGAGGACGTGATGGCGATCGTTCAGGAGTACGTGCGGGCCCTGGCCCAGTCGATCCTGGACAACCTAGCTGACGAAGTAGGCAGCTTTGCCCACGATGTTGGGCACATCGAGAAGATGGCCGCCCTGGACTTCTTCCCGCGCCTCACGCTCGACGAGGCGATCGAGCATCTCGGGTCCGACCCGCTTGCCGTCCATCACGCGGACGGCTGGCGCTCTCTCACACGTCACGGTGAGCGGCGACTGCTGGACGAGATCAGCCCGGTTCTGTGGGTCACCCATTTCGACCACCTGGCGGTGCCGTTCTACCAGGGGTACGCGGACGCCGAACAGCGAAGCTCCCTCAGCGCGGATCTGTTGTTCGGAATCGGAGAGGTCGTGGGTTCGGGTGAGCGCCACGCCACTGGAGCGGACGCCAGAAAGGCATTGAGTCAGCACGGAGTGTCTGAGGACGCCTACCGCTGGTACGTCGACATGAAGGACGCACGGCCTCTCCGCACTTCGGGCTTCGGCATGGGCGTTGAACGCTGGCTGATGTGGGTCCTGAAGCAAAGCGACATCCGTGAACTGCAGCTTGCGCCACGCCTCAACGGCGTGGCCCTCACGCCGTGAACCTCTAGTACCGGGCGTTCCCCACTCCACTGCATCCCGCACCCAATCCGACTCAAGAACGGAGAGCTGCATGACTCTCATGACCGATAAGCAGTTCAGGGACTTCTTTGAACCTTACGCCGGCAACGTCGAGGGCTTCTACGAGGCCATGTACTGGAAGCTCTCCGACACCCTGATTCAGGAGCTCCTTCGCCGGCATCTCGCCGTCGAAGCCGGTCAGCACATTCTCGACGCTGGCGGCGGCACCGGTCGCTGGGCCCTGTGGTGCGCCGACGCACTGGGCGTCGAGGTGACGGTGGCGGACAAGTCTCCCCGCATGCTAGGCGAGGCCAAAGAAAACATCGCCCGTGCAGGCGTGGCAGACAAGGTTCACCTGGTGGAGTGCGACCTGCAGAACGGCTCCCCGCTCCAGAATGAGCAGTACGACGCCGTCATCAGCACCTACGGAGTGCTCAGCTTCCTCTCTGACCCGGCAGCCGCCTTCTCGACGCTCTATCGCGTCATGCGGCCGGGCGCTCACGCGCTGCTGATGTGCCACTCGCTCTCCAACGCCGTGCACTCGAAGATCAACCGCGATGGCGCCAGCGTCGAGGAACTGCGCGCGTTGATGCGGGACAGGATCGTCAAGTGGGCGCCGCACGTACCCCCATTGCGCGTCTACGACTCGGCGGAACTGCGCTCACTGGGCACCGGGGCGGGCTTCGAGGTCCAGGGCGTCTACGGCGTGACGACACTCGCCATGCCCGGCGCAGACGACTTCGGCTACCCATATACCACGGTAAGCGACATCTCCCGAGTGCTGGAGGACGAGGAATACTTCCGCGCCGTACTGGAATTGGAGCTGGAAGCATCCGAGCGACCCGAGTGGGCCGACCGCGGCGTCAACCTCATGGTCCACCTCCGGCGTCCCCTCTGACCCCCGAGGTGCGCAACGTGAGCGAACGACCCAAGCCGCGCGACGCCGGAGCCGCCGAGATCGCCGCCGGGACCGCGAGGGCCGCGGAGCGCACGCCGGCACGCCCCGGACCGGTGCATGCCGAACTCCCTCCCGCCTTGCGCCCTGGTGATCTCGTCGGGATCTGCACACCCTCCGGTCCAGTGGCTGGTCTCGCAACCGAACGATTTGCTCGTGGCGTTCGAACCCTGGAGCGCCTCGGCTGGCGCGTCGTCGTGGGTGCCCAGGCGCACATAAGTGGCTACAGCGCAGGTTCTGCTCATGACCGGGCCAAGGAAATTAATGCCTTCTTGCACGACGAGCGAATAAGAGCGATCTTCACCACGATTGGCGGGTATAGCGCCAACGGCGTACTACCGTACTTGGACTACGATTACCTACGCACGAACCCCAAGGTCATAGTCGGGTACAGCGACATCACGGCGATCCTCCTAGGCATCCACGCGCAGACAGGGATCACGACCTTCCACGGACCCACCCTGATGCCAGAGATCGCCGAATACCCGCAAATGTTCCCCTACAGTGTTAATTCCCTGACGAATGCGATCTGCGGGAGGCAAACTCCTGACCTGCTCACGCCACCTGCGAAATGGACAGATGAGTTCCTGCCATGGGGAGAAGCAGACCACAGACCTCGCCGGTTGGAGTCTCACTCTGGGTGGGAGTGGGCGGGGGCGGGAAGCGGAACAGGTCCGCTGCTGGGCGGAAATCTGGAGACACTGTGCTGTCTGGTCGGCACGCCATACCTGCCCTCGTTTGACGGCGCGATCCTGTTCTGGGAGCACTCCGACACTTCCATGGCGAAACTCGATCGAAGCCTGTGCCAACTCGACGCCGCAGGTGTCACCTCGCACCTCGCCGGGATGGCAGTGGGCAGGTCCTTCCGGGGAGGCGGAGAATTCGAGAAAGATCTACGTCGCCATGTAAAACAGCGTTACGGAGACCGAGGATTCCCCCTCGTCCTTAGTCTAGATATTGGCCACACCGATCCCATGCTCACCTTGCCCATTGGCAGCACCGCGACACTCGACGCGGTGGAAGGGGTATTCCGGATCATAAGTCCGAGCGTACGACAGCTTCCCAATGCTAACTAAACTCGACGAAAAAGGAAACACGCATGTCCGACTATGAAACGAAAACTACCACTGTCCTTCTTTGCAAATGGAAGGATGAGCTTGTCCGTACTTTCCTCAACGCTGACTGTAAACTCTATATCATATTGGACGATTTCGATATCAAAACGAATAACCCGCCCGCAGAGCTGCTCAACTCGGCGGCGGGCTGGTATCGAGTTCCCGAGTTTGACTCATTGGATGCTGTGGCTACTGTGGCAGCAGATCTAAAGCTTCGCCGCGTACGCATAGATCACATCGTGAGCCATGCAGAATATAGCCAGTTCGGAGCAGGGTACCTCGATATCCTACTCCGAGGAGCAGCGACGCATCCGTTCAACCACGTTGCCACCCGCGACAAGCGGCTGATGAAATCCGCCATCAGAGAAGCAGGTATATCCGCGGCTGCATTCGTGTCGTTGACGTCGACCGCAGATGACCTCGGTATAAGTGAGGCGACACGGACTCTCAAGTTCCCGACTGTCGTAAAACCGGCGACAGGCCTGGGGACTCTCAGCACAGTGAAGGTCGAGCGACCTGAGGACCTCGTTCCCACACTAGATATGTTTGAGTACGCCGCCAAGCTGAAGTCGCCCCAACTCTCCGTAGAGGAGTTCGTTGAGGGAAGCGAGCTGCACGTGGATGCCTTTTGGGCAGGAGCGAAGCCTCTCTACTTCACCATCAGCGCTTACTATCATAATCAACTTACCATTGTCAGAGAAACTAATCCGAGTCATAGCCTTCGTGACGGCAGTCGCCTTATATTCCCGCACCAGGATCCTGGACTCTACGAACAGGTCTTGCGCCTACACCAGCAGATCAATGAGGCCCTAGCAGTCTCGCATGGGGCGACGCATCTCGAGCTCTTCAAACAGCCAGATGGAAGCCTAGTGTTCTCGGAGATGGCCAGCCGCATAGGAGGGGCCTGGATACCAAGTCTCCTCACCCACTATCTCGGCAGCAGCGTATGGGAGGCAATCGCTCACGGGACTCTAGGAAGCAGCGACATCAAGGCCGTTTCCACCAAAAAATACCTGGGCGGGTTCGCTCTGTCGCCTGCCGCCGCCGGCACCATCGTCGAAGTGCCCAGCGAGACTGAGGCACTGGCGTGCCTCGGAGTTCTGAGCTGGAAAGCATTCTGCAAAGTCGGCGACGTGGTGCACGAGCACGCAATTGATCGCCGTTCTGCGTTCATCGTAGTTGGAGCTGACACTCAGTCCGACTACGAAGAAGCGGTGGACAGGGCGTACCGACGCCTGAAGATAAAGCTAGCCTGAAAATGTCCGCATCCGAGTAAGGAACGAGTGTCTAATCTTGAATACCCCGCGCGGCATCCTGGTTCTCGGGAGCCCTCGCAGCGGAACGACAATGACCGGCACCTATCTCGGCTCTTCGGAGCATGTGTGCGACATGGGTGAATACGGCGGATTTCATTTCGCCCGAGTCTGTGGAGATGCGGAGTTCGAGGGGGCGCCAAGCTACTTCCTAGACGAGTATCTCCAGGAACTCCGTGCCCATGCACGGACCTTCGCAGAGTCCATCGCCACTGCAAAGGCCAGCGACTACTACCTTGATCACTGCCCATGGAATCTGCTTGTCGGCCGTGAATTATCCGTGGACGCCCCTAATGCATTGTTCGTTCTTATGCTCCGTCATCCTGTCGGAGTCGTGAAGAGTCTGGGCAGGTCCTTCGATAGAGGTTACTCCTGGGCCGGGAAGGATGTGAATGAACGTGCTCTTCTGTGGAGTCAGTTCTACGAGAAGGCTTTGGAGCTGCCGGACGATCAAACTGTTGCTGTGAGCTACGACGCTCTGTGCGCGTCACCGGAGAAAGTACTGCAGGAGATGGAGTGCCAGCTCACGGAAAGAGGATTCCCCCTCGGCCCTCTCGACCGTTCCGTACTGGCCGTGAGTTATGCCACCAAGGCATCAGACAAGAGATCTACCCTGGTACGGACCGACGAAGAAGGCAAGACGAGATTCGTTCCGATCGCTCCGGAACACGATGAAGCCCTGCAGGAGGAAATCGCACCCACAACGAAAGCAATACAAAGTAGCCTTGCATCCCGATTCGGATGTGACTGGATTCGCTAGTTTCTTGTTTCAATCCGAGAGATCTTAGTATCCGCCAAGATCTACTTCTGGCCTTATTCGAACGAGCGGAAGAATCCAGAGCATGAGTAGCCAGGACTTCTCCTTCACATCTGACGAGGCTGCAGACGATCTGCGCAAGGCACTTAATGCTACTACGCCGCGAGCCCAGCAAAGTTTACTAATAGAGGCCCATGCTGCGCGGGCGCGGCATGTGTCTCCCTTCGATGTCTACCGACAGTATAGAGGTAATTCCTTTACGCAGCCGTCAGTCCTTGATCAGCGAGCGGTGCTGGAGTTTGATGCATTTGCGGCAGGGATAATCCCGGCAGATATGAAATTGCTTGAACTATCGCCCGTTACCGCATTTGCTTCGAATACCGGCCTCGCGGGAATCAGCCAGAAGACAGTGCTGAGCACGATCCGGAACACGGAGGTCGTAGCCGATGCAGTGGTGGTTCTGGCACTCGAAGCGGCGCGTGAGAGGCGCGAGCGTCTAGCTGACTGGAGAGGCACGTCACTCGGCACCTTCCATCGCGAGTTGCGTACACAAGTACACGAACAACCCGGCTTCACACCGCACTTCAGAGCGCTGAGCCTTATAGATGCCAGGAACGCCGATGACCACTTGAGTTTCAAGGCCGAAGCATTCAGTAAGCACGTAGGAATTTACCTGACCATAATATCTGGTGCGAGGAGTCTTGGTTACCGACTCGGCAGTGTTTCTCTGGCGTTGTCATCTATGCGGATAATGGAACTGATTATAAGAAAACAAGGGCTCGATAGAGAATTTATCCGACGTCACACACAAAAGCCTGGATTCAGTGTTTTCGAACACTTCGGGATTCCTATCCCTGCGACAGTCCCCGTCAGCGATCTTCCCGGTTTCATCGGCACCCTCCCTACTGAGTATACATATCTCAGGAGGCCTCTGATATTCATGAAGAATGCTTTTGAAGAAACACTGCGTACAAGTCTGGAGTTCGACACAAAAGGTGAGTTCCCGGGAGTCGACGTGGTTTTCGACCTCGATAGACATGCCGGAATCGGATACTACGAGGACGCGTGCGTCAAAATATCCGCGATGAATGACCTTGGTGAGAGTTACTCGCTGGTCGACATCGGCACTAATGACTGGTTGTCCAAAATAACCAATGACCGAAGCGATCGACTACTGACCGGTGGAATGGGTACAGAGATATTCATTGCGAGTTTCGCTAGGCATGCGCGATGATGTATCCGCATCCCTGAAGAGTAGATCCGAATCCGTCTGCAAGAAATGGATTAATCCGGTGGGTAGTTCTTTTCTGTCGCGCGGAGCTTCGACTGTATTGCACCCTGCGCTTATTGTTCAAACCGTCACTTATTCAATTGGTCAAGGTCTCTATACGGCCTGCAGTGTAGTTTATTTTACTCTCTATGTTGACCTGAGTGCGGCCCAGGTTTCCATAGGATTCTCTGTAGCCGGACTCGCTTCTCTCATCTTGTGGGTGCCGTTCGGAACGCTCTCTGATCATCTGGGGGGGCGTAAGACTTGGATTCTTGGAGCACTACTCCAAGCGATCCTTTTTTCCTATCTGCCGTTTGTCCATGGGTTTTGTGATTTTCTTTTCATCGTAACGACAATCGGACTAGCCGCTGCATTGGGGAGCTCCGGCCGAGTCCGTTATCTCGGCGAAATAGCAGCATCCCAAAACCGGGTCAAAGTGAACGCTTACTTGAGATCTCTGTCCAATTTGGGGTCTACGGTCGGGGTTGCGACGGCGGGGGTGATTGTGGGATTGGAGTCTAGGTCTCTTATAATCAGCGCAATTTGGGTCAACGCCTTCACTTTTGCTGTAGACGTTGTTCTTCTTGCTCTCTATGCGGAGCGAAATGTTTCAGGGGCTGGGAGAATATCGAAGCAACAGAAAGGGCGACGGGCTCTGAATGATCGTCCCTTCTTGATGCTATCGCTGGTGACCGGAGTTTTTGCTGCGAGTGACATTATCCTTTCCTTGGTTATTCCTTTGTGGATTCTTCAAAAAACTGATGCGCCGCGATTCACTATTTCTGTAGTGTTGGCGATCAATACAGTAATGGTAATACTTCTGCAGGTCCGTGCCAGTGCTGGCGCGGATGACATCCCCGGAGCGGTCCGTTGCCAACGTCGCGCTGGCATGTTCTTGGCTGCGGCCTGTGCGGTGCTGGTGATGAGTACTTACGTGTTGGACTACTGGACTATGGGCCTCCTTGTGCTAGGGACTGTCCTTCTTACTCTTGGAGAGATGTACTCGTCCGCTTCTGCATGGGGATTGTCTTACGGCCTTAGCCCGGAAACTCGTCGTGGTGAGTATCTTGCATTGTTCAGATGGGGCGATCAGTTGATTAATATCGTAGGTCCTGTTTGTTTGACTGCATTAGCGCTTCATCGAGGCGGTTGGCTAATTATCGCAACTATCTTCGCGCTCGCTGGTGTGGTAACGCCTGCTCTCGCAAGCTTGGTTGTGCGTTCAAGAATGGCAGACTCGGTAATAGCTGCAGATTCTTAGGGCGTGCAGATCTTTAACTCGTGGCTTTCCGTTCGGTGGTTCGTTGGTCTGGCATGAGCGGGTTGGATGGGCAACGGGCCGTGCTGGCAGCCAAGTTCGAGGTGATTCTGCCGCACCTTGACGAGCGGCAGCGTCGCCTGCTGATAGGGGCGGAGGCACAGTCGCTGGGCCACGGCGGGATCAGGGCTGTCGCCCGTGCCGCCGGTGTCCGTGAGGCCACTGTGTCAGTCGGAGTGCGGGAGCTGGATTCTGGACAGGCCCCGCTGGGACGCATCCGCCGGCCCGGCGCCGGCCGCAAACGGGTCGTCGACCGGAACCCGGCCGTTCGGGTGGCACTCCTCACGCTGGTCGAGCCCGACGTCCGCGGAGATCCCATGTCGCCCCTGCGCTGGACCACCAAATCCACCCGCAAGCTCGCCGCCCAGCTGACCCGGCAGGGCCACAGGATCTGTGCGGACACGGTGGGCGACCTCCTGCGCGAGGAGGGCTTCAGCCTGCAGAGCAACGCCAAGACGCTGGAGGGCAAGCAGCACCCCGACCGGGACGCACAGTTCAGCTACCTCAACGAACAGGCCCGCGACCATCGGGACGACGGGGCTCCGGTGATCAGCGTGGACACGAAGAAGAAGGAACTGGTCGGCCCCTTCAAGAACAACGGCCGTGAATGGGAGCCGAAAGGCGAGCCGGTGCGGGTCGACACCCACGACTTCCCCGACCGGGAGCTGGGAAGAGCGGTTCCCTATGGCATCTACGACGTCGCCGCGAACACCGGCTGGGTCAACGTGGGCACCGATCACGACACAGCCGCGTTCGCCGTCGAATCCATCCGCCGCTGGTGGAACAGTGCCGGGCGGGCCGCCTACCCGACGGCCGGGCGGCTGCTGATCACCGCCGACGCGGGTGGCTCCAACGGGTACCGCACCCGGACCTGGAAGACCGAACTCGCCCGATTCGCGGCCGAAACCGGCCTGGCGGTCACCGTGTGCCACCTGCCTCCCGGAACATCGAAGTGGAACCGGATCGAGCACCGGCTGTTCTCCCACATCACCATGAACTGGCGCGGCAGGCCCCTGACCAGCCACGAAGTCATCGTTGAGAGCATCGCCGCGACCACCACCAAATCCGGCCTGACCGTGCACGCCGAACTCGACACCAGCCTCTACCCCACCGGCATCCAGGTCACTGACGACGAGATCGCCGCCCTGCCCATCACCCGCCACCGCTTCCACGGCGACTGGAACTACACCCTCCACCCCCAGCACCCGCCGGACGCGGCGACGACCGACAGCACGTCAGACCAGGACCTGGCGATCAGACCGGCCCGCCTCACGCAATTTTCACTGCAGGACCCGGAACTGACCGGTATGCCCCGCCAACAGCTCAGCCAGTTGATCGACACGCTGACTCCAGAGCTGGAGGTCCGACACGAGCAAGTGCTCCGCACCCGCCGCGGTCACGAGCGCCTGGTGGCCCCTGGCACAGGTGCCAAAGCCAAACTCACCCCAGCAGACCGAGTCCTGGTCACCGTGCTCCACCTGCGCAAACTCGCAACCATGGACCTCCTCGGCCAGCTCTTCGGCGTCACCGCCATGACCATCAGCCGCGCGAAACAGGAAATCCGCCCACTCCTGGAAGCACACGGCCAACACATCAACACCTCAACCGCCCGCCTTCGTACCCCAGCCGACGTCGCGACGTTCCTCGCTCCCGACCCCACCCAGACCAAGGTCAAAAAGACGAGTTAAAGATCTGCACGCCCTAACAACGGCTAACACAATGAGTTGATCTGAGCAAAGCTGGTGTGGTGCGGACGAGATGCAGAAACGATGGAATGATCAAGCCGTGACCAGTACTACAGGGGGCTTCGAGAGCCCGCTGTCGTCGCTGCCGGTAGTGGATGCGCTTTGCGATGGTTTGGTAGGTTCTGCGCCATAGCGACTGGGC
>NZ_JBVHMF010000051.1:0-19939 GCF_055558595.1 Streptomyces sp. NPDC025721 | reverse complement strand
GCGCCGATGTTCGGGGGGACGAGGAGTAGAAGCGTGGTGTTCGCAGCTCTAAGGGGACGGCGGCGGGGGGCGGGGGGCCGCACCCAGGGGGGGGCCGGGCGGCTGCCCGCCCCCACCGAAGGCCGCGAGGGTGCTTACTTCTTGACGTACAGCTTCGTCAGGTCGATGCCCGAGGTGACGTTGTTGTAGACAACGCCGCCCACCTTCGAACCGAAGATCTGGAGCTGCTTGTAGTACACAGTCGGAACACCGGGGATCACCTTGGTGGTGATGTAGGTGTTGAGCTGGAACCAGGCGTCAGCCGCTTCCTTCGGGTCCGTGATCTTCTTGATGCGGTCGATCTCGGAGTTGATGTGCGGGTCGTTCACGTGCGAGTAGTTCGGCGCCTGGTCGGCGATCGTCCGGCCGTCGAAGACCGGGGGGATCACCGTCAGGGTCGACGGCCAGTCGGCACCCCACGCGGAGGCGTAGATGTCGTACGGGTTGTCGACCTTGCCGATCAGGTCGTAGTACGTGTCCGACGGCAGTTCCTTGCGCTGGACGTTGAAGCCCGCCTGGGTCAGCGTGTTGGCGATCGCCAGGGAGTACTGCTGGCCGGCGGTGGTGTTGATGTACGCGTAGGTGATCTTCATGCCGACCTTGCCGGCGTCCGTGAGCAGCTTCTTGGCCGCCACCGGGTCACCGTCGGGCTTGGCGACCTTGCCCAGCGGGTCGGCCTTCTGGTAACCGGCGAGGGTCGGGCTGATGAAGCCGCCCGCGTACTCGGCGCCGTAGGAGGCACCGAGCGCCTGCCACACGGGCTTGGTCGGGATCGCGAGCGCCAACGCCTTGCGGATGTTGACGTCCTTGATCTTGTTCATGTTGAAGTTGATCTCACCCACGAACGGCTGGTAACCGGCCACCGTGCGCTTGTAGATCGACGGGGTGCCCACCACGGTCGGGGTGTCGTCCGGGTCGACCGCGTTCGCGAAGCTCAGCGAGGTCTGGTTGTCACCGGAGTCCGACATCAGGCGCTTGGTGGAGTCCTCGGCCTGGTGGTTGAACGTGATGTCGTACGTGTCGACGTACTGGTGACGCGCCGCGTCCGTCTTCGGGTCCCAGGCGGGGTTCTTCACCAGGGTCATGGACTTGCCGGTGTCGAAGGTCTTGATCATGTACGGACCGGACGCGACGGGCGCCTTGTCGTACTTCTCCTTGGTGTCCTTCGCGTGGTCCACCACCGAGTAGCCCGGCATCGCGAACAGGTACGGAGCGTCGGGCTCCGGGTTCGGGAAGTGGAAGACGATGGTCTTGTCGTCCGGCGTCGACAGCAGGCTGTCCGGCAGGTGCTTGCCCTTGTACGGGCCCTCCGGGAGCAGCTTGCGGAAGTCCGAGCCGCTGGTGTTGGCCAGCCACTGCTGCAGGTACTGCGGGCCGTTGGTGACGAACGGGGCGAACAGCCGCTCAACGGTCCAGCGGATGTCCGTGGCCGTGATCGGCGTGCCGTCCTGGAACTTGATCCCGTCCTTCAGCTTGAAGGTCCAGGTCTTGCCGCCGTCGGACTCCACACCGCTGTCCGTGGCGAGGTCGCCGACGACGGTGTAGTTGCCCTTGCTGTCCAGCTTGTACGTGGTCAGACCACGGTGGATCAGGGTGGCGAGCTGGCCCTCGTTGCTGACGTAGATCTGGCCCGGGTCGAGGTGCGTGTAGCTGTCGCGCTCCAGGGCGTGCAGTGTGCCGCCCTGCTCGGCGCCCGCGATGGGCTCCGCCGGTCCGGTGGAGGCCGCGGCGTCACCGAAGGTGATCTGCGACTGAAGCTGGGTCTTGCTCTTGTCCTGCTTCTGCTTGGCGTCGTTGTTCTCGCCCTTGCCGCCCCCGCCGCCGCTGCTGCAAGCGGTGAGAACCAGCGCACCGGCGGCGACCGCCACCAACGCAGCCCGGGTTCTACGCATGGAAAGGTTCATAGCGGTGAATGCACCCCTGTTCGTTGTTACCTGTTAGCTGCCTGGCTCTCCTGGTGAGAGGGGCGGCAGCCACCCCCTGTTGCTGTGCTTCCTCAGCGTGCGGTCTTCGGATCGAACGCGTCCCGGACCGAGTCCCCGAGCAGGTTGAACGCGACGATGAAGATCACCATGGCGATACCCGGGAAGAACATGTAGGTGAGGTCGTTCTGGTAGATCTCACCGGCTCTGGCGAACATCCGTCCCCAGTCGGGGGTCGGCTCCACGAGGCCGACACCGAGGAAGGACAGGCCCGCCTCGGCGGTCACGAACCCGGGCAGCATGAGCGTGCTCTGCACCAGGATCGGGGTGACCAGGTTGGGCAGCAGTTCCCGGCGGACGATGCGCCAGGGCGAGGCGCCGGTGACCCGGGCGGCCTCGATGAACTCACGCTCCCGAAGCGTGAGCACCTGGCCGCGCAGCAAGCGGGCCAGACCCATCCAGCCGAGGAACCACTGCACCACGATCAGCGCGATCACGCGGATGTAGGTGGGGGTCGCGTCGGACGGCGACACCAGAAGCGCGGTGACCACGGGCATGAAAGCGACGAAGAAGAGCTGGGCGGGGAACGCCATCAGCAGGTCGCTGATCCGGCCGATGAAGTAGTCCGTCTTGCCGCCCATGTATCCGGCGACCACACCGAGGATGATCGCGGTGATGGTGACGATGATCGTCACCGCGATGCTGATCGCCAGCGAGGTGCGGATGCCGTAGAGGAGCTGGGTGAAGACGTCGCGGCCCAGCGTGGGTTCGATGCCGAACCAGAAGTGGCTGCTGATACCGCCGTTGGGCGCGACCGGGTAGCCGAACTCGTTGAGCAGGTCCGGACTGTTCTGCCCGTAGAGAGTGTACGGGTTCTTGCCGTACAGCTTGGCGATCAAGGGAGCGAAGATCGCTATCGCGAAGAAGAACAGGACCACATAGGCCGATATGACACCGGTTCGGTCGCGCCTGAACCGCCGCCACATGAGCTGGCCCGGTGACCGCCCGACCAACTCGGGGTCCACCTTCGTGGCCGCTGCCCCCTCCTTCCCGGGGTCGCCGGGGTCACCGATCGGCTCGGTGACCGTGGTCGATGTGGAACTCGTCATCGCGATTGCCCCCGCAGCAGGAGTCTGGTCGACGCGACGGGGTTGTGCGTCGCGGGTTGAGCGGACTTTCGCAATGGAATCAACCTTCAGTCAAGGGGGGAAGGAGGGAAGAAAGCTTGTTGTTTGGCATCTTGAGCGAAGATTTTGCAGATCGTCCTCCGTACGTGCTTGACAGTGATCCAAAACATCGGGCATTTCGGATATATCCAGGCGAAGCGCGTTAACATGCGTGCAACTTAGCCGTCGCAACTCCGATATACGGACGTAGCAGTCTGAACAACGTACGGCCGTGCGGGTGCCGTAGGCCGGCCGGGCGTCGCGAGCGACCCCGGCCGGCCGCTCGTCAACTCCCCGCAGTCTCCTCCTGGTTCGCGAACCGACTGTTCCTACCCCAAGTGGCACGGGTATATCTGAGGGAACACTGGGCCATGGGGGAGAAGGCCATGCAGCAGGGTATGCAGCAGCAGTCGCCGTACGGGCAGGGGTCCGGCTTCACGCCGCCAGGTCCGGTCGGACCGCGGACACTCGCGCCGGGAGCGCGGATCGCGGGGGCGCTGATCTGCGCGGTTCTCGTCGCGGTGGAGATCGCCTGGACGGTCCGCGACATCAAGCACGTCGGATTCCACGACACGCTCTGGGCCTGGCTCGGCCTCGACCACGCCGTCTACCAGCACGCTTTGCTGGCCACCGCGGCGCTGGACGGCGTACTGCTCGTGGTCCTGCTCGGCGCCCTGGTGTGGTCCGCGCGGCCCGCCGCCGGGTGGGCCTTCGTGACCGCCGGGGTCTTCGCGTTCGGATATCGGTTGCCCGGTCTGTGGATCTTCCAGTCGGACTGGACCGCCGGGGCGCAGATGCACACCCGGGCGCTGGCCACCGCGGTCGCCTTCACGCTCGGCGGGATCGCGCTCGTGGTCATCGGCCTCGCGGGCAGGCGCCCGGTGCGGGGCGGCGCGCCGGTCGGGGATGTGCCGCTGAGCGGTGCGCCGTCGGACACCGCGCCGTCGAGCGGGCCCGGCGCCGCGCCGGTGGGGCCGCGGCGCGGAGCGGCGGTGGCCGCGGGGGTGCTGCTGGTGCTGCTCGCGATCGAGGGGGCCGGCTGGCAGATCTTCGAGACGCACAAGTACACGACGGCCAACGACTTTCCGCCGCACTTCTACCGGCACCTGCTGACCGGCGAGGGCACGCTGACCACGCTGCTCGGCATGCCGGTCGCCTACGCGGGCTGGCTGCGGGTCGTGTTCGCGCTGCTCGTCGCCTGGGTCGCCTTCGCGAAGTCGGCGGCTTCCAGGGCGCTCGGCGTCGCCTTCGGCTTCGCGGCGGTCGTCTTCTGCGTCGTCGCGCTGGACAACTGGCACAGCTACCACCAGCTGTTCGAGTTCGACCACCTGCCGCTGTATCAGAAGAGTCAGCAGGTCTTCCTGGTCGTCGAGTTGGCGGTGGGGCTGGTGGTGCTCCTGCTGCTGGCGGTGCCCGGCAGGAGTACGGACGGCCCGCGGCCGGTGCCCGCTTGGGGTCCGCCGCCGCTGGGGTACGGCGCGGCGCCGGGGTCCGTGCCCGCATCCGCGCCGGGGTCAACGCCGGGCCCGGCACCGGGTTCGGCACCGGGCTCCGCGCCCGCTCCCGGCGGCTGGGGTCAGCCGCCCCACGCGTCCCCTTATTCCCAGCCGCCTCAACAGCCGCCCGCGGGCGGGGGGTTCGGCCCGCCGCCGCAGTTTCCGCCGCAGTCCCCGCCGGGCTACCCGCCGCCCCCGCCCGGCTTCCCGCGGGAGCCGGGCGGCGACGGACGCTGATCACCCGCGCGGCTGGACCTCAGCTCTTGTCCAGGCCCAGGGACCGCTTCAGGAAGTCCACTTGGAGCAGCAGCAGATTCTCCGCGACCTGCTCCTGCGGCGTCATGTGCGTGATGCCGGACAGCGGCAGCACCTCGTGCGGGCGGCCCGCGGCGAGCAGGGCGGTGGACAGCCGCAGGCTGTTGGCCACCATCACGTTGTCGTCGGCCAGGCCGTGGATGATCATCAACGGCCTGGCGGGCTCGGCGAGTTCGGTGATGCCGTCCCGCGTGACCACCGAATTCGCCTCGTACACGCCCGGCCGCTCGCCGGGCTGCCCCAGGTAACGCTCGGTGTAGTGCGTGTCGTAGAGCCACTGGTCGGTCAACGGCGCGCCCGAGACGCCCGCGTGGAAGACGTCCGGACGGCGCAGCACCGCCGCGGCGGCCAGCGTGCCGCCGAACGACCAGCCGCGAATGGCCACCCGGCCCAGATCCAGCGGATACGTCCCCGCCAGCGCGTGCAGCGCGGCGATCTGGTCGGTCAGCGACACCTCGATCAGCTTGTCCGCCATGGCCTTCTCCCAGCCGGGGGAGCGCCCCGGGGTGCCGCGGCCGTCCGCGACGATCACCGCGAAGCCCTGGTCGGCGAACCACTGCGAGACCACATGCGCGTTGTGCGCCGCCTGCACCCGCTGGCCGTGCGGGCCGCCGTACGGGTCGAGCAGCACCGGCAACGGTCCGTCGCCCTCGGTGTATCCGCTCGGCAGCAGGACGGCGGCCGGGATGCGGTCCTCGCCCGCCTCGGTCAGCCGCGCCCTGGCGGTCAGCGACGGCGTCTGCGCGTACGAGGCGATATCCGCGATCTGCTCGCCGTCGCGCAGCACCCGCGCCGTGCGCCCCGGACGGTCCGGCGTCGCCGAGTGCAGCACCGTCACCCGCCCCGAGCGCGTCGCGGTGTGCACGCCCGGCTCGGTCGAGACGCGCTCCACGCCCCGCTCGCTCACCCGCAGCACATGCAGCTCGCCGATCTCCGGCTCGGCGGCGGCGGCGCCCGCCGACGCGGCGATCAGCACGTCCTCGTCGCCGACGTCCAGCACCGCCCGCACATGCGACTCGGGACCGGTCAGCGCCCGGTCGCCGACCATCAGCACCCGTACGTCGCCCTCGTCGGCGATCCGCACCAAGGTGCCGTCGGACGTGGTGGCGGGGACGCCGGGGAAGAGATCCAGCCAAATTCGATCTTCCTCCGTGCGCAGCGTCCGCGTCGTACCGGTCGCGATGTCCACGTTCAGGTAGAGCTGTTCGCGCTGGTCGCGGGCCTGCACCAGCAGGACCGGCGGACCGGCCGCCGACCAGTGGACGGCCGCCAGGTACGGGTAGCGCTCCCGGTCCCACTCCACGTCCACCCGGGAGCCGTCCAGGCCGAGCAGCGCGAGCGTCACCACCGCGTTGTCCGTACCGGCGGCCGGGTAGGCCACCTCGGCCGGCGGGCGCTCGGGGTGCGCCGGGTCGGAGATCCACCAGCGGCCGACCGGTGACTCGTCCACCCGCGCGGCGAGCACCGCGGAGCTGTCCGGCGCCCACCAGAAGCCGCGGCTGCGCGACATCTCCTCGGCGGCGATGAACTCCGCCAGCCCCCAGAACACCGACTCGCCGTCCGGCTCCGCCAGCGCCCTGTCGTCCGTGCCCGAGGCCGCCACGACCCGCAGCGCGCCGCCCGAGGCGTACGCCACCCACCGGCCGTCCGGCGAGGGCCGCGGATCGACCACGGGTCCCGGCACCGTCAACTCCCGTGCCCCCGCGGCCCCCGGCAGCAGCCCGGCGGTGAACAGCCGCCCGGAGAGCGCGAAGGCGGCCAGCGACACCGTGTCGTCCACCGCGTAGCCCACGACGCCCGCGGAGCCCTCCCGGCTGCGCTCCCTGCGCGCCCGCTCGGCCGCCGACAGCTCCTCCTGGCCGCCGCCGAGCAGCGCCGCGGGGTCGGCCGCCGCGTACTCCGTGCCCGCGCCCTCGCCCGCCCCTTCTTCCCGCAGGTCACGGACCCACAGCAGATGTGACGGGTCGTCCCCGGCGCGGGATCTGAGGAACACCACCCGGCCGCCGTCGGGCGACACGGTGAAGGAGCGCGGGGCGCCGAGGGTGAACCGCTGCGTACGGGCGTGCTGTCGGGGGAATGAGAGCTGCGTCATATCCGTGACACTAGGCCGTACGTCCGACACTCGCCGTTCTTCCCGGGGACCGGCCGCCGCTGTACCTCCCCACCTGCGCCGGAGCACCACCGCGAGGACCGCGCCCGGTGGCTGGATCTGGTCATGCGCCCCCATGTGCTTCCGTGCCCCGACATATGCGGTGGCACGGAAAGTTATGATCAGTAGCCGTGGGTGGGTAATAAGCATGTGGCAACTGACATGACCCTGCGTACTGGGAGGTGAGCCGCTGTGGCACTCTCGATTTCGGCGGTGCTGCTGCTGCTGATCGTCGTCGTCCTGTTGATCCGCCGTTCCGGGCTCAAAGCCGGGCACGCGATCGCCTGTACGTTGCTCGGTTTCTACCTGGCGAGTTCAACCTGGGCGCCACAGATCACAGACCTCACCAACAACGTTGCGGGGATGATCTCGGACATCAAGTTCTGAGCGGCCCGTGCCGGGCTCGGTGAGCTGCGGGGAAGAGCGGTACGCCGGGGAGCCGTAGGCTTCCCTCATGACCGATCTTCCCGCGCGGCGTCTGCTGCTCGTCCACGCCCACCCGGACGACGAGACGATCAACAACGGCGCGACCATGGCCAAGTACGCGGCAGAGGGCGCCCTTGTCACCCTGGTCACCTGCACCCTCGGTGAAGAGGGCGAGGTGATCCCGCCCGAGCTGGCGCACCTGGCCGCCGACCGCGACGACACCCTCGGCGAGTACCGCATCGGTGAACTCGCGGCCGCGATGGCCGAGCTGGGCGTCACCGACCACCGCTTCCTCGGCGGCGCGGGCCGCTACCGCGACTCCGGGATGATGGGCGTCTCCCAGAACGACCGCGAGGACTGCTTCTGGCAGGCCGACCTGGACGAGGCGGCGGGACACCTGGCCGAGGTGATCCTCGACACCCGCCCGCAGGTGCTGGTGACGTACGACAGCAACGGCGGCTACGGCCACCCCGACCACATCCAGGCGCACCGGGTCGCGCTGCGCGGCTACGAACTGGCCGCCGAGCGGGGCCACCGGATCGCGCGGGTCTACGAGATCTGCACCCCGCGCTCGATCGTCGAGGCGGGCTTCGCGCGGCTGGCGGCGGCGGGCAAGGACTTCCCCTTCGGCGGGATCGCCTCCGTGGACGACGTGCCGGGTGTCGTCGACGACGACCTCGTCACCGTCACCGTCGACGGCGCCGACCACACCGGGCAGAAGACGGCCGCGATGCGCGCGCACGCCAGCCAGATCGCCGTGGACGGACCCTTCTTCGCGCTCTCCAACGACCTCGGCCAGCCGTTCTTCGCCACCGAGCACTACCGGCAGGTGCGCGGCGAGGCCCTGACCGAGGGCCGCGGCGACGACCTCTTCCCCGCCGAGGGCGGTCCCGACTCCGACGGCGGTGCGCGGTGAGCCAGCCGCTGCGCGTGGTCGCGTACGTCGTCCTCGGTGTGCTCGGAGCGCTGGTCGCGGCGGCCGGGGCGCTCGTCCAGGCGGGCTGGTTCCCCGGCGGGCTGCTGCTGGGCCTCGCGGGCTGCGTGGCGGTCTTCTACGGCGGCGTGACGCTCACCCGCACCCGGCTCGGCGCGGTCGTGCCCGCCGGGGTCTGGCTGGTGTGCGTGATGCTGCTGAGCACCACCCGCCCCGAAGGTGACTTCCTGTTCGCGGCCGGACTCGGACCGTATGTGTACCTGCTCGGCGGGGCCATGGCGGGCGTGATCTGCGCCACCCTGCCCCAACTGCCCCCATCCGGGCCGAATACCGCCTGACTTGGCGGGCGGGGGCGGGCTCGTGGTTGGCTGAGACCGAGCGTTCCGCCGGACCAGAGTCGTCGTTACACGCCGGTCGGTATGGTGGTGCGCGCCGGCGAGCCGCCCGCGGAGAACCGTGACGGGTGGCGAAGCTAACCGGGAGAGCCTGCTTTGAGTCGTGAAACTGACAGTTCGTCGTCCGGGCCGCAGGGCCGCGGCGGTGCCGCGTACCCCTCGGGCACTCCGCCGTACGGCTCGCGCCCGTTTCCTTCGCTGCACCCGCAGGAGCGTCCGCGACCGGGCGGTACGCCCGAGCCGGCCGCCGCGCCCGAACCGCCGCCGGCCGACGAGCCGAAGACCGAGACGACGCTGACGACGCGCATCCGGATCAACATCCCCGGTTCGCGCCCGATCCCGCCGGTCGTGGTCCGCAAGCCGGTCGACGAGAACAACCCGGCGCCCGAGCCGCCCGCGCCCGAGCCCGCGTCCGCCGCGGAACCGGCCGCCGCCGAGGCGTCGGGCGAGCCGGAGCCGCAGCCGGAGAAGACCAGCGACTGGTTCGCGCCGCGCAAGTCCCAGGCCGGGCAGCCGGGTCCTGGCTCCGCTCCCGCCCCCGGCGCGGGTTCCGGTACGGGCGCCGGTCCTGCTGCCGGTGCCGGTGCGGGCTCCGGTGCGGGCTCCGACTCCCGTACCGGTTCAAGCCCGTACCCGTCGTCGGCCGCCGCGCCCGGTACGGCGTCCACGCCGTACCTCCCGCCGCCGGTCGGCACCCCGCAGGGCGGCGACCCTTCCGCGCGCGGCCCGCACGACACCCCGGCCGCCGGTGTCCCGTCGCTCTTCGCCGGGGAGTTCGGCCCGGAATTCGGTACGGAGCCGCAGCCGGAGCCGCCGTACGGCATCGACGCGTTCCCGCCCGGAGTGCCGCGGCCCTCGGGCACCTTCCCCGGACCCGACCCGTACGGCCGTCCCGAGGACCAGGGTCAGAGCCAGGGTCAGGGACAGAGCCAGGGCCAAGGGCAGAGCCAGGGGCAGGGTCCCGATCCGCTGAGCACCCCGTACGGCGCCCAGGCCGCCGCGGCTCCCTACGCGCCGCCCGCCGACGGGCCCAACAGCCCCTTCCCGGAGTACCAGCCGCCCGCGGGGCCGACCTCCGGCCCGGTGACCGGCCACATGCAGGTGCCGCCCGCCGCCGACCAGCGCGGCCGGTCCGCCCCCTCCGCCTTCCGCCCGCCGACGCCCGGCGACGGACCCGGCCCCGAGGACACCAGCGGCGGCTTCCGCGCCCCGACGCCTCCCGGCGACGGACCCGGCCCCGAGGACACCAGCGGCGGCTTCCGGCCGCCCGTCGTGCCGGACGCCCCGGGCGGACGGCTGTCGGACGACACGTTGGTCAGCGGTATTCCGGCTGTGCAGCCGGGAGGTCCGGGAGCGCGCACGCCGCGTGCGCCGGGTCCCGCCGCGCCCGTGCCGGGCGGCCCCGGCGCCGGTCCCGTGCCCGCCCCCGTCATCGCCGAGCCGCGCGCGGCGCAGCCCGCGCCCGCCGTGCCGCGTCCGCCCGCGAAGAAGAAGGGCCGCTCCAAGGTGGCCCTGCTGGGCGTCGGGGTGTGCACCATCGCGGTGCTCGCGTACGGCGCCGGACTGCTGATGACCCACGGCGACGTGCCGAAGGGCACCACCGTGGTGGGCGTCGACATCGGCAACCAGAACAAGGGCGACGCGGTCAAGATGCTGGACACCGCGCTCGGTGACCGCAAGACCGCACCGCTCGAACTGACCATCGGCGACCGCAAGTTGAGCCTCAAGCCGTCGGTGGCGGGCCTGTCGGTCGACACCGACGCGACGGTCCGGGGGGTCGCGCACTCCGACTACAACCCGGTCTCCGTCGTCGGCTCGCTCTTCGGCGGCAGCCGCGTCGCCGACCCGGTCATAGTCGTCGACGAGGACAAACTGCGGGTCGCGCTCAAGTCACTGGCGGGCCAGAGCGGTTCGGGCTCCGACGGCATGGTCCGCTTCGCCGACGGCAAGGCCGTCCCGGTGGCGGGCACGTCCGGCCAGTCCTTCGACGTGAACGCCGCCGCGGCCAAGGTCGCCGCCGCGTACCGTACGCGCGCCGAGACCGGCTCCAACCCGGCCATCGCGCTGCCGGTCACGACCACCCCGCCGAAGGTCACCCAGGCCGAACTGGACGCCGCCGTCAACGGGTTCGGCAAGCGGGCCATGTCCGACTTCGTCGTCGTCCGGGCGGGCCTGAAGTCCATCAAGTTCGGGCCGATGAAGTCGATCCCGAAGTTCCTGACGATGGTGCCGGACGCGGACGGAAAGCTTCAGCCGCACATCGACCTCGCGGTCCTCAAGGGGCTCTACGGCGGCACGTTCGACACCGTCAAGCTCAAGGCGAAGGACGGCTCCACCAGGGCCGTCACCCCGCAGGACGTCGCGGACGCCCTGCTGCCCGCGCTGGACGCGACGGGCGCCAAGCGCGATGTGACCCTGCCGAACGTGGCGGGCTGAGACGGCCCCAGGGGTTCTCAGACGCCGGTCGGACTCGTCTCGTCGGCGCCGACCGGCACCGTCGCCGTCAGGCGGAAGCCGCCGTCGCCCGAGGGCGCGGTGCGCAGGGTGCCGCCGGCCAGGATGAGGCGCTCGGTCAGGCCGTTGAGGCCGTTGCCGGGGGTGTGGTGGGGAGCGGGGCCGCGGCCGTCGTCGGAGACGGTGAGGGTGGCGGCGGCGCCGTCCGCACTGGTGCCCAGGGCGATCACGCAGGTGAGGGCGCCGCTGTGGCGGACGACATTGGTCACCGCCTCGCGCAGCGCCCAGGCCAGGGCGCCCTCGCCGTCCGGGGCGAGACCGGGCAGCCGGTCCGGCTGGTGGACGCGCGCGGCGATCCCGGCGGAGGCCAACGCGGAGCGCGCGGAGGCCAGTTCGGTGGCCAGCGTCGGGCGGCGGTAGCCGCTGACCGCCTCCCGTACGTCGACCAGCGCCTGCCTGCTGACCTTCTCGATGTCGGCGACCTGCCGCGCCGCGTCCTGCGGCCGGTCCGGCAGCATCCGCCCGGCCAGTTCGCTCTTGAGCGTGATCAGGGACAGCGAGTGCCCGAGCAGGTCGTGCAGGTCACGGGCGAGCCGCAACCGCTCCTCGGTGGCGGCCAGATGCGCCACCGTCTCCCGCGCCTCGCGCAACTCCCGCATGGTCCGGACGAGTTGCCGCACGCCCACCATCGCGAAGCCGCCGAGCAGGGCCGGGATGACCAGTGCCGGGTAGAGGTCGCCGCTGCTGTCGACCCAGGCGCCGACCCCGGCGAGTGCCGCCGTGACCGCGGGAATCGCCCACCGGGACTGCGTGCCCGGCAGCGACGCCCCGCAGGCGACGGCCACGTAGACGAACATCACCAGCCAGTCCTTGCCGAGCGTCGCGGACAGCGTGAAGGCGAGCGCGAGCTGGGCGGCGAGCACCCCGTACACCCAACGCTCCTGCATGTACGCGGTGTTGGTGCGCAGGAAGACGACGGCGAGGTAGGAGACGACGAAGACGAGCAGGCCGCAGCCGGCGACGGCGGTGACCAGGGCGCCGTGGTGGCCGTCGGCCAGGTCGCTGACGGGGGAGCCGAGGTAGAGCAGCCAGATGCCGATCCACATCAGCTTGACCAACGCCTGGCCGCGGGTCTCGGGGGCGCGGCCCATGGCAGTGGTGTCCGCGTCCTCCACCGCCTGCCGCCACGGCGGCCAGGGCCGGTCCCGCGCCCGCGCCTGCTCCTCCGCCCGGTCCCGCGCCCGCTGCTGCCGCGCCTGCTCCTCCTTCGCCATCCGCGTCACGCCTTCTGCGTGTCCTTGCGGTACAGCCAGGCGGCCGTACCCGCGAAGAGCAGCAGGTAGAAGGCGAGGACGGCGATGTCACGGGCGTGCGGCGCGTTGCCGAACTCGATGGACTGGCCGAGCGCCGCGTACGGCCGTCCCGGCAGGTAGTCGGCCGTCGTCCGGAGCCAGTGCGGGAAGGTGGTGATCGGCACCCACAGACCGCCGAGCATCGCCAGGACGAAGTAGGCGAGCATCGAGACCGGCCGGGCGACGTCGGCCGTGGCCACGTATCCGATGGCGACGCCGAGCGCCGCGAAGACCATGCTGCCCGCCCAGGTCGCGCCCAGGATCGCGATCCACTGCCAGGCGTCGAGCCGGACGTTCTTCACGGTCGCGCCGAGGATCAGCACGATCAGGATCGACGGCAGGCTGACGGTCGCGGCGGAGGCGATCTTCGCGGTGACGTAGCCGCGGCCGGGCAGCGCGGTCAGCCGCAACTGCCGCACCCAGCCCTTCTCGCGCTCCCGCGCGATCCGCTCGGCGTTGCCCATCAGCACCGCCGTCATCGCGCCGAACGCCGCCATCGCGACCATGTAGTACGCGACCAGCGTGAGATTCAGGCCGTCGATCTTCTTCGTCCTGTCGGCGCCCGCCGTGATGATCAGGAAGAGCAGGCCCGGGTAGAGCACCGAGAAGAACATGAACTTGCGGTTCCGCAGGGTGCGGACGATCTCCAGTCTGACCAGGGTCTTCATCGGTTCTCCGCCTCCTCGGCGGACGCTGCGTCGGTGATGGCGAGGAAGGCCTGCTCCAGGCCGAGGCCCGAGACCTCCAGATTGCGCGGGTACAGGCCGAGCGCGTACACGGCGTGCGTCGTGGCGTCCGCGTCGTCGGAGCGGATGCGGACGGTCGGGCCGGTGATGTCGAGGCCGACGATGTGCGGCAGCGCGCCGAGCGCCCGCTCGTCCGGCGTGCCGTCCAGGTCGAAGGTGATCCGGCGGGCGCCCGCCCGCGCCTTGATCTCCGCGGCCGTCCCGTCGGCGATCAGCCGCCCCCGGTGCAGCACCAGGACGCGGTCCGCGATGGCGTCCGCCTCCTCCAGGTAGTGGGTGGCGAACAGCACGGTCCTGCCCTGCTCCACCTGGCCGCGCATCGTGGCCCAGAACGCCTGCCGCGCGCTGACGTCCATGCCGACCGTCGGCTCGTCCAGCACGATCAGGTCGTTCGCCCCGGCCGTCGCGAGCGCGAACCGTACGCGCTGCTCCTGACCGCCGGAGAGCTTGTTGACCTTGCGGTCGGCGATGTCGGCGATGTCGGCGCCGGCCAGCACCTCGTCCACCGGGTACGCCTTCGGGTGCAGGTCGCACGCCAGGCTCACCAGCTCCCGTACGGTCACGTCCTCCATCAGGCCGCCGCTCTGGAGCATCGCGCCCACCCGGCCCGCCGCGATGGCCTGCGCCGGGGTCGTGCCGAACAGCCGCACGCTCCCACCGTCCGCGTTCCGCAGCCCCAGCATCAGGTCGAGCGCGGTCGACTTCCCCGCGCCGTTCGGGCCCAGCAGGGCCACCGTCTCGCCCGGGTGCAGCGTCAGGCTCAGCTCCGCGACGGCCCGCACCGGCCCGAAGCTCTTGTTCACATCGCTGAAGGCGACCACGGGCTCGCCCTTGACGGCGGCCCCCGGCCCGTTCGCGGTCGTCATCCCCATCGCGCTCATGCCACCAAGCTTCGCCCGCCCGCCCCTCGCCCGTGCAGTGCCGCGAGTCGTGTCTTCCCCATGACAGATGTCATACGGCGGTCCGCGTCCGGGTCCGGCTGTCACCGCCGGGTCCTCACGCTGTAACCATCCGTGCCCGGGGTGGGACGCCGGGCCTCCGCGCTCGGTACGGTCCGGCCACCGGGCGCCGCCGTGGCGCCTTCCTGGGGGGAGTCGACGTGACGCGTTCCGCTACGAGACGTGTGATCAGACGTACGGTGCCGGCGGCCGGGGTCGCGGTGGCCGGAGTGCTCCTGCTGGCCGCCTGCGGCGGGGGCTCGGGGGGTTCCAGGCCGTCCGCCACGGGGTCGGGCAAGGCCACCGGCAGCGCTTCTGCCGCCTCTCCGTCCGCCTCAGCCACCGCCTCCGCCACTGGTGGCTCCGGCGGTGCCAATCCGGTCGACGGGCCGACCTTCTGCGCCTTCCTCGCCAAGGAGGGGCCCCGCATCAAGGACTCCGGCGCCCCCGCGGGCGCCAAGGCGTTCTTCGCCATCGACCTCGCCAACTGGATCGAGCAGCACCCCGATCAGAAGCCGCGCACCGCCGCCGATCTTGACGCTGCCGCTTTGGGCTCCTGCCCCAAATACCGTGCCACCGTCACCTCTGCCATGGGCGCCACCAGCTTCACCGAAGCCCTCGGCTAACCCCGCCGCGGCCCCGCCCCCGGGCGGTTCTTCTGCGTGGCGGCGGGCCGATCTTTCGGGGCGCGGCCCTGGGCGGCCTCTCAACCTGGGCGGTAGACCGATCTTTTCAGGGGGCGCGCCCTGGGGCGGTTCTTCTGCCGGGGGCCAGCCACGTGTCTTTAGGGGCGCGGGGAACTGCGCGGCCCGCCACGACGGTGGCGCGGTGTTCGCACGGCGGGTCGTGCCCCGAAGGGGCGCGGGGAACTGCGCGCTCAGCCCGCGCGGTGGCGCGGCTGAAGAACCGGCCCCAGCGGGGCAGATGCTCTTGTTTTCGGGCTGACAGCCCGGTGGGGGCGGGCCGCGCAGTTCCCCGCGCCCCTGAAAAGATCGGCCAGCCGCCCTGGCGGAAGGACCGTCTTGGGGGCGTGCCCCTGAAAAGATCGGCCAGCCGCCTTGGCGGAAGAACCGCCCGGGGGCGCGCCCCCAGAAAGAATCGGCCCACCGGCCTGGTGAGGGAGCGGTCTGGGGGGCGAGCCCTGGAAGGGGGGGGGCAGGCGACCGGGCGGGGAACCGTTGTGGGGGGAGGGCGGAGCCCTAGGGTGGGGGGATGAGGAGAAGCGTCCGGGTGCTGCTCGCGGAGGATCAGTCGATGGTGCGAGAAGCACTGGCGACGCTCCTCGGCCTCGAAGAGGACCTCGAGGTCGTCGCCCAGGTGGCCCGCGGCGACGAGGTGCTGGCGGCGGCCAGGACGCACCGCCCGGACGTGGCGCTGCTGGACATCGAGATGCCGGGCCTGACCGGCATCGAGGCGGCGGCGCGGCTGCGCGAAGAGCTGCCGGAGGTCAAAATCGTGATCGTCACGACCTTCGGCCGCCCCGGCTATCTGCGCAGAGCGATGGAATCGGGCGCGGAGGCGTTCCTGGTCAAGGACGCTCCGGCGGCCCAACTGGCCGACGCCGTACGGCGGGTACTGCGCGGCGAGCGTGTCATCGACCCCACGCTGGCCGCGGCGGCGCTCGCCGACGGCGCCGACCCGCTGACGGCCCGCGAGCGGGAGGTGCTGCGGGCCGCCGCCGACGGTTCGGTCAACGCCGACATCGCGCGCGGCCTGCTGCTGTCGGAGGGCACGGTCCGCAACTACCTGTCGACCGCGATCCAGAAGACGGGCGCGCGCAACCGCGCGGAGGCCGTCCGTATCGCCCGCGAAAAGGGCTGGCTCTAAACGCCGGGGCTCAGTTCAGCAGCGCCCGCGCCGCGCGGGCCTTGCGGCGGATCTTCTCCGCGGTCTCCGGGTCGAAACCGCCGATCAGTTCGGCGTACTCGTCGAGGGCCGCGGCGCCGCCGGTGAAGTCGCCGAGGCGGACGAGGAGTTGGGCGCGCTCGTAGCGCAGGCGGGCCGGGTGGCGGGGGAGGAGCAGGGCGAGGTCGATCGTCCACAGCTCGACGGCGGCCTGTTCGAGGCGGGCGGACGCCCAGGCGCGGATGTTGTTCAGGACGCGGTGCACGGTGTCCAGCGGATCGGCGGGCGTGAGCATGCCGGGGGCCAGGGGGGCACCGGTCGCGCCCGCGACCAGGAGTTCCGCGTCGGGCCCCGACAGCACCCGGCCGCCCTCGAAGGGGTCGACCAGGACGTACGCGCCCGCCGGATCGCCGAAGCCGACGACGTAGTGGCCGGGCAGCGCGACCCCGTACACCGGCGCGCCGGCCCGGCGGGCGACCTCCGTCCAGACCACCGACAGCAGGATCGGCAGCCCGCGCCGCCGCCGCAGCACCTGCTGGAGCAGCGACGACGAGAGCTTCTGGTAGTCGCCGGGCTCGCCGTGGAAGCCCAGCCGGGCCCCGAGCAGCCGGTGCAGGGCGGTCGCCCACTCCAGCGGCGTCGTCAGGCCGTACGGGAGCATCCCGGCGAGCCGGTCCAGCTCGATCTGGGCCGCGTCGATCGCGACGCCGTCCAGCGCCGGGTCGGCCTCCGCGCCGATCAGCAGGCACAGCTCGGCCAGGTCGGGGCGCTCCTCGCGCGCCGCCGCCGCGAACCGTTCCCGTACGTCCGCGCTCATACCGAGGGGCGCCGGTAGTGGTAGCCGTGGTGGTCGGTGAAGCCGAGCCCGTCGTAGAGCGCGCGGGCCGCCTCGTTGTCGGCCTCCACCTGGAGGTACGCGCTCCTCGCGCCCTCGTCGGCGGCGCGCCGGGCGAGCGCGCCCATGACGGCGGTCGCCAGGCCCCTGCGGCGGTGCGAGGGCGCCACCTCGACCGCGCCGAACACCACCCACGGCCCGTCGACCACGGCCCGCCCGATGGCGCCGGGGGCGGTCGCGAACCACACCGAGGGCCCGCCGGAGACCACCTTCAGCGCCGCGTCGGCGAGCGAGCCGGTGCGGTGGTAGGCGGCCAGCCACGCCGCGTCGGGCGTCCGGGACAGCGTGACGGCCTCCGCGCCCGGCAGCCGGGTGAGCGGCGCCAGCGGCGCGACCCTGACCAGCGTGTCCGCCTCCCGTACCCACCCGCGGCGCTCCAACTCGGCCGCGTAGGGCGAGGTGTCGGGCACCTGGAGATACGGTGTCGTGCCCCGCGCCCCGTACCAGCCGACGACATGGTCGAGCGCGGCGTCCAGCGGGCGGTCGGGATCGCCGTCCACCAGGACGGAGTTGGCGCGGCGGGTGAAGCCCTCCCGCCGCCCGCCGCCCTTGTCCTGCTCCGCTTCTCGCTCGCCCGCGACGGCCGAGCGCAGTGTCCACCGGCCCAGCGGCTCGGTCTCGGTGGCGGGCCAGGCGCGCGAGGCGAACGCCTCAAGCTCCTCGGGGGACGCGGACGTCACACGCGACATTCTCCGTGACGGCGGGGTGGGCGGCACCACCTTCCCCGCGACGAGGAGCGATTCGGCGATGCGTACCGTTTCCCCGGACCTCCGCGTGACGCACACCACTCCCGCATCCCACGATACGAGAACACCGACCGTATCGGTGAACGTAGGATGCCCGTCGGTGATCTCCAGAACCTGCCGTACCGATACGCGTTTTCCCACGTCAGACGGGGTAATCCGGATCACGAGCCGCGCTCCGGAAGAGAAATCCCCTGCCATGCGTGCCCCTCCTGTTCGGATCGTGCTCAGGAACGGAGATACTAGGTGCGGGCATCGACGACGCCGCGCTCCCGCGCGAGATGAGCCCTATCGAGGAGGAACGACAGCGTGACCTACGTCATCGCGCAGCCTTGTGTCGACCTGAAGGACAAGGCGTGCATCGAAGAGTGCCCGGTCGACTGTATCTACGAGGGCTCCAGGTCCTTGTACATCCACCCGGACGAATGCGTCGACTGCGGCGCCTGTGAGCCGGTCTGCCCCGTCGAGGCGATCTTCTACGAGGACGACACCCCGGAGGAGTGGAAGGACTACTACAAGGCGAACGTGGAGTTCTTCGACGAACTGGGGTCGCCCGGCGGCGCGTCCAAGCTCGGTCTCATCGAGCGCGACCACCCCTTCATCGCAGCGCTGCCCCCGCAGAGCCAGGACCACTGATCCCGGTCGGGCAGTCTCCGCCCGGCCCCGTACGGCGCACCGAGCCACGCTCGGCGCTGTGCGGGGCCGCGGCGTACGTCCGTCATGGACATTTCGATCACGGACCATCGATCGACAAGCGAGAGTGAGCACGTGAGCATCTCCGCCCGCCTCCCGGTCTTCCCGTGGGACCGCCTGGAGCCCTACAAGGCGACGGCCGTCGCGCACCCGGACGGTGTGGTCGACCTGTCGGTGGGGACCCCGGTGGACCCGGTGCCCGAGGTGATCCGGCGCGCGCTCGCCGCCGCCGCCGACAGCCCCGGCTATCCGCTGACGTACGGCACGCGCGCGCTGCGCGAGGCCGCCGCCGGATATCTCAGCCGCTGGCACGGCGTGAGCGGCGCCGACCCGGCGAACATCCTGCCGCTGCTCGGCTCCAAGGAACTGGTCGGCTGGCTGCCGACGCTGCTGGGCATCGAGGCGGGCGACCGGGTCGCGTATCCGCGGCTCGCCTACCCGACGTACGAGATCGGCGCGCTGGTGGCCCGCGCGGAACCGGTCACGTACGACGACCCGGTGACCGAACTCGACCCGGACGGCCTGAAGCTGCTCTGGCTCAACAGCCCGTCCAACCCCACGGGCCGGGTGCTGTCCGCCGCCGAGCTGCGCCGGATCGTGGCGTGGGCGCGCGAGCACGGGGTGCTCGTGGTGTCCGACGAGTGCTACATCGAGCTGGGCTGGGAGGGTACGGAGCCGGTCTCCGTACTGCACCCGGACGTGTGCGGGGACAGCCACGAGGGGCTGATCGCCGTCCACTCGCTGTCCAAGCGGTCCAACTTCGCGGGCTACCGCGGCGCCTTCCTCGCCGGTGACGCGTCCGTCGTCGCCGGTCTGCTGGAGGTCCGCAAGCACGTCGGCATGATCGTGCCCGCGCCCGTACAGGCCGCGATGGTCGCCGCGCTCGACGACCGCGAGCACGCGGTGGAGCAGAAGGAGCGGTACGCGCGCCGCCGCGCCGCCCTGCGGACCGCCTTCGAGGGCGCGGGTTTCCGGATCGAGCACAGCGAGGCCAGCTTGTACCTGTGGGCGACTCGCGCGGAGAACTGCTGGGACACCGTCGGCGACCTGGCCAAGCGCGGCATCCTGGTGGCGCCCGGCGAGTTCTACGGGCCGACGGGCGAGCGGTTCGTCCGGATCGCCTTCACGGCGGTCGACGAGCGGGTGGCGGCGGCCGTCGAGCGGCTGCGCTGAACCGCTCCCGCTGAATCCCTCCCGCTGAATCCCTCCCGCTGAACCGCTTCCGCCGGGCTGAGCCGCTGGGCTGACCCGACCAGGCCGGCCTGAGGGCGCCTCGCCGGTCTGAGAGCGCTGCCCGGCAGATACACGCGGGGGCCGGGAGCGGTCGCTCCCGGCCCCCGCGCGCGTGCGGTTCGGCAATCAAACCCAGGGGAGGAACTTTAGCGGCAGAATGTCGGGGGTGGGGAGCGCGCCGGCCAGCAGTTGGCCAGT
>NZ_JBVHMF010000050.1:0-31204 GCF_055558595.1 Streptomyces sp. NPDC025721 | reverse complement strand
CCCCCCTCCCCCCCCCCCCCCCCCCCCCCCCCCCCCCCCCCCCCCCCCCCCCCCCCCCCCCCCCCCCCCCCCCCCCCCCCCCCCCCCCCCCCCCCGGGACGCCGCCCGTGGGACGGGCGGCCGGTGGTGCGGCGGATCAGCGGTGTGCCGCGCCGCGCCTGCGGTTGAAGACGAGCAGGCCCGCGCCCGCGGCGACGACGGCCGCGGCGATGCCCGCGATCATCGGCGTCGAGCTGGAGCTTCCGGTCTCGGCCAGGTCGCCGGAGGCCGGGGAGGTGCTGGCCTGCACGACCGGGGCGTTCGAGGTCGCGGTCGTCTCGGGAGTGGTCGGCGGCGCGGTGGGCGTCTCGGACGCCGGGGTGGTCGGCGGCGCGGTGGGCGGCGGCGTCTCGGGCGTGGTGGGCGGCGGCGTGGTCGGCGGCTTCTCGCACGGCTCGGACGTCTTGTACTCGTCCCTGCCGTACTGCTTGCCGTCGCCCGCCTTCACGACCAGGTGCACCTTGATCGCGGTGCTGTGGTCGGGCAGCGCACCCGTGAAGTCGTAGCTGCCGCCGAACGACTCATTGCTCGCGAGCACGGCGCCGCCGTCCACGGAGACGGTCACCGAGTTGGTGACCCGGGCGTTGTAGGCGGTGAGGTGGACCGAGACCGAGTCGCAGTCCACCGACCAGTTGGGGGTGTGTGCCGATGCGGGCGCGGCCAGTACGGCCGACCCGATGAGCGCCGCCATTCCGGCGCCCGCTATGACACCGGAGCGCCTGCGGCTCTGGCGCGTCATTTGCATGAATCCTCCCTGAATTTCGCTGTGTTCTCCGACTCCCTGGCGACGCCCCCGTCCGCCATAACTACGGGGACCGGGACCCTACACCCGGCGGAATTCCGCCCGGCGACCGCCCCCCACCATTACGGAGCCCGTATCAATTCACCTGCAATTCCAGGGGATTCGATCACCGGGCGCCGGTCCGGGGCCCGCTGGTCGCGGCGCGCGGGGAGTGTCGGCCGCGGGCGGTACCGTGCGGGAGACAGCACGGGCACGTCAGGCGGAAGGAGGCAGGTCGCGTGGCCAAGGCACTGACCCCCGCTCAGCGGAAGGCGGTCGCCGGCTCCGATCCGTCGACCGGCCGGCTCTCGGCGCGCGCCGACGTCTGCGCGGCGCTGGTGGCGGCGGGTCTCGCGGTGCCGCACGGCCGCAGCGGCCACCCCGCCTACTACCTGTCCCAGGAGGGTCTGCGGCAGCGCGCCGCGCTGGCGGCGGCCGAAGCGGCACGGGAGGCGGCGCGGGAGGCGGAAGCCGCCGCGGAGCCGCCCGCGGTCCCCGTCGGCACCTTCACGGCCGACGACGGTACGGGGACGGTGACGCCCGGCCGCGGTCCCGCCCGCGCGGCCGAGGTGGCCGCCGCGTGGGAGGGCCTGCTGGGAATCCGGGCGGTGCTCCTCGACGGCGTGACCGACGTGCCCGCGCCGTGGGAGCGCGAACGGCTCGTGCACGCCGTGGCGTTGGCCCTCGAAGCGGCGGGCTGTCCGCCCGCCCCTGACGGTTATACGGTCACGCCTTCCGCGCAGGACGGCGCCGTCGAGGTGTCCTGGCGGGGCGCTGCCGCCCCGGAGGAGGCCGCCGGCCACCTCGGCCGGTGCGCGGCGCTCCTCGACGCCCGCGGCTGGCAGTCCACCCGGCACCGCGACCGCGCCGCCCGCCCCTTCCTTCTCACCTCCCCCCGGCGGTCGGCGCCCCGCCGCTGAGGTGCCGCTCAGCCGATGGTGACCACACGCGCCCAGGACGGCGGGGAGTCCGGGACGTACTCGGCGTCGTCCTCGCGCACGGCGCGCGAGGGGCGGGGGAAGAGGCCGACGACGGTACGGCAGGGCGGCTGCTCGGACGGCCACGGTGTCTGACCGTCCGTCAGGGCGACGACGACGTCCGGGCGGGGCCGGGAGCGCAGGGCGCGGGCGAAGCCGGAGCGCAGATCCGTACCGCCGCCGCCGATCAGCTCGATGCCCTCGGCGCGGCAGATCGGTACGGCCACACCGGCGGCGACGTCGCAGGAGATCACCGAGACCAGGTCGCGCCGCCCGCCCACCGCCCGCGAGATCGCGGCCACCTCCAGCAGCGCGGCGCCCAGTTCGGCGTCGCTCACGGAGCCGGACGTGTCGATGACGACGCAGACCCGCGGCGGTGTACGACGCAGGCTCGGCAGCAGCACTCCGGGGACGGCGGCCGAGCGCCGTGAGGGACGCCGGTAGCTGTGGTTCTCGCCCGCGCCCGGCGCGCCCGCCGCCGAGCGGACCGCGGCGCCGAGCAACTGCCGCCACGGCTGCGGGGCATGGAACGCCTCCTCGGCCCATCTGCGCCAGCCCTCGGGCGCCTCCCCCGGCCGCCCCTTGATCCCCTCGGCGACCCGGAAGCGGACCGCGTCCCGCTGCTGCCTGCTCAGGGCGTGCGCCCCGTCCGGTCCCAGCTCCCACGACCTGGCCTGCCCGTCGGCGCCGCTGCCGCAGTCCAGCCAGGCCAGGTCCCCGACGAGCCCGGACATCGACGCCGTCCGCAGATACTCCTCCATCAGCAGGCCGTCGGGCAGCCGCAGCAGCGACGGCAGCACGGCCCCGGCGGGCCGGGGCAGACCGTCCCCGTAGATGTCGTCGTTGATCTCGAAGTCGGCGGCGATGTTGCGCCGCAGCCTCTCCCGGCCCTCGGACGGGGGCATTCCCGCCCCCTGCCGCCTTCCCGGACCGGGCTCTTCGTGCTCCCTGGCGTACCGCTCGCCCCGCGCGTGGTGGTCCCTGAGCAGGTGGGAGACCTCGTGCACCCAGACACCGGCCAGTTCCTCCGTCGGGGTGCGCGCGACGAAACCGGGCGAGACGTAGCAGCGCCAGTACGCGTCGACCGCCATCGTCGGCACCGACCGGTCCTCCACCACGTGCAGGGCGAAGAGGGCGCTGGCGAGGTAGGGGCGGACCTTGACCGCGTGGAGCCGGGCCGCCATCAACTTCTCGGTGTCGAGGGGCAGTCCGGGGGCGTACGGCTGGTCGGCGGGGCGCTGCCGCCTCGGCGCGAGAGGCCGTACCGGGCGCGGCGGCGCGGGCGGGGGCATCGGGCGCGGTCGCGCGGTGACCGGCCGTTTCCCGGTGACCGCCACCGGCTCCTTCGCGGTGACCGCCACGGGCCCCTTGGCGGTGTCCGTCATCCGACGCTTCGCCGTGTCCTTCATCGGCCCGTCCTCTTCGTCCGGGCGGCCTCGGCGTCCGCGACCCGCGCCACCGACTGGTCGGCGCGGCGGGCGAGGCCGATGACCGAGACCAGCCGCTCCACCGCGGCGGGCACCTCCCAGTCGTCGCGCCGCAGTCCGGCCAGCGCGGTGGCCGGGGCGACCAGCAGGTCGGGGGCGCCGGACTCCAGCGCCCTGACCAGCACCGCCCAGCCCGCCTCCCACCGCGCCCGCTCCGGCCGCGCGCCGACCGCGGCCACCACGCCCTCCAGCGCCGCCTGCCGCAGGTCGCCGCGCTCGGGCAGTTCCGCGGTCGGCGGGTCGGCCATCAGCGCCTCGGGGTCGGGCAGGTCCATCCGGTCCAGGTGGGCGAGGAGTTCAAGTCCCGGCCCGTCCCCCACCGCGCCCCGCACCAGCAGGGCCAGCACCTCGCGGGACGCGGAGGCCGCCGTACCGAACGCCAGCAAGGTCAGCGCGGCCTCCCAGCTCCGGGGCGAGGGCCACGCGCCGCCGCGCCGCGTCTCCGTGCTCGGCAGCCGGTGGATCAGCGTCGGCCTGGCTTCGAGGAAGCCGCAGACGGCGCGCCGCGCGAGGGCCACGGCCTCGGGCAGCGACTCCGGTACGAGCCTGGGCAGTTCCGGGCGCGGCCAGACGCCGCCGAGGCCGCGTACCACCACCTCACGGTCGTGCACCCAGAACAGATGGACGAAGCGGTTGGCCAGCGGCGGGCTCAGCTCCCATCCGTCGGCCGCGGACGCGCGCGGGTTGGCGGCGGCCACGATCCGTACGCCGGGCGGCAGTTGCAGGGCGCCGACCCGGCGCTCCAGCACGACCCGGAGCAGCGCCGCCTGAACGGCCGGTGTGGCCGTGGACAGTTCGTCGAGGAAGAGCAGTCCGCGCCCGGCGCGGACCAGTTCCACGGCCCACTGGGGCGGCGCCATCGGCACACCGCGTACCGCGGGGTCGTCGCCCAGGACGGGCAGCCCGGAGAAGTCGGTCGGCTCGTGGACGCTGGCGATCACGGTCGTCAGCGGCAGGTCGAGGGAGGCGGCGAGCTGGGTCAGCGCCGCGGTCTTCCCGATGCCGGGCTCCCCCCACAGCAGTACGGGCAGGTCGGCCGCGACGGCCAGGGCGAGCGCTTCGAGCTGTTCGTCGGGGCGCGGTTCCGTGGTGCTGGTCCGAAGGAGCGTCAGAAGGTTGTCGGCGACGGCGAGTTGGGGGTCGCTCACGGGGGTGGAGGCAGAGGTCAAGGCGGTCGTGGGAGCGGTCGTGGGCAGGAGGGTGCTGGACGTCATGGGCATCACCTGGGGTTGGTCAGGGGAACGGGACGGCCCGCTCCGAAGGGTTTGTGAGGCATGGCGGCGCTCAACGCACCGTGCAGGTATAGGACCTGACTGATAATCAGGTGGCGGAGGGTCAGCAGGCCGTTCCGGTGCGGGGCCTGGCCCGGCTGACGCGCTTGGCGCGAATGTGCCGCGGCGTATGGCGGACGAGGCGCGGACGGCGCTGCGCCGAGGCGGGGTGTCCCGCGACGAGTCCCGCGCGGAAGACGCCGTGGTCGACGCGGCGGACGGCGGCCCGCTCCAACTCCTCGCGGAGCGGCCCGTCGCGGAGTACCGCGCGCGGCCCGAGCAGTCCTTCGACGACGGCCAGCGCCCCGGCCATGTCGCCGTGGCGCAGCCGTTCCCGTACCGCGGGCAGTGCCTCGGGGTCGCGGTGCACGGCGTCGATCGCCCGCAGGCAGGGCAGCGCCGGTCCGCCGAGGGCCACCAGCAGGTCCTCGCGGCGCAGTTCGGCCGGGTCGTGGTCGACCGCCGTCAGCACCCCGTCCCGCAGCGCGATCCGGTGGATCTCGCCGCGGCACTCCACCCGGTGCGGATCACCGGGCTCGGGGCCGTGACCTGCGGCCGGGGCGGTGTCGTACGACGCCAGCGCCGCGGCGACCAGCGGGTGCAGCCGGTCGGCCGTGATCAGCCCGGCCCGTAGCAGTTCCAGGTCCGGCAGGACGCGGGCCGCCGCTTCCGGCAGTACGGGCAGCGCCGCGATGTCGTGCGGTCGCAGCGGTTCGCGCAGCGGCCGGCAGGTCGGGGCATGGCTGTCGTCGGGGGCGACGAGTTCGAACGCGGCGCGGTCGCGCGCGCCCAGCCGTACGGCGAAGGCGCCGCGCGGGCGGCCTTCGGCTCGCAGCAGCAGTTCGGCCTCCGCGGCCCACCGCCCCGACGCCCACGGACCCTCGTCCGCGCCGCAGCGCCGCGCCAGTTCGCCGCTCCGCCCGGCGTCCCAGAGATGCCGGTGCAGGTCGAGCCGGAAGCGCCGCTCGGGATACGGGTGCGGGTGGATTCCGGCGGCGCCGTGCCCCGGCTCCTGCCACAGCGCCAGCGCCATCCGCTGCCCCGCGTCGGCTCTGGCCGGCGGTGTCCGTACGACCAGGTCGACCGGCGGACCGGCCGAACCGTCGTACCGCGCGAGGAGGATGGTCACACCGGGCCGCAAGCGGCCGTCCGGCGCGATCCTCGGCATGTGCCAGCGCAGCAGATCGGGTGCCAACCGGCGCAGATCCGCCCGGAGTCGGGCGGCCAGTTCGGTGCCGTGCCGCGTGCGCACGGCTCGCAGATCGAGATCCGCGTCGACCCGGGCCGCGGCGCACGCCCCGGCCCAGTCGCCGACGGCGCGCCGCGCGGTGGCGGTCTCGATCATGGACGGTGGCACGGCGTACTCGCGTACGCGGCGCCACATCAACACATGGGCGGGAATCTCGTCCGTGAGGTGAGGTGCCATCAGCACTCACCCTGGTCGAACGATTCCCCCATTCCGTACGAGAAGGAGTTCGTCATCACGCCCATCATAGGCGCAGCCGCCGCTCGGACTCCATCAACGGGTGAGCCTCCGTCAGACGGCCGGGGAGCCGGCGGCTCCGACGGACGGAGAGCGGACGGCGAGCGCACGGCGAGCAGACGGCTCCGGCGGACGGGGAGCCGGTGACGCCGACCGCCGGGCGTGACGGCCTCGGATGTGTGGAGCATCGGGAATTATCGGATTTTGGAGCCGTCTATGACGGTCAGGTGTCGTGAATATTGCGAGGAGCCATCGCATTTTTGCGCAGACTCATGGACTTACTGCGACCCGCCTCGTAGTCTCTCCACGCCTGGCCGGGTGTTCCCCCCTAGTTCCCCCCTAGTTCCACCCCCCTCTCACCCCCCTCGACGCGCAAGGACGTGTGCCTGTGTCGCACTCATTGCAGAGCCATGAGTTGAGTCCTCAAAGAAGCCGCAGAGTCAGACAGCGCGGCGCCGCCGCGGTGCTGTCGTTCGCCGTGGCCGCGGCAGCCGCGCTGACCGCCGTGACCTTGGCGAACGCCCCCGCCGCCCACGCGGCAGGCGTACCCGCCCCTTCACCCGTCGGCATATCGGGCCGCGGCGCGAACGTGCCGTTCAAGGAGCTCGAGGCCGAGTACGCCAACACCAACGGCGCGCTGATCGGCCCCGACCGCTACTACGGCCACCTGCCGTCCGAGGCGTCGGGCCGTCAGGCCGTCACCCTCAGCGCCGCCGGACAGTACGTGGAGTTCACGCTGACGGCGCCCGCGAACGCGATGTCGCTGCGCTACAGCCTCCCGGACACCGCGGACGGCAAGGGCAGGGACGCCACGCTGGACGTGCAGGCCAACGGGACCTCGATCAAGACCCTGCCGGTGACCTCGAAGTACAGTTGGTACTACGGCGGTTACCCGTTCAACAACAACCCGGGCGACACCAACCCGCACCACTTCTACGACGAGTCGCGGACGATGTTCGGGACCACGTACCCGGCCGGCACCAAGATCCGCGTGCAGGTGACGTCCACGGCGCAGTCCCCGACGTTCACCATCGACCTGGCGGACTTCGAGACGGTCGCGGCCCCGATCGCCAAGCCCGCGGGCGCGCTCGACGTGGTGACGGACTTCGGCGCCGACCCGACGGGTGCCACGGACTCCACCGCCAAGTTCCAGGCGGCCGTGGACGCGGGCAAGGCGCAGGGCAAGACCGTATACATCCCGCAGGGCAACTTCACGCTGTACAGCCACGTCATCGTCGACAAGGTCACCCTCGTCGGCGCCGGCCCCTGGTACAGCGTGCTCGGCGGCCGTGACCCGGTGAACCGCTCCAACGCGGCCGGTATCTACGGCAAGTACACCAACCAGGGCGGGCCGAGCACCAACGTCAACCTCAAGGACTTCGCCATCATCGGCGACATCCGCGAGCGCGAGGACAACGACCAGGTCAACGGCCTCGGTGGCGCGATGTCCAACTCCACCGTCGACAACCTGTGGTTGCAGCACGTCAAGTGCGGTGCGTGGATGGACGGTCCGATGGACCACTTCACCATCAAGAACAGCCGCATCCTGGACACGACGGCCGACGGTGTGAACTTCCACATCGGCGTCACCAACTCGACGGTCACCAACACCTTTGTGCGCAACACCGGTGACGACGGTCTGGCGGGCTGGCCGGAGAACGTGCCGAACGTCAACGACAGCTTCGACCACAACACGGTCGTGCTGCCGATCCTGGCGAACAACATCGTCACGTACGGCGGCAAGGACTTCAACATCTCCGACAACGTGATGGCCGACACCATCTCCAACGGCGGCGGCCTGCACATCGCCAACCGCTACCCGGGGGTCAACGCCGGTTCCGGCACCGCGGTCGCGGGCACCATCACGGCGGCGCGCAACACGCTGATCAGAACCGGTAACAGCGACTTCAACTGGCAGTTCGGCGTCGGCGCCATCTGGTTCGACGGCCTCCAGGGCAAGGTCGACGCCAACATCCAGATCACCGACACGGACATCCTCGACAGCTCCTACGAGGCGATCCAGTCGATCGAGAGCGGCGTCACGGGCGTCACGTTCAAGAACGTCAACATCGACGGCGCGGGCACCTACGCGATCCAGGCGCAGGCACCGGCCGACATGACGTTCATCAACGTCAAGGCGAAGAACATCGCCCAGTCCGCCACCCCGATCCACAACTGCGTCGGCACCGGCCTGAACATCATCGACGGCGGCGGCAACTCCGGTATCACCGGGCAGACCTGCACCGGCACCTGGCCGACCCCGATCTGGACCAACGGCGGCGTGCCGACCGGCGGTGGCGGCGGTACGACCACGCCTCCCACCACCCCGCCGACCACGCCCCCGACCACTCCGCCCACCACTCCCCCGACGACCCCGCCGACGACTCCGGCCAACGGCAACCTGGCGCAGGGCCACCCCGCGACCGCCTCGTCCGCGGTGCAGAGCTACTCGGCGGCCAACGCCGTCGACGGCAACGCGTCCTCGTACTGGGAGAGCAACAGCAACGCCTTCCCGCAGACGCTGACCGTCGACCTCGGCGCGGCCAAGTCGATCGGCAAGGTCACGCTCAAGCTTCCGCCGTCGGCGGACTGGGCGACCCGTACCGAGACCCTGTCGGTGCTGGGTTCGACGGACAACAGCTCCTGGAGCACGCTGAAGGCTTCGGGCGGCGTCTCCTTCAACCCGTCGTCGGGCAACACGGCCACGCTGACCTTCAACGCGGCCACCGCGCGGTACGTCCGGCTGAACATCACCGGCAACACCGGCTGGACCGCGGGCCAGATCTCGGAGTTCGAGGTCTACGCGGCCGACGGCACGCCGACCACGCCGCCCACGACTCCCCCGACCACCCCGCCGACGACCCCGCCGACGACGCCTCCCACCACGCCTCCCACGACCCCGCCCGCCAACCCGAACCTGGCGCAGGGCCGTACGGCCACCGACACCGGTCACTCCGACATCTACGTCGCGGCCAACGCGGTGGACGGCAACGTCAACTCCTACTGGGAGAGCGCCAACAGCGCCTTCCCGCAGTCCCTGACGGTCGACCTCGGCTCCGCCAAGACCGTCGGCCGGCTGGTGCTGAAGCTGCCGACCAACTGGGGCACCAGGACCGAGACGCTGAGCGTCCTCGGCTCCACCGACAACAACACGTACAGCACGCTCAAGGCGTCCGCGGGCTACACCTTCACCCTGGGTACCGACACCGCGACCGTCACCCTGACCCCGACCACCACCCGCTACCTGCGGCTCACCTTCACCGGGAACACCGGCTGGCCGGCGGGCCAGCTCTCCGAGCTGGAGGCCTACGCCTCCTGATCCGGTGACCGCACCGACTCCCCGCCCCGGCGGCCCCGTAGCTCAGGGCCCCCGGGGCGGGGCATTCGTGCCGGTCGCGGCGGTACGGGCGGGCGATCTAGAGTCGGTCCCATGGAATACCGTCACCTTGGCCGCAGCGGCCTGATCATCAGCGAAATCGCCTACGGAAACTGGCTCACCCACGGCTCCCAGGTGGAGGAGGACGCGGCGACCGCGTGTGTGCGGGCGGCGCTGGACACGGGGATCACGACCTTCGACACCGCGGACACGTACGCGCAGACCCGCGCGGAGTCGGTGCTCGGCCGGGCGCTGAAGGGCGAGCGCCGGGAGGGTCTGGAGATCCTCACCAAGGTCTTCTGGCCGACCGGTCCCGGACGCAACGACCGGGGTCTGTCCCGCAAGCACATCATGGAGTCGATCGACGGCTCGCTGCGACGGCTCCAGACGGACTACGTCGACCTCTACCAGGCGCACCGGTTCGACCGGTTCACGCCGCTGGAGGAGACGATGGAGGCGTTCGCCGACGTCGTGCACTCCGGCAAGGCGCACTACATCGGCGTCTCGGAGTGGACGGCCGACCAGATCCGCCGCGGGCACGCGCTCGCCCGCGAGCTGCGCATCCCGCTGGTCTCCAACCAGCCGCAGTACTCCGCGCTCTGGCGCGTCATCGAGGCCGAAGTGGTGCCCGCCTGCGAGGAGTTGGGCATCGGTCAGATCGTGTTCTCGCCGATCGCGCAGGGTGTGCTGACCGGCAAGTACGTGCCGGGGCAGCAGCCGCCCGCCGGTTCGCGCGCCACCGACGCCAAGGGCGGCGCGAACATGATCGACCGCTGGATGAACGACGAGGTGCTGGGGCGGGTGCAGCAGCTCCACGCGCTGGCCGCCGACGCCGGTCTGACGATGGCTCAGCTCGCGGTCGCCTGGGTGCTCCAGAACCCGAACGTCTCGGCCGCGATCGTCGGCGCGTCCCGCCCCGAGCAGGTCGCGGAGAACGTGAAGGCGGCCGGCGTGACCCTGGACGCGGGTCTGCTAGCGAAGCTGGACGCCGTCCTGGAGCCGGTCGCGGTCACCGACCCGCTGAAGACACCGCAGATCACGCCCGCCGCGCGGCCGTAGGGCCCGAGGCACACACCCGCGGAACACGGTCCGATCCATCGCGCCGAGGGGAAGCCCGCCCGGCCGCCGCGTACAGTATGTCTACGTGCCTGTAGACGAAGCTGACGCCCGCGGCCGGGCGGGCCTTTCGCGTACCGAGCGAGAAGGGCCGCTCCCCCGGTGACCGCCCGCGCGCCATGGCGCCGCGTACTGCTCCCGGCCGCCTTCGCCGCCGCCTTCGCGGTGCTCGCCTGGGTGGTGCTGGCCAGGCATGGCACGCCGTACGGGGTGGACACCGGGCCGCACCGCTGGTCGGTGGAGCACCGGCCGCACGCCATGGTGACCGTGGCCCGTACCGTCACCGACCTCGGCACCGGCCCGTTCCCGTATCTCGCCGCCGTGCTGGGCGGCTGGCTGGCGGGCGGCGGCGGTGTGGGGCGCGGCGCGCTGCGGACCTCGCGCGGTGTGCCCATGGCGCTGCTCGCGCTGGCCGTGCTGCTCGCGGGCCAGGCGGTACGCACGCTGCTGGTCATGGCGCTGCACCGGGCCAGGCCGCCCGCGGCGGACTGGGCGACGCACGCTTCCGGCTACTCGTTCCCTTCCGGGCACACCGCGTCCAGCGCGATGGCCGCCGGGCTGCTGGCCTGGGGGCTGCTGCGCTGGCGGCCGGGTCGCACGGGGCGGCTGCTCACCGCGCTGTGCGCGCTCGTCGCGCTGGCCGTCGGCTGCACCCGCGTGTATCTGGGCGTGCACTGGCCGACGGATGTCTTCGGCGGCTGGCTCTTCGCCGGTTGCTGGCTCGGCGCGGCGCTGCCGCCGCTCACGACGTTCGCCGGCCGGAGCGGGCCGGGCGGACCCGGCCCGTCCGATCAGATCGAGACGCCGTGAGCCCGCAGGTAGTGCAGCGGGTCGATGTCGTCGCCGTATTCGGGTCCCGTCCGCATCTCGAAGTGCAGGTGCGGTCCTGTCACGTTGCCGGTCGAGCCCGAACGCGCTATCCGCTGGCCGGAGGTGACCTTCTGTCCGACCTTGACCGAGATCTGTGACAGGTGCGCGTACTGGCTGTAGTCGCCGTCCGCGTGCCGGATGACGATCTGGTAGCCGTAACTGCCGCCCCAGCCCGCCGTCACCACGGTGCCCGCGGCCACCGACTTCACGCTGGTGCCGGTGCCGACCAGGAAGTCCACCCCTGTGTGGTAGCCGCTGGCCCAACTGGAGCCGGAGGCGTGGTACGGCGTGCCGATCGGCGCGCCGCTGACCGGCAGGGTGTACGCGGTGTGGGTCGGGGCCGCGGCGGGCTTCGTCGTACGGTCCAGCGTGCGGGTGCCCGCGGGGGCCGCCGACTTCTTGGGCGCGGCCTTCGGGGCGGCCTTGGGCGTCGGCTTCGGCTGCGCCTTGGGACGGGTCGTGGTGTGCGGCTCGCGCTGCGTCGTGTGCTGCGGGTGCGCCACCGGGGTCCGCAGGTCGAGCCGCTGGCCGGGGAGGATCAGGTCGGGGTCGTCGCCGACCACCGAGCGGTTGTCGGCGTAGAGCCGGGGCCAGCCGCCCGCCACATGGTGGTCGTCGGCGATGCCGGACAGCGTGTCGCCCGACCTCACCGTGTAACGGTCCTTGCCCGGGGCCGACTTGGGCTGCGCGGTCTTCGGCGTGGTCTTCTCCGCGGGCGCCTTGGCCGGGGAACTGGCCCGGGCCTTCGCGGTGCTCTTGGTCTCGCTCCTGACCGGGGCCTTCGCGGGCGTCCTGCGCGCCTGGTCGGACGCGGTCCGCACCTTCGCGGCGGGCACCTCGACCTTGTGGGAGGCGGTGGCGGCGGTACGGGTCAGCCCGGCGCGTACCGAGCAGACCGGCCAGGCGCCGGGGCCCTGGCTGTGCAGCACCTTCTCGGCCACGGCTATCTGCTGGTTCTTCGTAGCGAGGTCGGCGCGCGGCGCGTAGGCCGTGCCGCCGAAGGACTTCCAGGTGCTGGAGGCGAACTGGAGCCCGCCGTAGTACCCGTTGCCCGTGTTGATCTGCCAGTTGCCCGAGGACTCGCAGTTGGCGACCTTGTCCCAGGTGCTCTCGGCGGCCGCGTGGGCGCTGCTCAGCCCGATCAGCGGCAGGGCGAGACCGGCGCCGCCCGCGGTGACGGTGAGGGATGCCTGCGATACGCGGCTGGGGCGGTATCGGCGGTGACGTCCGCGTAAGGGCATAGCACGAGTCCTCTCCAGGACCGGCCCGTGGGGCCTGGGCTGCCGTACGCCCGAATTGCCGGGCGGGCCAAAGATAGGGCCCGTACACACTCGGCCACAAGGGGTGACGACAAGTGTTCGGTTTCGGGCGGTTCGGGAATGACGGAGTCCGGTACGCGTTGGAATGAACGTGAGTTCTCCGCTGCGCGACACCCCGTTCTCCGTCCTTGACCGCTCCCGCACGAGGGAGGGCCAGGACGGCGCTCAGGCCCTGCGCGACACCGTGGCGTTCGCGCGCGAGGTCGAAGCGCTCGGCTACCACCGCTTCTGGGTCTCCGAGCACCACAGCGTGCCCGGCGTGGCCGGTTCCGCGCCGACGGTGCTCGCGGCGGCGGTCGCGGCGGCCACCTCGCGGATCAGGGTCGGCACCGGCGGCGTGATGCTGCCCAATCACCAACCTCTGGTCGTGGCCGAGCAGTTCGGGGTCCTGGAGGCGCTGTTCCCGGGCCGGATCGACATGGGTCTGGGGCGGTCGGTGGGCTTCACCGACGGCATCCGCAAGGCGCTGGGCCGCGGCAAGGAGGCCGCGGGCGCGTTCGACGCGCAGATCGACGAACTGCTCGGGTACTTCACCGGCACCCAGCGGGTCCACCCGCAGGTGCACGCCTGGCCCGCCGAGGGGCTGCGTCCGCCGGTGTTCCTGCTGGCCGTCGGCAGCGGCGCGGACCTGGCCGCCGCGCACGGCCTGCCGCTGGTGATCGGCGGTGTGCGCGGCGAGGACGCGATGCTGCGCGCGGTGGACCGCTACCGCGCCGCCTTCCGCCCCTCCGCGTGGTCGGCCGCCCCCTATGTCGTGCTGTCCGGCACCGTCGCGGTCGCCGACAGCGGCGAGCGGGCCCGCAGGCTGCTGGTCCCGGAGGCGTGGTCGACGGCCTGGTCCCGCACCCACGGCGTCTTTCCGGCCCTCGCGCCCTACGAGTCGACGGCCGCGCGCACGATGACGGGTCCGGAGCGCGAACGCTTCGAGGAGGCGATGGCCGGGCATCTGCACGGCACGCCCGAGGACGTCGCGAAGGCGCTGGAGTCGCTGCTGGAGCGCAGCGCGGCCGACGAATTCCTCGTCACGACCAGTACGTACGACCGCGCGGAGCTGCTGGAGTCCTACCGGCTGCTGGCCGCGATCACCTCGGGAGATCCGGCCGCCGCGTGAGAGCGCCGGGTTAGGGTCACCTGGTGAGCGAACAGATCATCGAACCGGTCTCCGGCGACCTCGATGTCCGCTGGCACGCGGGGTGGCCGTCGGCCAAGCACGACCCGGCGCCGGAGATCCAGGTGCACGCGTACGACGAACACACCCTGATCCTGCGGCAGAACATGTCGGTGCACTTCGAGGCGCCCTTCCTCTTCCTGCTCCTCGGCGCCGAGCGCGCCCTGCTGCTGGACACCGGCGCCACCGCCGACGCCCGCCACTTCCCGCTGCGCCGCACCGTGGACGCGGCGATCGAGGCGTGGCTGGCCCTCCAGCCGGGCACCGAGCCGGACGCGTACGAGCTGGTGGTGGCGCACACCCACGGCCACGGCGACCACATCGCGGGCGACGCCCAGTTCGCCGACCGGCCCCGTACCGTCGTGGTCGGTCCGGATCTCGACGCGGTGACCGCCTTCTACGGGCTGCGGGACTGGCCGCGGGGCGCCGCCACGTTCGACCTCGGCGGCCGGGTCCTCGACGTGCTGCCGGGCCCCGGGCACGAGGCCGCCGCCACCGTCTTCCACGACCGGCGCACCGGAATCCTGTTCACCGGCGACACCCTCTACCCCGGTCATCTCTACGTCCGCGACCCGGCCGCCTACACCGCGACCGTGGACCGGCTGCTGGCCTTCTGCGAGCGGCACCCGGTCACCCATCTGCTCGGCTGTCACATCGAGATGACCACCACGCCCGGCGACGACTACCCCCGAGGCACCACCCACCAGCCGGACGAGCCGCCGCTCCAGATGGACGTGGGCCACCTGCGCGCCCTGCGCGCGGCGCTGACCGCGGTCGACGCCCGCCCCGGCGTCCACGGTTTCGCCGACTTCCTCGTCCACATCGAACCCCGCACCGAACCTCTCGACCCGGAGCGCGCATGAGGACCGTCAACGTCGGCGTCATAGGCGTGGGGAACTGCGCCTCCTCCCTGGTCCAGGGCGTGGAGTTCTACGCGTCCGCGGCCGGGAGCGGCGACGGCCCGGAAGCGGGCCCGGCGGGCCTGACCCACCCGGTGTGCGCGGGCTACGCGGTCTCCGACGTGCGGTTCACCGCCGCCTTCGACGTCCACACGGCCAAGACCGGCCGCGACCTGTCCGAGGCGATCTGGGCGCCGCCGAACAACGCGCGGGCCTTCGCGAAGGTGCCGCACCTCGGCGTGGAGGTGACCGAGGGCGCGCTGAGCGACGGCGTCGGGCGCAGCGCCGCCGCCCAGGTCGACGCGCGCGGTACGGCCACCGTCGACGACATCGCGCGGCGGCTGCGGGACAGCGGCACCCACGTCCTGGTGAATTTCCTGCCGGTCGGCAGCCAGGCCGCGTCCGAGCTGTACGCGCGGGCCGCGCTGCGCGCCGGGTGCGCCTTCCTCAACTGCATCCCGTCGGTGATCGCCCGCTCCCCGCGGTGGGCGGGCCGGTTCGCCGAGGCGGGGCTGCCGCTGGCCGGTGACGACCTGAAGAGCCAGTTCGGCGCGACGCTCGTGCACCGCGCGCTGGTGGACGTGCTCGCGCGCAACGGCGTACGGCTGCGGAGCACGTACCAACTGCTCGGCGGCGGGAACATGGACTTCCTGAACATGCAGGACGCGGAGCGGATGGCGAGCAAGAAGGCCACCAAGACGCAGGGGATGTACGGGGGTTCGGGCGAGGCGGCGCCGTCGCACGTGGGCGCCGACTTCATCCCGTTCCTCGCCGACCGGAAGGTGGCCTTCATCCGGGTCGAGGCGGAGGGCTTCGGCGGCACACCGCTGGAGATCGACCTGCGGATGGAGGTCGACGACTCGCCGAGCGCCGCGGGGAACGTGCTGGACGCCGTCCGCTATCTGAAGGCCGCGCTCGACCGCGGTCTCGGCGGCGTGGTGGACCCGGTGTCGGCGGCCGTCATGAAGGCCACGCCCACGCCGCTGGACGAGGCCGCGATCGAGGCGGGGCTCGCGGCGCTGTCCGACGGGTGATCAGCGGGCTTCGGGGACCGGGGATGTGACGGCACGTCGGATTCGGTCGCCGGCCGGTGAGCGGCCGTCAGCCGGTCGGCCCCCGGGCGTCACGCCGGTGGCGGCGGTGTCTCATCCTTATGGGTCACGTCGCCGCGCCGACCCGGCCACGGCGTTCCTACGGTGACGGCATGAACGTCTTCCGCGCCTCGTCGTGCCGCCACGACCGTCCTCGTAAGACCGCCGCCCCCGCCGTCGCGGCCTCGGTGGCCGCCGCCAGGTGTCTGGCCGTCGGCTGCTGCCTCGCCGCCGCGACCGCGCTGGCCACCGTGTCCGCCGCCGCGACCGCCGCCGCGGCGGCCCTTCCCGCGGACGGCGGGCGCGGCTCGTCGGGCCCCGGCGCCGCGACGGTGGTCGCCGGCGGTCCGCTGCTCGCCGGGCACGGGGTGCTGGTGCAGCCGCACGCCGGGTCGCCGCGGCTGCCGTCCGGGCTGTCCGCGCTGTCGTGGACGGTCTCCGACGCGCGCACCGGCCAGGTGCTGGCCGCCAAGGACCCGCACCGCAGGCTGCCGCCCGCCAGCACCCTGAAGACGCTGTTCGCGGTCACCGTGCTGCCGCGCTTCCCCGGCGACGCCACCCACCGCGTCACCGACTCCGACCTCACGGGGATCGGCGCGGGCAGCAGCCTGGTCGGTATCCAGGCCCGGCAGACGTACACCGTCGCCGACCTGTGGCGCGGTGTCTTCCTCAGCTCGGGCAACGACGCCGTGCACGTCCTGGCGCACATGAACGGCTCGGTGCCGCTGACCGTCAGCCAGATGCAGGCCAAGGCCGAGATGCTGGGCGCGGACGACACCCATGTGGTCTCCCCCGACGGCTACGACATGCCGGGCCAGGTCTCCTCGGCCTACGACCTGGCCGTCATCGCCCGCGCGGGCCTGGCCATGCCGGACTTCGCGACGTACGCCTCCACCCGGTGGGCGCAGTTCCCCGGCGGCTACGACGCGCACGGCAAGTACGTGAAGTCGTTCGGCATCCAGAACACCAACCGGCTGCTCACCGGCGCGGACGGCGTCAAGCGCTACCCCGGCGTGATCGGTGTGAAGAACGGCTACACCACCAACGCGGGCAACACCCTGGTCGCCGCCGCCAAGCGCGGGGACCGCACGCTGATCGCGACCGTGATGAATCCGCAGTCCGGGCTGCCGCAGGCGGTCTACCACGAGGCGGGCGCGCTGCTGGACTGGGGCTTCTCGGCCGCGGGCCGCACCTCGTCGGTCGGCACGCTGAACACGGCGACGACCGCGTACCACGACGATTCCGCGCACGCCTCACAGGAGGCCGAGCGGCCCGCTCGGCAGCCCGCCCCGGAGCCCGCGCGGCAGGAGCCGAAGCCCGCCCCCGCGCCGCAGGCGCCCAGCACCGCGGACGCCGCGTCGTCGTCGCCGACCACCTGGTACGTGGGCGGCGCGCTGGCGCTGGGCACGGCGGGCTCGGTGGTCGTGCTGCGCCGCCGGTCCGCGGCGAAGGCGCGCTGAGCGAGGAGCGCCGACTCGGGCCACGCTGTGGGCCGGAAGCGGTGACGACGCGCTGGCCAGGGGCGTACTCTCAGTTGCCGGGCAGGGGGCACGCACGGTGTCCGCAGCGCCGCGCCGAGAGGGAGCCGTACCCGCATGAGCCGCCGTACTTCCGGTCCCGTATCCACCTGGGCCGAGGTCCAGCGGCAGCGCCAGCGGCAGCAAGAGGCCCAGCAGCGCGCCTGGTTGCAGGCGCGGCGGGAGACCGAGCGGCAGCAGCGCGCGGCGGAGCGGGCCGCCTCCCGGCGCAGCCGTGAGCAGCAGGCCGCGTACCGCGCGAGCCGGGAGGCCGACGCGCGGCAGCGGACCGACGACCTGGAGCGCCGGTTCGCCGAGCTCCAGGGCCTGTTGGCGGCCGGCTGCGCGGCGCCCGTCTTCACCCCCGCGGCGCTGCTGACGCCCGAGGTGGTCGAGCCGTTCGCCCCCGGACGGCTCGCCGAGCCGATCCCGATGCCCGACCCGAACGCGTACACGCCCCGGCAGGGCGGCGGTTGGGGCGCGGCACGGCACGAGCGCGAGCGGGCCCGCACGCTGTACGAGAACGACCTGCGGGCCGCGCAGGCCACCGAGGCGCTGCGGCAGCGCCAACTCGCCGACTACCAGCGGCAGTACCGGCAGTGGGCCGACCAGCGGCTGGCGGAGATCCGGCGGCAGAACGCCGAGGTCGAGACATCCGTCGCCGCGCTGCGCGACGGGGACCCCGAGGCGGTCGAGGACTATCTGACGGCGGCCCTCTACGCCTCCGCCGCGTGGCCGCACGGCCTGCCCCGGCAGGTCTCGGCGTCCTACGACCGGGCCGACCGGCAGCTCGTGCTCGACTGGGAGCTGCCCGCCTTCTCCGTGGTGCCCGAGGCGTCGCTGGTGCGGTACATGCCGGGCGCCGACCGGGACAAGGAGGTGGCGCGCCCGGTCGCCGAGCGCCGCGCCGCCTACCGGGACGTCCTGGCCCAGTGCCTGCTGCTCGTGCTGCGCGAGCTGTTCGGCGCCGACGCGCATGACGTCCTGGACTCCGTGGTGCTCAACGGCTTCGTGGACGACACCGACCCGGCCACCGGCCACCGTACGAAGACCGTCGTCGCCTCCGCGCTGGTGTCGGACGCCGCCTTCGCGGCGGTCAACCTCGACCGGGTCAACGCGGTCGACTGCTTCACCGAGGCACTGGACGGCCGGCTCTCCCCCCGCCCGGACAAGCGCGCGGCCGTCGAGCCCATCCGGCTGCCGGGCGAGGCGGGCCGCACGATGGTCTCGCACGGCGGCGAGGAGGAGCCGGACCTGCTGGCCATGGACCCGCTGGAGTTCGAGGAGCTGGTCGCGCGGCTGTTCCGGGCGATGGGGATGAACGCGGTCACGACGGTGCGCTCCGGCGACGGCGGTGTGGACGTGGACGCGCTGGACCCTGACCCGATACGCGGCGGCAAAATCGTGGTGCAGGTCAAGCGCTACCGCAACACGGTCTCGCCGAGCGCCGTACGCGACCTGTTCGGCACGGTGCAGAGCGTCGGCGCCAACAAGGGCGTGCTGATCACCACCTCCGGTTTCGGGCCGACCTCGCACGCCTTCGCCAACGGCAAGCCGCTGACGCTGGTGTCGGGCCCGGACCTGGTGGACCTGCTGCACAGCAACGGGCTCGGCGGCCGTCTGGGCCCCGCCCCCGGCACCGTCGAGCGCACCCCGACGCTGGTCTCGACGGTGCTGCCCGGTATCGACGCCGACGCGGACGCCGACTCCGAGGCGAGCGTGCTCGGCATGTGGTGGGCGGGCGGTGTGCGGCTCGACGTCTGCGCGCTGGTGTGCCGGGGCGGCCGGGTGCTGGACGACGACCACTTCGTCTTCTTCAACAATCCGCGCACGCCCGACGGCAGTGTGCGGATGATGCCCGCGCTCGGCGGGGACAAGGCCGCGATCTGGGTGAGCTTCGACCGGCTGCCCGCCCGCGCGGACCGGGTGGTGCTGGTCGCCGCCGTCGACCCGGAGGCCGATCCGGACGCCGACCTGACCGGATTCACCGACGCCCGGATCAGGCTCACCGACCCCAGCGGAGCCGAGGCCGACCGCCTCGAGGTCTCCGACGGCAGGCCCGGCGAGACGGCGCTGGTGCTCGGCTCCTTCCGCAGGAGCGGTACGGGCGCCGACTGGCGCTTCGTGGCGGGCGGCAAGGGCTACGCGGGCTCGGGCGGGCTGGTGGCGCTGGTCGGGGAGCACGGGATCGCGGTCGACTGAGCGGCGGGTTCCCGCCCCGGGATACGGGTTCGGGAACATCCGCCGACCCCGCCGTGTTATGGTCTGTGTGCAGCACATGTCTGCGCCCCTTCTTGCGGCGCCGGTGCTCGTTCTGAATGACAGCTCCTCGCGGTGACGCGCCCCAGGCCCCATGGCTCTGGTCCCGGTCCCCACGGAGTTCTCGAATCACCTGACGGTCGCACGACGGCCCTGTGGTGATCTCCGCGGTACGTGGAGCGTGTTGTGCCCGCTCACGCCGAAATCCCTTTCCGGCATGCCCGTTTGACGCATCACACGCCAGACCCGCCGCACCCCGTACTCGCACGGCGACCTGCCGCGCACACGACTTTCCTCTCGTCCGAGAAAGGACGACTCCCATGACTGACATCCTTGAACGCCCTCCCGTCCGGCAGGAAACGCCGGTTCGGGTGGCGGGCGTACTCGACATCCACGGCGGCCAGGGCCGCCTCCGATCCGCCGGGCTGCTGCCGACACCCGACGACGTACACGTACCGCAGGCCCAGATCCGGCAGGCCGGACTCAGGAACGGCGACCTCGTCGAGGGCACCCTCGGCGGAAAGCCCGGCACGTTGGGCGGCGTCGACCTGGTCAACGGCGTCCCGGCCGAACACCTGCGCGGACGACCGCACTTCAGGGACCTGACGCCCCTTCACCCCCGGCAGCGGCTGCGGCTGGAGAGCCCGGCGCTGACCGGCACCGGCGCGCTCGCCGGACGGGTGATGGACCTGGTGACCCCGGTCGGCAAGGGGCAGCGCGGCCTGCTCGTGGCCCCGCCCAAGGCCGGAAAGACGATGCTGCTCCAGAGCATCGCGACGGCCGTCGCCGAGAACCACCCCGAGTGCCACCTGATGGTGGTGCTGCTGGACGAACGCCCGGAGGAAGTCACCGAGATGCGCAGAACCGTGCGCGGCGAGGTGATCGCCTCGACCTTCGACCGTCCGGCCAAGCAGCACATCGCGGTCGCGGAACTCGCCGTCGAGCGGGCGAAGCGGCTGGTGGAACAGGGCCAGGACGTGGTGGTCCTGCTCGACTCGCTGACCCGGCTGTGCCGGGCGCACAACTCGGCCGCCTCCACCGGCGGCCGCACGCTGACCGGCGGTGTGGACGCCGCCGCGCTGATCGGCCCCAAGCAGTTCTTCGGCGCCGCCCGGCTCGCCGAGGAGGGCGGGTCGCTGACCATCCTGGCCACCGCGCTGGTGGACACCGGGTCGCGCGCCGACGACTACTACTACGAAGAGCTGAAGAGCACCGGCAACATGGAGCTGCACCTGGACCGCTCCCTCGCCGAGCGGCGGATCTTCCCGGCCGTGGACGTCGGCATCTCCGGCACCCGCCGCGAAGAACTGCTGCTGCCCGGCCCCGAACTGGCGGTCGTACGCGGCCTGCGCCGGGTCCTGCAAGGGCGCGGCACCCAGTCCGGCCTCGAGGTCCTGCTGGACAAGATCCGGCAGACCCCGGACAACAACGCCTTCCTGCGGCAGATCCGGAGCACGGTGCCCGGCGAGGTCTGAGCCGGCCGGGACCCGGACCCGGACCGGGCACGAGCCCGCGCCGGTGCCCGTATCCGCACCCGTATCCGCACCCGCACCCGCACCCGCACCCGCACCCGGAGAAAATCCGGTGGCCGTCGCACATCGCGCGACGTGATGATCGGGGGATGGACGACGCCACGGACAGCCACGCCGACGACGCGTGGGAGCGGGCCTTCCTCAGGGACGGCTTCGTGAGGATCGAGGGCGCGGTACCCGCCCCGACCGCCCGCGCCTGCGCCGATCTCCTGTGGAAGGAGACCGGCTGCGACCCCGCCGAGCCCGCGACCTGGACACAACCGGTGCACTGGGTGGGCGGCATGGCCCAGCCGCCGTTCGCCGAGGCCGCCAACACCCCCGTCCTGCACGCCGCGTTCGACCGTCTTGTCGGTGCCGGACGCTGGTCGCCGCGGTACTCCCTCGGCTCCTTCCCGCTGCGCTTCCCGCACCCGGACGAGCCGGACGACGCGGGCTGGCACATCGAAGGCAGCTACGAAGTCCCCGGCGAGCAGTGGTACTTCGCCAACGTCCGCTCCCGCGACCGCGCGCTGCTCATGCTGTTCCTGTTCACCGAGGTGGACGAGGAGAACGCGCCGACCCGGATCCGCGTCGGCTCCCACCTGGACGTGCCCGCGGTCCTCGCCCCGTACGGCGAGGCCGGCGCCTCGATCCTGGCGGTCTCCGAGCAGATCGCGGCGGCCACGGAACACCGCCCGCTCGCCCTCGCCACCGGCTCCCCCGGCGACGTCTACCTCTGCCACCCGTTCCTCGTGCACGCCGCCCAGCCGCACCACGGCAGCCGTCCGCGTTTCATGGCCCAGCCGCCGCTCCTGCCCGCGGCGCCGTACGAACTGGAGCGGGCCGACGGCGGCTACTCGCCGGTCGAGACCGCGATCAGACGCGGCCTCGGCATGGAGTCCGCGCGGGTGCCCTCGGGGAGGGAGGCGGACTCCCGGCCCGTGATCGGTTAGCGTGCCCGGCATGTTGTACGGACGGGACACGGAGACGGCCGCGCTGGAAGAACTGCTGGCGGGGGCGAGGGCGGGCCGCAGCGGAGCGCTCGTGGTGCGCGGTGACGCCGGGATCGGCAAGACCGCGCTGCTGGAGCAGACCGTGGCGGCGGCGGGCGACCTGGCGGTCGTCCGCAGCTCCGGCGTGGAATTCGAGGCCGAACTCCCCTACGCGGGGCTTCAGTTGCTGCTGCGCAGGGCGATGGGTTCGCTGGACGCGCTGCCCGTGCCGCAACGGCGGGCGCTGCGGGCCGCGTTCGGCCTGGAGGCCGACGCCGCGAGCGAGCCGATGTTCGTCGGCCTGGCCGTGCTGTCGCTGCTGTCGGACCACGCGGGCGAGGGGCCGCTGCTGTGTGTCGTGGACGACGCGCAGTGGCTGGACCGGGCGTCCACCGACGCGCTGGTCTTCGCGGCGCGACGGCTCGACGCCGAGGGCGTGGCGATGGTCTTCGCCGTACGTGACGGCGCCGGGTCGTTCACCGCGCCCGGCCTGCCCGAACTGCGGCTCGGCCCGCTGCCCGAGGACGCGGCGCGGGCGCTGCTCGCCGACCGCGGCGGCGCACCGGCCGACACCGTACGCACCCGCGTGCTCTCCGAGGCGCGGGGCAATCCGCTGGCGCTGCTGGAACTCCCGCTCGGACCGTCCGCCGACGCGCGGGGCGCGGGCGGTTCCGCCGCGACCGGCGGCGGGCTGCCGCTGACCACGCGCCTCCAGATGGCCTTCCACGGCCAGGTCAGCCACCTGCCGCCCGGCACGCAGACGCTGTTGCTGGTGGCCGCGGCCGACCACACCGGCGACCCCGACATCCTGGTACGCGCGGCGGCGGTGCTGGGCGTCGGCGTCGACGACCTGCCGCCCGCGGAGGAGGCGAACCTGGTCTACGTGGACGACGAGGACATGCTGCGCTTCCGGCACCCGCTGGTCCGCGCCGCGATCCATCAGCGCGCCGCCCTCCCCGACCGTCTCGCCGCGCACCGCGCCCTCGCCGAGGCCGCCGACCCGGTACGCGACCCCGACCACCGCGCCTGGCACCTGGCCGCCGCGGCGACCGGCCCCGACGAAGCCGTGGCCACCGCCCTCCAGCGGACCGCGGGCCGCGCCCGCGAACGCAGCGGGCACGCGGCGGCCTCCGCCGCCTACGAACGCGCCGCCCGCCTCAGCACCGACCCCGTCGCCCGCGTCGAACGCCTCCTCCTCGCCGCCGAATCCGCCTCCGAAGCGGGCGACATCCCCCGCGCCCGCGCCTTCGCCGACCAGGCGACCCGCGCCGCCGAGACCGAGGCGGAAGCAGCGGCCGTAGGAGGCGACGCGGAGCCGTCGTCGGCCCCAACGGCCCGTGCGGAGCCGGGCACTTCACCGCGCGCGTCCACGCCGGGCGGTCAGGCACCCGCCGGATCGACTTCCGCTGTCGACGCCGCCGCCGGGCACAGCGCTCCGCCCGGCTCGTCCGGACCGGGCGGCCCCGCACCCGGCGATCCGGCGTCCACCGCCGACACCGGCGGCGTTGGCCGGCCCGTTCCGCCGCACCCGTCCGGGCCGGGCGGCCCGGCGCCCACGGAATCCGCGTCCACCGCGGCGCGGGGCGCGGCGAACCCGTTGTCCGCCGTGCGCGGCAGAGCGCTCTATGTGCGGGCGCTCGCGGACTTCTGGGAGGGGGATTTCGGCGCGGCGCATCAACTCCTCTTGGAAGCGGCGGATTTGCTGGCTGAGGCGGATTCGGCGGCGGCGGCGCGGATGCTGGTGCAGGCGACGCATACGGCCTGGTACCTCGGCGACGACGAGGTGGCGGGGACGTTGGGGCGGCTGGCGGCGCTGGAGCTGCCGCCGTGGGCGCCGATCCGGCCGGTGGCGGAGTTCCTGGTGCGGGCGATCGGGCCAGGCAGTGCGGCGTCCGGGCCGCCCGACGTGGCCGAGGCCGCGGCGGCGTCACGGGCCGCGCGCGGCGGCCGGGTCGATCCGAGGGACCTGGTGATGCTGTGCGGGGTGGGCCTGGCGCTCGGGCAGGACGCGGCGGCGTACGACCTGGCGACGACGCTGGCGGCGGAGAGCCGCGAGAGCGGCGGTGTCGGCAGGCTGACGACGCTGATGTTCTTCCGCGCGGAGGCGGAGCTGTTCGACGGCCGCCTCGACGAGGCCGTCGCCACGGCGTCCGAGGGGCTGCGGATCTCACGGGACACCGGACAGCGGCAGTGGGTCAGCCAGTTGAGCAGTGCGCTGGCGCATGTCGCGGCGCTGCGCGGGGACGAGGACGAGTGCCGCCGGCTGGTGGACGAGGCCCTGGCGGGCGGCGCGGGCACGGCGATGGCGCCGGGCGCGCCGTGGGCGTACTGGTCGCAAGGGCTGCTCGAACTGGGCCTGGGCCGTACGCAGTTCGCGCTCGACCGGCTGTCGCTGCTGACCGAGCCGACCGTACGGCACCACATCTCCGCGACGCGCGGCGTCCCCGACCTGGTGGAGGCGGCGGTGCGGCTGGGCGTGCCGGAGCGGGCGGACGAGCCCGTGGCCGGATTCGAGGCGTGGGCCGCGCGTTCCGGGCAGGACTGGGCGCGGGCGCTGGTGGCGCGCTGCCGGGCGCTGCGGGCCAAGGACGCCGACGCGGAGGCGTACTTCATCGAGGCGCTGGCCCTTCACGACCCGCACCGAAGGGTGTTGGAGTCGGCGCGTACGGCGCTGCTGTACGGCGAGTGGCTGCGCAGGGCCCGTCGCAAGAGCGAGGCACGCGGACACCTGCGGGCCGCGCTGGAGACCTTCGAACGGCTCGGCGCGCGCCCGTGGGCGGACCGGGCGCGCAGTGAACTGGGCGCGTCGGGAGCGTCGGTGACGGTGGGTCAGGACACGGTCAGGTCGGTCGCGGACGAGGCGGGGCTGACGCCGCAGGAGTCGCAGATCGTCCGGCTGGCCGCCCTCGGGCTGACCAACCGGGACATCGCCGCGCAGCTCTTCCTCAGCCCGCGCACGGTCGGCCACCACCTCTACAAGGCGTATCCGAAGCTCGGTGTGGTCTCGCGCGGCGAGCTGGCCGCGCTGTTCCCCGACACGTGAGCGCGTAACGACGTGAGCGTGTAACGACGTCACCGCGTGACCACGTCACCCGCGTGACCACGTGGACTCGCGGCCCGTCACGCGGCTGTGCCCGCCCGGTGGTGAGGAACCGGGCGGGCACGGATGCCGCGAGGAGCCGCCACAGCGGCTGTGGAGCGGGTGGGTCAGGAAACGGTGACGCCGTGGGAGGCCAGGTAGGCGACCGGGTCGATGTCGGAGCCGTAGTCCGGGGTCGTGCGGACCTCGAAGTGCAGGTGCGGGCCGGTCACGTTGCCGGTCGCGCCGGAGACGCCGATCTGCTGGCCCTCGGTGACGGTCTGCCCGGCCGAGACGAGCGCCTGGGTCAGGTGGCCGTACAGCGTGTACTTGCCGTCGGCGTGCTTGACGATCACGTCGTTGCCGTACGCGCCGTCCCAGCCCGCGGAGACGACGGTGCCCGCGGCGACCGACTTCACGCTGGTGCCGGAGCCGACCAGGAAGTCCACACCGGTGTGGTAGCCGCTGGACCAGTTGGCGCCGGAGGCGTGGTACTGGGTACCGATCGCCGCGTCCCCGACCGGCTTGGTGTAGCCGGAGGAGCTGGCGGCGGTGGTGTCGGCGGACTTGGTGGTCGTGGTCGTCGTGTCGGACGACTTCGACGGGGCGGTGGTCTCGGCGGGCGCCGGGGTCGCCTTCTTGGCGGGGGCCGGGGCCGACTTCTTCGGCGCCGGGGCGGACTTCTGCGCGGTGGCGGGCTTCTCGGCGGAGGCGCCGTTCAGCGTGAGGTGCTGGCCCGGGTAGATCAGGTTCGGGTTGGAGCCCACGACCGACTTGTTGTCGGAGTAGAGCTGCTGCCAGCCGCCGTTGACGTGGTGGCTGTCGGCGATCTTCGACAGCGAGTCACCGCTGACCACGGAGTACTTGGTGGTCTTGGCCTTGGCGGCCTTGGGCGCGGCGCTCTTGTCCGCCACGGTCGTCGCCTTGACGGCGGAGGTGTGCGAGGCGGTGGCGGGGGCGCTGTGGGCGGGCTCGGCCGCCGAGGCGATGCCCGCGCCGACCAGCGGCAGGGCGATGGCCACGCCACCCGTGCCCGCGGCGATGCAGATGCGGGTGAGGCGGCTCATACGGGTCTTGCGGTGCTGTCCCTTTGCGGGCATGGGGGATTTCCTCTCCTACGCCTACGAGGTGAGCTGTCGGGTTCGGGCAGGAGATGCCCGGTCACGTGGAAATGCCGTTGCGTGTACGCAAGGCGCCGCGACTTCACCCCGAGCCGTCCGGTACTGCTGGACGGCGACTTACCTGGGTCCCCCGCCCCTGCCGTGTGTGATCAAAGATCCAGGAAACCGGGCGGCGGCAGGATTCGGCGTTCCGCCCGACGGACATTCGCAATTCGCGGGCATCCGGCCCGCAGGAGGCGAAGCTAAACGACCGGCCGAGCGGCGGGCAACCAACCGTGATCGTCGTCGGGCGCACCGCGCGGGGCGCGGTCACTCCCGGTCGTCCGCCGTCACCGCTGCGTGTGCGGGCCGCTCACCGTCCGTACCTCCGTGACCGATTCCTGGTGACAAACCGCCCGGATCGGGAACAGTGGGTACATCGGGGGAATCGGACCGTGTTCCCGAGGTGATGCCGCTCACTGCGGACCGGCCGAGTGAGCCACATCACGCCTAAATGCCCGATTTAATACGCTACTTGGGGATATCAGTAGCTGCCGGGCGAGCCGCCGATCCGGCCGTCGAGCGACCGGCTGAGCCGGTACGCGACCGGCCGGAAGCCGACCGCGGGCCAGTGCCCCGCCGCCAGCGGTGAGGCGGAGTGCCAGCGGGCCGACATGTAGCGGTGGCCGTGGTCGTATGCCCAGGCCAGCGCGGTGGCGAGCAGGACGCGGCTGACGCCCTCACCGCGCGCGGAGGGTTCGACGTACGCCTCGGCCAGCTCCACGCAGGACTCGGGGATCACCGGGTCGGGCGTGGCGGGGACCAGCAGCACCATGCCGATCTCCTCGCCCCTGCGGGAGGCGATCCAGGCGGCGCTGCGCGGGTCGCCGAGTGCGTCGGCGTAGTAGACCCGCAGGGCGGCGAGCGCGCGTTCCGGCTGGGGCTGGAACACCGCGGACTCGCGCTGCCTGCGCGAGGACTCGGCGGCCATCCGGCCGATCTGCGGCAGGTCGCCGACGCCCGCGCGCCGGATGCCGAGCCCTTCGACGCCGCGCGGCTGGCGCCCGCGCGCCTTGACCGCCATCAGACCGTGCACCAATTCGCGGCCGAAGCCGAGGTCCGCCCAGGGCAGGGTGGCGGTCTCCCCCGCGGGCACGTCGACGTAGTGGACCAGCCGTCGCTCCGCGACGAGCCGGGCCGCGACGCGGGCGTACAGCGCGCGCAGCACCTCCGACTCGCGTCCGCCGGGCAGCGCGTGACCGCCGTGCGGGACCAGCGCGGAGTGCGGGTGGCTGCGCAGCCCCGCCGGGTCGTCCTGGGTGAGGTCCACCGGGACGGCGGCGAGGTGTCCGATCAGGCCGCCGTCGCCGTCGAGCGCGCGGGCGGCCTCGAGACCCGGAACGCCGATCAGCTTGCCCAGCAGTTCCTCACCGCGCACGGGGCCGTCGGCGAGCCACGAGCGTTGCGACGGCGGGCGGCGGGCGCGCGCGAACCAGCGGTCGTAGCGCTGCACGGCCTGGGGTATGTGCTCGGTGGTCAGCGGCGCGATGGCGACAGTCATGGTGGATGGGGACGCTAGCGGGGTGCGCGGTCCCACGGCAAGGCGAGGCCGGACCGGCGGCGGCCGGGAGGTCAACGGGCTTACGCGCGAGGGTCGTTCAGCCTGTCCAGGCGGGGTGTCGCGGGTCGTCGGCACGTACCAGGACATCGGCGGTCTGTTCCGGCATCGCCTCCCGGTCGTAACGGTCGAATGCGGGCAGCGTCCACCGGTCGGCCTGCGCCGTGCGCCGCTCCAGCGCGGCCGGGGACAGCCGCAGATGGACCGTCAGATCGAACGGCAGCCCCTGCCCGAGGAGCAGCGGCCCGTCGAGTACGAGGACACCGCCGGGCGGCAGGCGCACGTAGTCGGCGCGCGTGGCGCGGTCGGTGGCGGCGTCCCACAGCGTCGGCAGGACGCGGCCCGAGCCGTCGGTGCCGAGCGGGTCGAGCACTTCGCGGCGCAGCGCGCCGGTGTCCAGCCAGAGCTGGTAGTACGCGTCGGCGTCCTGGTGGCCGTACTCGTAGCGCAGGGACGCGGGCCGCAGGAAGTCGGCGGCGCGCACCCGGAGCACGCGGCGGCCGAGAGCGGGCAGCGCGGCGGCGACGGCGTCCGCCAGATCGCCGGGGCGGGCGGCGTCCGCGCCGTCCACGGCCACCCGCCACCAGGGCCCCGGCCCGTCCGCGCTCACCCCCGCGGTCGCGTCCGCGATCCGCTCGGCGAGGGTGTCGGCCAGCCGTGACCAGGTGATCGGGGTGAGCTGCACACCGGCCATCCTGCACCGCCGTCACCCGTTCGGGCGACTTCGCTGCGCCAGGAGCGGGGCGGGGGGCGCGGTGGGCACATGAACCGGTCCTGGCGGGCAATGCTCGCGCCGGGCACCGTTCGCCGCCTCCCCCACATGGTGGAAATTCGCTACAAATCACTCATTTGCCACCGTGCGTGATCTATTACTTTTTGTGAGCCTGGAAGAACTCATGGTGACCGTCCCCATCACCCAGGAGAAAGCCCAATGATCCTGTCGATCTCCGGCGTCGTCCTTCTCGGCGTCATCTGCTTCCTGTTCTTCCGCAAGGACGGGCTGAAGGTGTCCCACGGCCTCGTCTGCGCCCTCTTCGGCTTCTACCTCGCGGGCACGGCCATCGCCCCGAGCATCAAGGCGGGCGGCGCGAGCCTGGCCAGCCTGCTGGGCGGGATCAAGGTCTAGGGCCCCGGCCCGGGACCTGGCCGTCGCCGGCGGGCGGCCACTCCAGTACGGGCCCGGCGCGGTCGTCCGCTCCGGGCCCGTGTCCATTCCGGCCGCCGTCCGTCCCCCCGCCGCACCCTCAGGGCGCCGCCCTTCCCCACGCGGCCCTTCCCGCACCCGAAGCCCGAACCCGAACCACCCATGGAGCACCCCGTGGCCAGGCGTCCCCTTCCCAGCATTCTGACCAGCCGACCCGCGCTCGTCCGCGGGCGCGATCTGGCGCGTACCGCGGCAGACAGCGCCACCGACGTGCTCCATCCGGTCATCACCATCGCCCGCGGCATGCGCAAGCAGGTGCTGTGGGCGGGCGGCTGGTGGGGCCGCACCCCCAAGGACCGCCGCGGCCCCGCGCTGCTGCTGGCCGCCGCGGGCGTGGTCGTCGTCGTGATGATGCCGTACGGCCCGCTGCTGGCGATCGGCGCGATCATGGCGTCCGCCGCCTGGATGGGCCGCGACCGCACCCCCGCCGCCCCGGCGGGCCCGAGCGAGGCCGAGACCGGCCGGCTCCAGGCGCTGTACGAGGCGCTGGTGCCGTACCTGTCGGACGCCGGGGACCCCGCGCCGCTGTACGCGCACGAGGGAAGCTGGGAGAAGGTGTTCAGCGAGTACGAGTTCCAGGGCGGTCGGCTCGCCCGGCTGCACCTGCGCTACCCGGCGTACTTCACCGACGGCGAGGCCGAGTCGCGCGCCCGGGTGGAGCAGCTTCTGCACGCCAAGGCGGGCCGGGGCCGGGAGTACCGCTTCGACTGGAACGAGGAGGAGAACCACCTCACCCTCACCGCGCTGGCGCCGCTGCCGACCGACATCGTCGCGCAGCGCTTCATCACCTCGCCCGGCGAGACGGTCCTCGGCTTCACCGACGCCGGTGCCGTCCAGCGGACGGTGCCGGTGACCGGCGGCGAGGGCACCAGGGACGCCCCGCCGGTCGTCTGGCGCACCGGCCCCCGCTCCACCGAGCCGCACCTGCTGGCGCTCGGCCAGCCCGGCACCGGCACCACCAGCCTGCTGCGGTCCATCGCGCTCCAGGCGCTGGTCCACGGTGACGTGGTGGTCGTGGACGGCAGCGGCACCGGTGAGTACGCGTCGCTGATCGGGCGGCCCGGCGTCCTCGCCGTGGAGGGCGGCCTGTCCGGCGCCTCCGCCACCCTCGAATGGGCCGCGCACGAGACGGAACGGCGGCTCATCGCCGTCAACCGGGCGCGGCAGAACGGCGATCCGGTCTCCGAGGACGTACGCCGTCCGCTGTGGATCCTGGTGGACCGGCCCACCGCGCTGACCCAGCTCGCCCTCGCCGAGGGGCGGCCCGATCCGCAGACCCTCCTCGACGTCCCGCTGCGGCACGGGCGCGCGGCCAATGTCGCCGTCGCCGTCGCCGACCAGCTCGACGCCACGGAGGCGCTGGCGCCCGTCGTGATCGCCCAGACCCGGGCCCGGGTCGTCCTCGGGCCGCTCGCCCCCGAGCACGTCGAGGCCGTTCTCGGCGCCCCGCAGCGCACCACCCCGGCCGCCGACGTTCCCCCCGGCCGCGGGTACGCCCGGCTCGGCACCGGGCCCGTCCTGCGCCTCCAGGTGCCCTCCACTCCCGACCCCTACGACGACGAGTGCGCCCAGTCGCACCGCGACGCCGTCCTCGGCCTCCTCCCCACCACCTCCGAGGCCGAGGCCGACTCCGACTCCGTCGAGGTCCCCGAGCCCGAGGAGTCCTCTCCCGCCGTCCTCGAACCGGCCCCCGTCGCCCTCCGCAAGGACGCCGTCGTCCGCACCGTCGCCGACCTGGAACTCGGCTAGCCCCTAGCCTCGCGGCGGGACGTGCCCCGTAGGGGCGCGGGGAACTGCGCGACCAGCGGTCGCGGCGGCGAGCTGTGAGAACCGGCCCCAGCGGGGCAGTTGCTGTCGTGTCCGGGCTGACAGCCCGTCGTGGCTGGGCGCGCAGTTCCCCGCGCCCCTGAAAGAGCGGCGCGCCGCCCCGGCGCAAAGGGGGCCGCAGAGGGGCCCTAGGTGTATTGATCACGAGCGTTGTTGACATGTCCCGGTGCTTGATCATGGCGAAGACCTCCGGTGTGGTGGAGCTGTCTAGGACTGCACC
>NZ_JBVHMF010000049.1:0-36800 GCF_055558595.1 Streptomyces sp. NPDC025721 | reverse complement strand
CCCGCGTGGTCAGCGGGGGTGGGGCACGAAGTTTTTTGGGTGGGGAGGTTTTCCCCCCCCTGTCCTTCTTGTTCCCCTGTCCCCCGGCCACCTCTCCCCCCCCCCGGTACCGCGGGCGGGGCCGAGTACGCCCCGCCCGCGGGTGGTTCACTTTCCGGTGCTACTTCCTGGTGTGGTCGCCCGGTCCCACGGGCACGGCCTTGGCGACGCCCTTGGGCACCGGCAGATGGCCGACGGAAGCCTTGATCGTGATCGGCCCGAGCGAGACGTTCAGGTTGACCAGCGCGGGCACCGCGCCGGACGGCAGCGTCAGCGACACATTGCTCTGGAGCACGCTGGGCGTGGTCCAGCCGGACACCTTGCCCGCGTAGGAGGTGCCGAAGGCGGTCGTGCCGAGCAGTTGGGACTGGCGCGTACCGGCGGGCATCGTCGCGGTGATCTGCGTACCGCTCGGCGCGTTGACCGTCACCGCGTCACCGATCCGGTAGGCGGTCACCTGGCCGCCCTTCCACGCCGTATCCCACGCCGCCCTGCGCTGCAACTCGGTGGCGATGTCCGAGGTCCGCAGGTTGACGGTCGGGGTGCTGGCGGCGAACAGCGACGCGTAGTCGCTGAGGATGCGCTCCAGCACCGGGTAGGCGATGCGGCCCTCCGCGAGGTTGGACTGGTGCATGAAGTGCGGGCGCGGGTTGTTGGCCAGCACGTGACCGAGGTCGATCTTGGCCTCGAGCGGCACGATGTACGACGCGTAGCCGGTGTCGGTGTCCAACGGCGCGGTCAGACAAGTGGAGTTGCCCGAGGTCGCGCAGGCGCCGCTGCCGCCCTGGGCGGAGCTGGTGTAGATCCAGTTGTACTCGTCGGTCTCCTCCTGCGCCGTACCGGCGTTGTAGAAGACGTTCATCGGGAAGCGCGGCACGGTGACCGCGGGACCGACCTGACGCTGGCCCGGGTCGCGGGAGTTGTCGCTGGCCAGGTACTTCACGCCGAGCTGGGTCAGCGCGGGCGCGAGGTTCGGATTGTCGACCGGCTGCTGCGGCAGCACCTTGAGCCCGGAGTGCTCACCGGTCACCAGCTCCTGGTTGTTCAGCGACAGCCCGTGCGAGGCGGCCCAGTTGCGGTTGTCCTGCACCGAGGCCGTGATGTCGGCCTTGCTGACCCACTGGACATTCCCCGAGGCGTCCGTCCCGCAGACCCACGGCACCACGCTGACGTCCTGGACACAGCCGAGGAAGGGGTGCAGATACGTGTGGTTGACCCAGCGGTAGGCGCTCTTGTCGGCCAGGAGCTGGGTGGCCAGCGGGTCGACGGTGGTGTCGTGGTCGGCCTTCCAGTCCTCGCTGCCGCCGCCGTTGAAGACGAAGTCGAGGGTGAGGCCGTGCGCCTGCGACCACTGCTTGGCGTACTGCGCGTCCGCCGCGGTCATCCGGATCGGATCGGTGTCCTCACCGGTGCCGATCGGGCAGTCCACGTCGCCGGGCGTGCAGTTGAGGGTGGTGTTCCACCGGTCGTCGGCCAGGAAGATGTCGTCGACCTGCACCTCGAAGTAGTTGCGGTCGGCGCCGAGGTGGATGCCCTGGGTCATCCACTCCACGATCCCGCGCGCCAGCAGCCGGAACTGCTGCTGGTACTGGTTGTAGACGAATGGCAGCACCAACTCGCTGCGCCCGTCGTGGTTGTACTGCCCGACCAGCACACCGCGCGCCGAACTGTCCGGAATCGGCGCGTCGACCAGCGTGGTGAAGGTCGCCCCGGCGGTCTGGGTCGCCAGCGGCGTCGCGAGGAAGCCGTAACTCTCCGCCACGTTCGGGTCGTTGTCCTCGAAGGGAACCGCGCCCTTGAGGTAACCGAAGTCGCCCGCGGTGCCCTGCGCCGTCACCTGGCCCTGAATGCCGTCGAGTTGGCCGATGTACCCCGGATCCTGCGCGTAGTTCAGCCCGACGCCGGGCTGGGCGTAGGTGTACGCGTCCACCTGGCGGATGCCGAAGTCCGTCTCGTACGCCGCCAGTGCGGCCATCTCGGCGGAACCCGCCCCGAACGGGTTGTCGTTGGGCAGCACCACCGACTGGAACTTGGCGCGTGCCCGGCCGCTCACGGTGTCGCTGAGGTAGGCGGCGTTGATGGTCGGCCGGCCCGCCTGGTTGAGATCGATCCTCGTGTACGGGGTCCCCGCCCCGTCGAGTTCCGCGGTGATGGCCTGTGTCGCCGGTCCGCCGTCGTCGACGACCAGCACCCTCAGATCGATACGGGGCGGTGTCGCGGCCTGCGCCCCGCTCGGTGCCACCCCCAGGGCCACGAGAACCGCCGCTGAACTCAGAGCGGCAGCACGCAATGCTCTGCCCATAGTTTTCCTCCCCCGGAAGACGGCATGAATCGGCTCAGCGTCTTCCTACTGGCAGCGGCCGAATCCCGGCCGCAATTACGGGGACCATCGTGGGGCACGGTGCGGAGGACTTGTGACCATTCTGCGGAGGTGGCCGGAAGGCAGGGGACACCGAACGGCGTGACGCGCCTGCCCGACCCTTCCCACCTGCGAGTTTTCTGAATGACATGAGCACGGCGCGAAAGGATTATCGACCTGAATGATGAATCATCGCTCGGATTTGCGATTTTCTCGACCGTGGTGAGGATCGATCGTCCGCGTGGTGGAAAATGACCGGAAAATGATCGAATCGAATTCCCGGAGAACGAGGGGAATACGTGGGGCGTATAAGGCGCACAGCGGGGGCGTACCGGGGCGAGACCGTGCGGAAAGCGGTTACGGGGCCAATGCGGCGCGAGTGCAGGGGCCATAGACACCCGTGGGGTCACAGGTGATTCCGCGGTCCCGCTGAATCTGCGTCACACCGCGCACGGTGGCGTCGTCGCACACCCCGGTGGGCGACACATAGGTGATTCCCTGCGCGAACAGCAGCCGCTGAAGATCGGTCACATCCGATCCGGTGTCACCCGCCTGGAGTGTGCGGGGAGTTGGGGCCGTGGCGCTCGGCGCGGGGGAGTCGCTGGGGGCGGTGGTGGGCGGCGCGCCGGTCACGCTCGACCCCGGCGCGGGGGAGCCGTTCCCGTGTCCGGTCCCGGTTTCCGCTCCGCTTCCGGGCATCGCTGACGGCCCGGCCGGTGGCGTGGCCCGACGGGTCGGATCGCCGTCGGCGGCCGGGGCCCGGCCGGTGTGGCCGCCGGCCGAGGGCAGCGGTCCGGCCGCGTGGCCGGATATCCCGCCGCTGGTCAGCGGCCGGGCGCTGGAGGGCGGGGGAGCCGGCCGGTCGGGCGCCGTCGCGCCGGGCGACTGCGGCCACACCTGCCAGGCGATCACCGCCGCCACCGCGACCGCGGCGATGGACACGGCGCCGAGCAACAGCGGGCGCTCGCGCAGCCGTTCACGTCGGCCGGGCCCGCCACCGGGTCCTGCGGCCGCCGCGCGGCCGGTGTCCTCGGCCCCCGGCACGGGGAACACCACGTCGATCACATCCGGCGGCTCCTGGCCGCCGCCTCGGGACTCGGGTGCCGCGACCGCCGTCGCCGCGCGGTCCGGCCGGTACCGACGCTCCCCGTCCGCTGCCCGCCGCCCCGCCCTGTCGTCTTCCATGTCCATCACCGGTTTCACTCACGCCACTGCCGGATCATCCCCACCCGCGAAAACTTCCGCACCCCAGGGTGCGGTAACAAGGTGGCCCCGCCAAGGGGGCCTTGACATCCGCGGGCAAGGGTGAGCCATCGGGGAGCCGACGGGCCGAACCGGTTCCTCGGCGTCCCCTCTTTCGTATCAACAGGCGCAGCGGCACCGTGCGTGATCCACGGTTGTCGCCCGCGGCCGGGCCCGACGCGGCAGAATTATCGTTTCTGCTGCGCGTCCGGCCCGGCGACCGGCGGTGCGGCGGCGCTGCTCAGTACATCGACGGCGGCGGCGGGGGCGGCGCGGGACTCGGCTCAGGCGTCGGCGGCACCGGGTCGGGCGCCGGGCCGGGAGGCACCGGCTCGGGTCCCGGAGGTGTCGGCGTCGGATCCGGCACCGGGACCGGACCCGGGCCGGGGGTGGGACCGGGCACCGGCGACGGGAACGGATCGGGCCCCGGCGTCGGGAAGGGCTCGGGCACGGGGTTGGTCATCGCTGCCTCCGAAGGTCCTGGCGAGGGCCTCTTCGTGATCCTCGCCGACTGGACACGACACGTACCCGGTCATCGCGCGCCTATGCCGCACGCCCCCGCGCGCGCTCCCGTGGGAGTGAACCGCTCCGGCGCCCGCAACTGCGCGCCCACGGCGCGTTGTCTGTCCGGGGGACCGATCCACGGCGGAAGGAGCCGGTGATGGCAGAGGACTGGGAAGACCTTCGGGAACCTGGTGTGGTGCACGTCCTGATCACCGCGCGCGACGAGGCCAGCGCGTATCGCGTCTTCGACGCCCTGGTCGACCGCTTTCCCGCGGTCGGTCCACCTGCCCCGGCCCGCTCCCGGCCCGGCCTCGTCGTCCTGTCCGTCCTCACCCCCACCGCCTGACGCCTCCCGTCTCAGGGGTGCGGGCGGTGACCTTCGGGGGCGTCGTGCCTGGTCGCGCCTACGCGGCGGCAGCCGATCCGGGCCGGGACGTGCCCCGTAGGGGCGCGGGGAACTGCGCGACCGGCCCCCACCGGCGGGTGGTCCGGGGACCGACCGGAATGCCCCTCCGGGGCGGGTGGTGACGTGCGGGAGCATGGTGGCTGGTCGCGCCCACGCGGCGGCAGCCGCACATCGAACACGGCCCCGCGCACCTCACGACATGGCCTTGCGCAGGGCCAGGACACCTCGCGGCGGCCTTGGGGAACCGCGTTCCGCGCGGTGCGGGGACGGCGGCCGAATGGCCCATCGGGTGTTTGGGGGTGCGCGCCCGGCCACGGGATGGGGTGTCACCCGGATGGGTCGGAGGCCGGGGACGGGGCGGGCGGGGACAAGAGGGCGCGGCGGTACGGGGGTTGGGAGGAGCCGGGCGGCCGGAGGCGGCGGCAGGGAAGGCGGACAGCGACGGCGCCGGGTTGGGTGGGGAGCGTGCCGGTCCCCCCATGAGCGGTCGCCAGACCGCCCCGGTGCGTGGAGAGACCGCATGCGCTCTGGACGTGCCCCCGGACGGACAACGGCCGCCCTCGTCGCGGGAACGGCGCTCGCGCTGGCCCTGGCCGCACCCGCCGCGCGGGCCGACTCCGACCTCACGTCCTTCGGCTTCGGTGTCTCGCCGACCACCGTCGTGCCCGGCGGGAAGGTCACCCTCACGGCCACCGACTGCGCCGGCCAGGCGACCGCCTCGGCCCCGGCGCTCTTTGGCGACGTGACTCTCGGCAAGGGCGACGGGCCCGGGCAGGTCGCCACCGCCACGGTGGACGGCGAGGCCAAGCCCGGCGCGCGGTACGACGTGACCTTCACCTGCGGGAGCCAGCGGGGCACCGCCGCGCTGACCGTCGCGGCCGGTACGACGTCCACCGGTACGACGTCCACCGGTACGAAGCCGACCGCCGCGGTGCGGACCGGCGCGGTGCGAACCGGCCTCGGCGGCGATGTGTCCGCCCCGAACGCGCGGGAGATCCTGGCGGGCGGCGTCCTGGTCGCTGCCGCGGGCGTGCTCGTCGTCCGCCGCAGACGCGCCACCCGCGGCTGACGGCGTACCGCCGCCCGCGAGGCTCCCTCGCGCGGTCGTCCACGCGCACCTGACGCGCATCCCCACGGAGCCCCGACTGAGTCCTGCACGAGCGGCCCGTACGAGCGGCCCGTACGAGCGGCCCGTACGAGCGGCCTGCACGAGCGGCCCGTACGAGCCGCCCGCACGAGCCGCCCAGAAGGCGGAAGCGCGGCCCCGTGGCGGAATGTGGGACGCTGGATAATGTCCCTCATGGCGATAAATCATGCCAAAGCTATCCTGGTGGTCCGTGTGGCCCGCCTCGCGGATGTGGTCAGATGACCGCCGCCCGACCCCGGAGCAGGTGCATGACGGCACGCAAGCGGCCACCAGGTGGCGGCTACGACCCCCGCGTGGGGCCTTTCCCGACGGGTCTGCCGACGGCCCCGGAGATCGGCCCCGGGGAGCGGCTTGCCATGAACGGCATGGGCACCTTCGACTGGGACCTCGACCTCGGCACCTTCGACCTCGACCAGGCGGGACTCGACGTCTTCGACCTGCGCCCGGAGGAATTCGACGGCCGGATCGACTCGCTGGTGCTGCGGGTGACCCCGGAGGAGAGCGCCCGCCTCGACATCGCGCTGCGCAGGGCCCTGCAAGCGGGCCGCCGCAGCTACGGCGGATACTTCCAGGTCACCCGCAGGGACGGCGCCAAGCAGTGGACGCACACCCAGGGCGCCATCCTGCGCGACGACCTCGGCAACGCGTACCGCGTCCTGGGCATCGTCAGGGACGCGACCGCCGAGCTGACCCAGACCCCCGCGCCCAGCACCCCGCCCCCACGGCACGAGCGCCGCAGCCTGCCCTCGATCGTGCGCCGTACGATCGAGGCGCTGTCCACGGCCGTCACGGTCGACGACGTCATCGCGGTACTCACCGGCGCGGGCGGCCTGGAGCGCTTCGGCGCCGACGGACTGACGCTCGGCCTGATAGAGACCGGCAATCTCAAGGTGGTCGCCTTCAGCGGCCGGGAGATGTCCTTCTACGAGGGGCTGCGGCTGCGGCGGCTCGACGACTCGCTGCCGCTCACCCAGGCCGTCATCACGCAGCAGCCGCGGTTCGCCACGGACTTCCCGGCGCTGGCCGAGAAGTTTCCGCTGCTGCGCGCCCAGATGAAGCCCGGCGCGGGCGTCGACTCCGACAGCAACTTCGCGGCGGCCTTCCTGCCGCTGGTCGCCCAGGCCCGCTCCATCGGCGGCCTCGCGCTCTTCTACCACGACCGCACCGAATTCCGGCCGGAGGACCGCGAGCTGTACATGACGCTCGCGGGCATCCTGGCCCAGTCCCTCCAGCGCGCGATCCTCTTCGACCAGGAGCGGGAGTTCGCCACCGGCCTCCAGGCCGCGATGCTGCCCCGGCACATCCCGCGCGTCGACGGCGCCGAGATCGCCGTCCGCTACCACGCGGCGCGCAGCGGGCGGGAGGTCGGCGGCGACTGGTACGACGTGGTCGCGCTGCCGCAGAACCGGGTCGGCCTGGTCGTCGGCGACGTGCAGGGCCACGACACGCACGCCGCCGCCGTGATGGGCCAGCTCAGGATCGCCCTGCGCGCGTACGCGGCCGAGGGCCACCCGCCGTCCACCGTGCTCGCCCGCGCCTCCCGCTTCCTGGCGGAACTGGACACCGAGCGCTTCGCCACCTGCGCCTACGCGCAGATCGACCTCGCCACCGGCTCCGTCTCCGCCGCCCGCGCGGGCCACCTCGGGCCGCTGATCCGGCACACCGACGGGCGTACCGGCTGGCCGAATGTGCGCGGCGGCCTGCCGCTGGGCCTGGCCACCACCCTGGAACTGCACGAGTTCCCCGAGACCCGGATCGACCTGGTGCCCGGCGAGACGCTGGTGTTCTGCACCGACGGCCTGGTCGAGGAGCGCGGTCTGGACATCACCATCGGTATGGAGGCGCTGGCCGAGGCGGTGCACTTCGGCCCGCAGCCCGCCGAGGCGCTCGCCGACCACCTCGCGGAGAACCTCTGGGAGCGCTGGGGCTCGGGCGACGACGTCGCGCTGCTGATCCTGCGCCGCGCCCCCGACACCGGCACCCCGCGCGCCCCGCGGATGCACAGCTACGTCCACCAGGCCGACCCCGAGGGCCTGGCCGACGCCCGGTCCGCCCTGCGGCAGGCGCTCACCGACTGGGGCCTGGCCGACCTCGCCGACGACGTGGAACTCGCCGCGGGCGAGCTGCTGGTCAATGTGCTGCTGCACACCGAGGGCGGCGCCGTCCTCACCCTTGAGGTGCTGCCGGAACCGGTACGCCGGGTGCGGCTGTCGGTCCAGGACCGGTCGAGCGTCTGGCCGCGCCGCAGATCGCCCGGCGAGGCGGCCACCTCGGGCCGCGGCCTGCTGATGATCGACGCGCTCGCCGCCTGCTGGGGCGTGGAGCCGCGCGGCGACGGCAAGGCCGTCTGGTGCGAATTCGACCCGGACGAGACCGGTGCGGACGGCTGAGCCCCCACTCCCGGGACCCGGCCGCCCGTACCGCCGCCGCGCTCAGCTCACGTTCAGCGCCGTGTCGTCGATGACGAACGAGGTCTGGAGCTTGGAGCCCTCGGTCCCGGTGAACTTGACGGTGACCGTCTGCCCCGCGTACGCGCCCAGGTCGAAGGTGCGCTGCTGGAAGCCGGAGGCCGCGTTGACGTTGGAGTACGTGGCCAGGGTGCTCAGTACGGTGCCGGAGGAGTTCAGGACCTGCGCCTTGAGCGTGTCGTAGGCGGTGGTGCCCGTCTCCGCGGTGTCGATGTGCAGCCAGAAGCTCAGGCTCGCGGCGCAGCCCGCCGGGATGGTCACCGACTGCGCGACGGTGTCCGTGGTGGCGGTCCCGTAACCGTCGAGCCACGCCTTGTACGAGCCGCTGTGCGCCGCCTGCGACGCGTTGTTGTTGATGACGCCGCTGGTCGCCGTCCACGACGAAGTGCCGGACTCGAAGCCGGGGTTGGCCAGGAGCTGGCGCGCGGTGCAGGTGCCGCCGGTCGGCGGGGTGGTCGGGGGAGTGGTGGGCGGCGTCGTGCCGCCCGATCCCGAACCGGCCAGCCAGGCCGTCGCGTTGAGCGCGAGCGCGGCGTCGGTGCCCGCCGGGTCGTCCCAGCCGTTGTAGAGGGTGTTGCCCGACTGGCCGGTGCCGTCGTCGGCGGGTGAGCTGTCACCCCAGATCGCCACCCGGCCGCTGCCGAAGGTGCTGGTGACGAAGAACGCGCCGGTGTTGCCGGACGAACCCGTCTTGTACAGCAGCCCCTTGACGTTCGGATTGTCGGCGGGCTTGAGGGTGAAGGTGGTGCCGTCGCGCAGGATGCTGCCCGTCACATTGCCGAACGGGCCGTGCAGCACCGGGTTGGACGCGTCACTGATCGCCCGCGGATTGTCGGTGCTGATGTCCAGCAGGTCGACGGAGAAGCCGAACGGGTCGGTGTTGTCGACCCCGTTGCTGGTCAGCAGGTCGTTGATGACGCAGGGGGAGTCGCAGCCGTCGTTGTTGCGGTCGCTGTTGTTGTGGTCGGAGATCAGGAAGAGGCCGCCGCCGTTCTGCACGAATTTCATCACGGCGGTCTTCTCGGCCGCGCTCAGCTTCACGTTCGGCTCGGGCAGCACGAAGGTGTCGAAGTTGCTGAGGTCCTGGGCGTTGGAGCTGTTGCCGTAGGTGATCGTGCGGCCGGACGGCAGCGTGTTGAGGGTGTACCCGCCCGCCTTCTGGAGCGCGACGCCCCAGGCGGAGAAGGCGCCGGTCCAGTCCGTCTCCTTGGTGGGGTTGGCGTTCTGGCCGAGCGGGTCGGGCTGGCTCGTGCTGATGATCCAGTCGGCGTTCCCGGCCGTCTCGGCCTTGGTGTTGTCGAAGAGCACGCGGTGCGTCGTCGCCGCGGCCGGCGCGACCGGGGCGCCGGGGGCGGCCTGAGCGGAGCCGCCGCTGAGACCGGCCGCGCCGAGCGCGATCGCGCCCAGTGCGGCTGCCGCGCCGATCAGCACACGGCTGCGGGGCACACGGGTTCCAAGCATCCGTCAACCTCCAGGTGGGGGGCGGTCAGTGGGGGTGCGGGAGATGATTCTGCGCGCGTAGAACCTGTGACTGATGTGCCGTGCGTTACGAGCGGGTGAATGCTGCCGGTCGGCTCTCGCCGCGCGCGTCCGGTGGGTGGGGGCCGGAAACTCCGCGCGTCACTCTAGGCTCATGACGCGACCCTGACAACATTGCCGCCCGGTGCGCCGGTGCGCCGGAGCGCGGACCCCGGTCCCCGAACCCCCTGACCCCCGAACCCCCGGTCCGGCAACCCCCTGCCCCGGACATACGTCCGCCTCCCCGTGTGAACCGTCATCACATACGGGGAGGCGGACGCGCCTACCGCGGCAGGCGCGGCGTCGCGGTTACTGCGACACGCGCACGTAGTCGATCAGCATGCGCTGCGGGAAGACCGTGGTGGCGTCGGGAGCTCCGGGCCAGTCACCGCCCACCGCGTTGTTGAGGATGATGTAGAACGGGTGGTCGTACACCCACGGACCCCTGGTCGCCTCCACCGTCGCCTTGTCGGCGGTGAAGAAGGCATGGCCGTCCACCGAGAACGTCATGTGGTGGGAGTCCCAGTCCACGGCGTAGGTGTGGAAGTCCGAGGCGAAGTCGCTGCCCGCGAGGGTGTACGGGGACCCGTAACCGTTTCCGCCGTTGTAGGCGGGGGCGTGCAGCGTGGAGTAGACGGAGTCGGCGACCTTGCCGACGTGCTCCATGATGTCGATCTCACCGGAGTTGGGCCACGGCGTGCCCGTCTTGAAGTTGGACCCCAGCATCCAGAACGCGGGCCACAGACCCTGCGTGCCGCTCACCTTGATCCGCGCCTCGACGTGGCCGTAGGTGAAGTTGAAGTGGTCCGAGGTGTTGATCCGGCCCGAGGTGTACTGGTGGCCCTGGACGTTCTCCTTCCTGGCCTCGATGACGAGGTTGCCGTTGCCGTCCATCGAGGTGTTGTCGCCGTTGGTGTAGTACTCCAGCTCGCCGTTCTGCCCGCCGCCGATGTCCTGGGTCCACTTGCCGGTGTCCGGCTTGGTGCCCGCGGCGCCGTTGAACTCGTCGCTCCACACCAGGTGCGTGGGGTTGCCCGGGTCGGGCGGCAGGGCGGGCGGCGCGGTGGGGTTGCCGCCGGTGCCGTAGACGTCGAAGGTCCACAGCGAGTACCCGTAGCCGTTGCTGCGCGCGGTGCCGTACATCCGCACGTAGCGGCCGGTGCCGTCCACGTTCAGGGTCTCCTTGAAGCCCTTGCCGGTGGTGGTGGAGTAGATGCTCGTCCAGTTGGTGTTGTCCGGCGAGACCTGGATCTGGTACGCGGTCGCGTAGGCCGGGTCCCACTGGAGGACGACCTGCGTGATGTGCGCGGTCGCGCCCAGGTCGACGCTGATCCAGCCGGGGTCGACCCAGCCGTTGGTGTCGCTGGTCGCCCACCGGGTGGCCGGGTCCTCGTCGAACGCCTTGGCCGGCGTGCAGCCGACGCAGCTATTGGCGTTCTGGTAGGTCGAGGCGGAGGCCGGCTTGTTGTACGACAGCAGGACCGCGCCGCCCGGCGGCGTGGTGGGCGGGGTGGTCGGGGGTGTGGTGGGCGGAGTGGTCGGCGGGGTCGTGCTGCCGCCGCCACCGGTGAAGATCTGGAACTCCCAGAGCGAGACGCCGTATTGGGTGGCGCGCGCGGTGGTGTAGACCCGGACGTAACGGCCGGTGCCGGTCAGGGTGATCAGCTCGGTCGCGCCGGGGCTCGTGGTGGTGGAGTAGGCGTTCGTCCAGGTCGTGCCGTTGGCCGAGACCTGGATCTGGTACGCCTTCGCGTACGCCGTCTCCCAGCTCAACTGGACACCGCAGACGTTCTGCGAACTGCCCAGGTCGACCTGGAGCCACTGCGGGTCGGCCGCCGTGCTGGACCAGCGGGTGCCCATGTTGCCGTCGACCGCGGCGGAGGCGGGAGTGCCCGCGTTCTCCGTGGACGAGGCCGTCGCGGGCTTGTTCAGCGCGGAGTTGGCCGTACCGCAGGCCGCGTTGCCCGTGCCGGTGGAGCCGTAGACCTTGAACTCCCAGAGCGAGACGCCGTATTGGGTGGCGCGCGCCGTGGTGTTGATCCGGACGTAGCGTCCGGAGCCGGTGACGTCGAGGGTTTCGGTGCCACCGGCGCCGGTCGTGGTGCTGTAGACGTTCGTCCAGGTCGTGCCGTTGGCCGAGACCTGGATCTGGTACGCCTTCGCGTACGCCGTCTCCCAGTTGAGCACCACCTGGGAGAGGGTGGACGTGGCGCCGAGGTCGACCTGGAGCCACTGCGGGTCGGCCGCCGCGCTGGACCAGCGGGTGCCGAGGTCGCCGTCGACCGCGGCCGACGCGGGCGTGCCCGCGTTCTCCGTGGAGGAGGCGGTGGCCGGTTTCGCCTGCGAGAGCAGGGTGCCCGCGGCCTTGGCCGGAGTCTGTGAGACCGCCAGCGCGAGCGTCGCGACGAGGGCCGCGACGAAGGCGAAGATCAGCGATCTGGGGAATCGTGTCGTGGGGGACGGAAGGGTCTGTGGGGGGTTGCCGATCACGGCGTCTCCTGATTGGTCGCCGAGCGAGAGAGCGCTCTCTGAATGCTGCGATGATTACGGCGCTGTTGCTGACACGTCAAGAAAGTGAACGAGATTCGCCCCGCGAATTCACTCGGGTCCGCCTTGATGTCGACACCCGAAGGGTCAACGAACCACTCGTCCCGATAAGGGAGTTAAGCGGCTTGTCGCTGTGTGCAAGAGCTTGAGACGGTGAACATGACGATGGCGGCGGAGAAAAATCTCCGCCGCCATGATTGGTCCAGTCCTGCGCGTCAGCCGCAGGTCAGTACCGGCCCCGCCCAGTCGGCGTGGTCGGAGTCGTTGCCGTTGCCGCCGTCGGTGACCACCAACCGCAGCTCCGTACCGCCGCCCAGAGCGGCCGTCAGATGCCGGGCCGTGTCACTGCCGGTCACCACCCCGCTGTCGGCGACCAGCGTCGAGTCGCGGTAGATCTGGAAGTCCACCGAGCCCTTGCTGCCGACCTCGTCGTCCACCCCCACATCGGCGGTGACCGAGGAGCACCCGCCGCCCAGGTAGTAGACGACCGTGCTGGCCGCGTGCACGCCCAGCCCCTTGCTGTACGTGGTGCCGCCGACGGTGAGCGTCCTGCCGTCGCCAGCGGCCTGTTCGCCGTTGCTGCGGTCGCGCTCGACCGGGCCCCAACCGCTCACCGCCGACGACCAGTTGAGGTCGCTGAGGGCGTGCGTGCCGGCCGAAGGGCCTTTGCCGCAGGCCATCTTGGCGTCGGCCCAGTCGGCGTGGTCGTAGTTCATGCCGTCGCCCGCGTCGGTGGCCACCAGCCGCAGCGTCGTCCCTCCGGTCAGGTCGGCGGTCAGGTGCGCCGCCGCGTCGTTGCCCGTACGGGTCCCGCTGTCGGCGACCAGGGTGGAGTCGCGGTAGATCTGGAAGTCCACCGAGCCGTTGCTCCCCACCTCGTCGTCCACCCCGACGTCCACGGTCAGCTTTCCGCACAGACCGCCGACGTAGTAGGAGAGGTCACTGGGCGCGTGCACCCCGAGCCCCTTCGCGTACGTGGTGCCGCCGATGGTGAGCGTCCTGCCGTCGCCCGCGGCCTGTTCGCCGTTGCTGTGGTCGCGCTCGACCGGGCCCCAGGCGTTCACCGCCGAGGTCCACGACAGGTCGCTCAGCTCGTTGAGCCCGGTCGGCGGCGGCACCGGGCTGCCCGGGGTGACCCGGAACATCACCGTGCCGTGCGCGGGCACCGACGCGCTGATCGTGCCGCCGGTGCTCGATGTCGCCTTGGACCACAGGTCCTTGAGCGCATACGAGGACGCGCCGCCGACGCCGACGGCCTGCGCGGTGGTGCTGACGGTCTGGGCGGAGGCGTTCTCATTGGTGAGCGTCACCGCGCGGTCGCCGTTGGCCAGCGGCTTCGACATCACCACGAGCCCGCCGGAGGAGGAGACCACCGAGCCCTGCTTGCCCAACGGGTCCTGGTCCACCGCGATCACGTCGGCGTTCTTCAGGATCGTCAGCGTGGCGGCTGACGCGGTCCTGATGTCGCTGCCGATCAGCAGCGGCGAGGCCATCTCCGACCAGAGGCTGAAGTGGGTGCGGTACTCGGTGTCGGTCATGCCGCCGTTGCCGACCTCCAGCATGTCCGGGTCGTTCCACGCGCCGGGCTTGGCGTACGGCGCGAGCTGCTGGTTCTGGTGCGCGATGTTGATCATGCTGGACCACGAGTCGCTGATGTCCCCGGTCGTACGCCAGGAGTTGCCGACCGCGGGCGCCCAGTTCCACGGCTGGTTGGAGCCCCATTCGCAGATGCTGTAGAGGATCGGCCGGCCGGTGGCCTTCAGCGCGTCGCCCATCGCCTTGTAGCGCTGCTGCGCGTCGACGTTGTTGTTGTTGCAGTTGTCGTACTTGAGGTAGTCCACGCCCCAGGACGCCCACAGGTTGGCGTCCTGCTGCTCGTGGCCGAGGCCGCCGGGGAAGCCCGCGCTGTTGCAGGTCTTGGTGCCCGCGGAGGAGTAGAGGCCGAATTTCAGCCCCTTGGAGTGGACGTAGTCGGCGACGTTCTTGATGCCGTCGGGGAAGCGCACGGGGTCGGCGACGAGGTTGCCCGAGGCGTCGCGGCTGGGCAGCGCCCAGCAGTCGTCCAGGTTGACGTAGGTGTATCCGGCGGCCTTGAGGCCCTGGGAGACGAAGAGGTCGGCGATGCCCTTGACCATCGCCTCGTTGAACTGGGACCCGCAGCCGGTGGAGTTCCAGTTGTTGAAACCCATCTGCGGGGTCAGGGCCAGGCCGTTGTCGAGGGCCGCGGCCGGTGGCGCGGCGGCGATCTGAGCGGTCACGGCGGCGGTCGCGGCCAGTGCGGTGAGTCCGGCTCCAGCCCCGGCGACGAGGGTGAGCGACGCGGCCGAGGCCGCGAGGCGCTGCCGGAGGTGGTGTGTTTTGGTGTGTCGTTCGTGCGGCATGTGCGGCTCCGAGTCATTTCAATGGCGCACAATCCAACGGGGTCGAACGAAAGCAACCACATTTCAGCGGTGCAGCGTGAGCATGTCAATAAGCGCGGTGCGGTGAACCCCGAAGTGCCGTGCGCCAATCCCGAATGACCGTACGAGGCGCGCCACCGGCCGTTCCGGAGGAGATCGACTTTAGGGTGGGCCCGGACCACTGAGATCGCCGAGAGCGGGAACGTGCACGGGATGCCCGACGTACCAGAACCCATGGTCAAGCTGGTCCGGTGGACCACGGAGCCGGCCGCGGCCCAGACCCTCAGGTCCACCGCCGCGGCCGTCATCGCCTATGTCGCCGCCGTCCAGCTCACCCCGCAGCCCGCCCCGCTGACCGCGCCCCTGACGGCTCTGCTGGTCGTCCAGGTCACCCTCTACTCCACGCTGACCACCGGCATCCGGCGGGTGAACTCGGTGGTGGTCGGCGTCCTGATCGCCATCGGCTTCAGCGCGCTGGTCGGGCTGAGCTGGTGGAGCCTGGGTCTGACGATCTTCAGCGCGCTGCTGATCGGCCGCGTCGTACGGGTCGGCGAGTTCGTGCCCGAGGTCGCGATCAGCGCGATGCTCGTCCTCGGCGTGACCCGGGTCGCGGACACCGCGTGGGACCGGGTGCTGGAGACGCTGATCGGCGCGGGCGTCGGCCTGCTGTTCAACCTGCTGTTCGCGCCGCCGGTCTGGGTGCAGTCCGCGGGCGGCTCCATCGAGTCGCTGTCCCGCCGGATGGGCGCCCTCTTCCGCGACATGGGCGGCGAGCTGGCCGGACACCTCCCCGTCGAGCGCGCCGCCGCCCGGCTGCACGAGGCGCGCCGCGTCGACCACGACATCGTCGAGGTCGACGCCTCGCTGCGGCAGGCGGAGGACAGCCTGCGGTGGAATCCGCGGGTCCGCGAGGGCGTGCTCTCCCGGATCGTGCTGCGGACGGGGCTCGACACCCTGGAGATCTGCGCGGTGGTGCTGCGCGTGCTGTCCAGGACGCTCACCGACCTCGCCAAGCACCGCACCGAGGAGTCGCTGTTCCCCGACGACGTCGCCGTCGAACTTGAGGAGCTGTTCGACCACGTGGCGCACGCGATCGAGAGCTTCGCCGTACTGATCACCACCCAGGTCGCGGCCAACGCGCAGTCGGCGGAGGAGCAGCTGGCGCAGGCCCTCACCGACAGCACGGCCAGCCGTGACAGGACCGCCCAGCTGCTGCTCGCCAAGGTGCGCGAGCACCCCCGGCAGTGGCAGCTGCACGGCGCGCTGCTGGCCGAGGTCGACCGCATCCTGGACGAGCTGGCCGTCGAGAAGCGGTCGGAGCGTTTGGTGGAGGAGCTGGACCGCTACTCGCGCGAGCAGAGCGACCGGCACCCCTGGCTGCACATGATCAAGAAGCGGCTGGGCGCCGCCCGTGCGGTCCTGCGCTGACGGCCGGCGCGCGAGCTCGCGTCAACGTACGGCTGACGTGCGCGGCGACCGTATACGACCGTACGGCTCAGGCCCCGGTCTCCTCCTGCGGGCCGAACCAGTCGAGGCAGACCACCAGCGCGTCGTCGTCCGCTTCGTGCCCCCGGTAGTCGGGCAGCTCGCGCAGCACCGCGCCCGGCACGTCGGCGGCGGGCAGCAGACTGGTCGCCGACAAGCCGCGGATCAGTGCCCGGTCGCCGTACGCGTCGCCTTCGGGGGAGTACGTGGCGTAGACGCCGTCGCTGGCGAACAGCAGCCGGTCGCCGGGCAGCACCTGGAACTCCTCGGCCACGTACAGGGTCTCCTCGAACATCCCGAGCGGCAGCTGCTCGTCGAATGCCACCCGCTCGACGGTCTTGCCGCGCTGCCGCCACAGCCGGGGCGACCCGGCGTCCACCACCTGCACCACACCGCTGGGCACGTCGAAGGAGAGCAGCAGCGTGGCGACGTGGGCGGCGCCGCGGTAGCGCGACCACAGCGCCTGGTCGGCGAGCGCGGCCTGGTCGGCGATGCCGATGCCCGCCCGGCGCGCGTTGCGCAGCGCGTTGACGGCCAGGCTGGTCAGCAGGGACGCGTCGATGCCCGCGCCCATGCCGTTGGTGATGGCCAGGGTCAGGGTGTCCGGGCTGGCCGACCAGTCGAAGTTGTCGCCGTGGATGGCGTAGGCGGGCTCCAGCTGGGCGCCGAGCGCGTACTCGGGCCGGGCGAAGGCGCGGCCCGGCAGCAGCTCCCACTGCATCTCGGCCGCCAGGGTGAGCCGCGTGGCCCTGCGCGCGATCAGATAGTGGTCGGTGTCCCGCTCGGCGACCACCAGTTCGCGTCCGAGCAGCTCCGCCACCTCGGCCAGCTCGCCGACGCCCTGCACGGCGTGCCGGTCGGCGGGCAGCACGACCGTGAGGATGCCCAGCCGGTCGCCGCGCACGGTGACCGGCAGATGCACGGTGACCTCGCCGTCCCGCCCCGCGCGCTGCTCAACCGGCTGCTGGCTGCCGAACGCCCTGCCCTGCGGGGTGTTGTGCACCGGCAGCGAGAGCCTGGCGGGCGCCGAGACGTCGACCGACTGGAGCACCGTGGTGCTGTAGTCGGCCAGCAGCAGGTCGGCCGAGACCGTGCCGTAGTGCTCGGCCAGCGCGGTGCGCGCGGTGTCCAGCAGAGCGTAGGGAGCCGCGGAGCGCAGAGCGCGTTCTACGGCCAGGAAGTTCGTCACGGGCGGGACAGCCTTTGCGATCGGTGGGAGAGACGGCGTGTGGGGGGCTGAAGCGGTGCTGACGGACGGTGGCGGTGAAGGGGGGTCGGGGACGGCGGCCGAGGTGAGGGCGGGGTGACGAGGTGGGCGCGGCGGGTGGCAGCGGGCCCGTGCGGGGAGGCGCGGGCTGACAAACCGCCGTCGTCAGTGGCACAGTGGCCAGGTGCCCCACATCGTTCCGCCTCACCGCCATGAGCAGGTCGCTCATGAAGCCAGTGCTGTGTCGGAACTGCTGGAGGTCCTGTGGGGGAGAGGCCAGGAGGCCGCACCGTCCGGCCCCCTGTCACCGTCGCAGGTGCGGGCGCTGTTCGCGATCGAACAGTACGAGGGCGCCAATCTGCGGACACTGGGCGACGCGCTGGGATCGCGGCCGTCCTCGGTGAGCAGGCTCTGCGACCGGCTGGAGGCGGTCGGTCTGGTGGACCGGCAGACGAGCCCGACCAGCCGCCGCGAGGTGGAACTGCGGCTGACCCGGCGCGGGCACGCGGCACTCGCCGAATTCCGCGACTTCAGGGCCCGCGAGGTGAAGGCCGTGCTGGGCCGGATGGCGCCGGACGAGCTGGCGGCGCTCGCCGAGGGACTGACGGCCTTCCGCCGTGCCGCCGCCGGTGCGGCCGTACCCGGTGCGACCACCGCCGACCCCGCACGCCGTGCGGCGGACTCCGCCTAGCATCACGCACCGCTCCCCGCCCCGGGCGCTGTCGCCCGCGCACTCGCATCCCGACCCGCACCCATGCCGTGACACGAACACGTGTGCGTCGGCACAGACTCTTGTCCGATGGATATTGTTGTCAAGTGGCAACGATCTTACTAGGGTGGCTCGCGTGACTGCGCATGTCGGGCAGCACGGGGGCGACGGAACGCCTCGTACGGCCGCCGGTGCGGCAGAGAGTGAAGGAAGCGCTGTGAGCGGTGGCGGAGAGGGTGCCGGGAGACCGGTCGAGGTGGCCGTCCGCCGGGCCGGGACCGCGCTGGTCCTCGCCTTGCGCGGCGAGCTCGACCTGGAAACCCTGGAGCCGCTGCGGGCTGCGCTGGCCGCGGCCAGGCGCGACGACGCGCCCCGCGTGGTGCTCGATCTGTCGCAGGTCACTTTCTGTGACTCCTCCACGGTGAACGAGTTGCTGCGGGCCGATGTCGATCTTGGCCCCGGTCGCCTGTGGCTCGCCGCTCCCTCTCCCTTCGTCGCCCGGCTCTTCGGCCTGGTCGGACTGCCGATGGTGCTGGCCGTCCGTGACTCCGTCGAAGAGGCGTTGGCCGGCTCCGACGACCGCGCGTAACGCTCGGCGCCGCACTGCGCGCCTTCCCCTGAAGCACGGGGGCGAACCCGCTGTGACGTGAGACCGCTCTCACGCGTACCCACTGTCACCCGACCCGCCCACGCGCGGGCGCTCAGGCATGTCCGGAAACCGGCAGGTCCGCCAACTGGCTTTGCCATGGCATGAATCGTTGCCTTCCGAGGCGTAGACGCCGCCGTAGCGCGTCTGTAACACTCTGCCAACACAAACGCAAATTTTTCGCAGAACAACGATGGATCTGCATGGGAAGAGCGCAACTTCATATGCTCAACCCGCACGTTTCGGATAGTCCGTCTCCTGAACCTCCCACCGCTCCGGTCGCGACGAAGCGCCGGACACGACATAGAGGGACGCTATGAGAACGAAGCGCTCCATCCCACGGCTGATGGCGGGGGTGACCGCGACGAGCCTGCTGCTCCTGGGCGGGTCCGCTCTTCCCGCCATGGCATCGGGAGAGCCAAGTCCGGCGACCGACAGCGCGGTCTCGGTCAGTAGCACCAGCGGCAAGAACAGCGCCGCCCACCTCAACGACGGCGACCAGAACACCTATTGGCAGAGTTCGGGCAAGTCCCTGCCGCAGTGGGCGCAGATCGACCTGGGCCGCACCACCCGCATCGACCAGGTGCGGCTGAAGGTCCCCTCGGGGTGGAAGTCCAGGTCGGAGACGCTCTCGATCCAGGCGAGCGAGGACGGCGAGACCTTCAACACCCTGGTCGGCTCGGCGAAGTACACCTTCAGCCCGTCGACCGGCAACACCGTCAAGATCTCCTTCCCGGCCTCCATGGCGCACTACGTGCGCGCCGAGGTGACCGGGAACTCCGCCGGGTCCTCCGCCCAGCTCTCCGAGATCACCGCGCAGGCCGCCGCGGCCTCGACGGTCAACCTCGCCAAGGGCAAGCCGACCGCGGAGTCCAGCCACGCGGACGTCTACGGCTCGGGCAACGCCGTTGACGGTGACGCGAATTCGTACTGGGAGAGCTCCAACAACGCCTTCCCGCAGTGGCTCCGGGTCGACCTCGGCTCCGCGGTGGCGGTCAACCAGGTCGTGCTGAAGCTGCCGCCGGCCACGAGCTGGTCGACGCGCACGCAGACCCTGGCCGTCCAGGGCAGCACCAACGGCACCACGTTCACCGACATCGTCGCCTCGGCGGGTTACTCCTTCAACCCGTCGTCGGCCAACACGGTGACCATCAACTTCAACTCGACGACGACCCGGTACGTCCGGCTGAACATCACCGGCAACACCGGCTGGCCCGCGGGCCAGATATCCGAGTTCGAGGTGTACGGGCCGACGACCGGTGACACCACCGCGCCGACCGCGCCCGCCAACCTGGCGTACACCCAGCCCGCGTCCGGCCAGGTCAAGCTGACCTGGAGCGCCTCCACCGACGACACGGGCGTCACCGGCTACGACGTGTACGCCAACGGCGCGCTGCGTACTTCGGTGGCCGGGAACGTGCTGACGTACACCGACAGCCAGCCCGACACCGCGACCGTGGCGTACTACGTGGTCGCCAAGGACGCGGCGGGCAACCAGTCGGCGCACAGCAACACCGTGACGCGCACCGGCACCTCGGGTGACACGCAGGCGCCGACCGCACCGGGCAGCCTGGCGTACACCCAGCCCGCCTCCGGCCAGATCAAGCTGACCTGGACGGCGTCGAGCGACAACGTCGGTGTCACCGGCTACGAGGTCTTCCGCAACGGCAGCCAGATCGCCACCACCGCGGCCAACGTGCTGACCTACACCGACAGCCAGCCCGACACCGCGACCGTCTCGTACTTCGTACGGGCCAAGGACGCGGCCGGGAACGAGTCGGCGAACAGCAACACGGTGACCCGCAACGGCACCAGTGTCGGCGGTACGAACCTGGCGGTCGGCAAGCCGATCGTCGCGTCCGCCACCGTGCAGAACTTCGTCGCCGCCAACGCCAACGACGACAGCCTGTCGACGTACTGGGAAGGCAGCGGCACCAGCACCCTGACCGTCTCGTTGGGCTCCAACGTGGACACCAGCTCCGTGGTGGTCAAGCTCAACCCCGACGCCTCGTGGGGCAACCGGACCCAGACCATCGCGGTCTCCGGCCGGGAGCAGAGCGCGAGCACGTTCACCCAGCTCTCGCCCGCGACCGCGTACAACTTCAGCCCGTCCACCGGCAACTCGGTGACGATCCCGGTCTCCGGCCGGGTCGCTGACGTGCGCCTCACCTTCAGCTCCAACACCGGTGCGGGCGGCGGCCAGGCGGCCGAGTTCCAGGTCATCGGCGTACCGGGGCCCAACCCCGATCTGACCGTCAGCTCCCTGACGGCCTCGCCCGCCTCGCCGATCGAGACCGACCCGATCACGCTCAGCGCGACGGTGAAGAACATCGGCACCGACGCGGCGGCCTCCACCGACGTCAACTTCTACCTCGGCACCACCAAGGTCGGCACCGGCACCGTCGGCGCGCTGGCCGCGGGCGCGAGCAGCGTCGTGACCGCCAACATCGGCGCGAAGGACGCGGGCAGCTACCAGCTCACCGCCAAGGTCGACGAGTCCAACAAGGTCGTCGAGCAGAACGAGACCAACAACAGCTACACCAACCCCACCGCCCTGGTGGTCAAGCCGGTCGACACCTCCGACCTGGTGGCCTCGCCGGTCGCCTGGTCGCCGGGCAACCCGTCGGCGGGCAACAACGTCAACTTCTCGGTGGCCATCAAGAACCAGGGCACCGTGGCCTCGGCGAGCGGCGCGCACAACGTCACGCTCACCCTGGCCGACGCCACCACCGGCAGTGTCATCAAGACGCTGACCGGCTCCTACAGCGGCGCCATCGCGGCCGGAGCGACCACCAGCCCGATCAACCTGGGTAGCTGGACCGCGGTCAACGGCAAGTACACCGTGAAGACGGTGATCGCCGTCGACGCCAACGAGGTGGCGACCAAGCAGGCCAACAACACCAGCACCCTGTCCTTCTTCGTCGGTCGCGGCGCCAACATGCCGTACGACTCGTACGAGGCCGAGGACGGCGTGCTCGGCGGCGGCGCCCAGGTCGTCGGTCCCAACCGGACCGTCGGCGACATCGCGGGCGAGGCGTCCGGCCGCAAGGCGGTGACGCTCAACTCCACCGGGCAGTCGGTGTCCTTCACCACCCGCGCCAGCACCAACACGCTGGTGGTCCGCTACTCCATCCCGGACGCCGCGGGCGGCGACGGCATCAACTCCAACCTGAACGTCTACGTCAACGGCACGTTCCTCAAGGCCATCGACCTGACGTCCAAGTACGCCTGGCTGTACGGCAACGAGACCGGCCCCGGCAACAGCCCGGGTGCGGGCGGCCCCCGTCACATCTACGACGAGGCCAACCTGCTGCTCGGGACGACCGTCCCGGCGGGCAGCACGATCAAGCTCCAGAAGGACGCCGCGAACACCAGCACGTACGCGATCGACTTCATCAACACCGAGCAGGCCACGGTGATCCCGAACCCGGACCCGACGAAGTACGTCGTGCCGGCCGGCTTCACCCAGCAGGACGTGCAGAACGCCCTGGACGCGGCGCGACAGGACACCACCAAGCTCGGCGTCTACCTGCCGACCGGTGACTACTCGACCGCCCAGAAGTTCCAGGTCTACGGCCGGTCGATCAAGGTGATCGGCGCCGGTCCGTGGTTCACCCGCTTCCGCACTCCGGCCGACCAGTCGAACACCGACGCCGGATTCCGCGCGGACGCCACCGCCAACGGGACGACGTTCTCCGGATTCGCGTTCTTCGGCAACTACACCTCGCGCATCGACGGTCCCGGAAAGGTCTTCGACCTCTCCAACGTGGCCAACATGACCATCGACAACATCTGGGTCGAGCACACGGTCTGCATGTACTGGGGTGCCAACACCGACAACATGGTGATCAGCAACTCCCGTATCCGTGACACGTTCGCCGACGGCGTCAACATGACGAACGGCTCCACGGACAACCACGTCTTCAACAACGAGTCGCGGGCGACCGGTGACGACAGCTTCGCGCTGTTCTCCGCCATCGACGCCGGCGGCGCGGACGAGAAGAACAACGTGTTCGAGAACCTGACGTCGCTGCTGACCTGGCGCGCGGCGGGCGTCGCGGTGTACGGCGGGTACAACAACACCTTCCGGAACATCTACATCGCGGACACCCTGGTCTACTCCGGAATCACCGTCAGTTCGCTGGACTTCGGTTACGCGATGAACGGCTTCGGAACCGTGCCGACCAACATCCAGAACGTGTCGCTCGCCAGAACGGGCGGTCACTTCTGGAACGGCCAGACCTTCCCCGCCATCTGGCTGTTCTCGGCCTCGAAGGTGTTCCAGGGAATCCGCATCAGCGATGTGGACATCACCGATCCGACGTACAGCGGCATCATGTTCCAGACCAACTACGTGGGCGGTCAGCCGCAGTTCCCGATCACGGACACCATCTTGACCAACATCTCGATCACCGGTGCCCACAAGAGCGGTGACGCGTACGACGCGAAGTCGGGATTCGGTCTGTGGGCCAATGAGCTGCCGGAGGCCGGTCAGGGACCGGCCGTTGGTTCCGTCACCTTCAACGGTCTGCACCTGAGCGACAACTTCCAGGACATCAAGAACACCACCTCGACCTTCACCATCAAGGTCAACAACTAAGGGCAGCCGCTGAGGAGCGGCCGTCAGCTGGGAGGTGTCCGCGTTCGGCTCTCGAACGCGGGCACCTCCCGCATGCGTTCACGGGCGGGGTTGGAGAGCAAAAGGCGTGCGGTTGTCTTCAGTTGGTGAACGTGAGGGCTTGACGTGGCATTGGTCTAGTCCTACCTTCGCCGATGCGCCCTCAGTCATGTCGGAGTCCGCCGTTCACGGATCAGAACCGATCCGGGTGCGCGGGTCCGGCTGTCCGCTACCGGAAGGTCTCCCCCCATGAACAGACCGCGCATTCGGCTCAAGGCGCTGACCGCACTCGCCGCCGTCCCCGCACTCGCGGCGGGACTGCTGCTGGCCGCGGGCGCTCCGGCGCAGGCCGCGGCCAATCCGGGCCCCGGCTTCCCCGCGCAGTACGCGGCGCCCTACGCCGAGGTCTGGAACTCCCCGTCGGCGCTGGCGGCGGTGAAGAACGCCACCGGGCTGAAGTACTTCACCCTCGCGTTCGTCATCGACGGCGGCGGCTGCAACGCCACCTTCAACGGCAGTACCTCGGTCACCGACGCGAGCTGGACGTCGGCCATCAACACCCTGCGGTCCGGCGGCGGCGATGTCATCGCCTCCTTCGGCGGCGCGGGCGGCACCGAGATCGGCATCTCCTGTACGTCGGTCGCCGCGCTCAAGACCCAGTACAAGCGCGTGATCGACGGACTCAACCTGACCCGCCTCGACTTCGACATCGAGGGCGGCGCGCTCAACAACACCACCGCCAACGACCGGCGCAACCAGGCCCTCGCGCAGCTCCAGCAGGAGTACGCGGCGGCCGGCAAGAAGCTCGACATCGACTACACGCTCCCGGTCAACCCCACGGGCCTGGAGTCCAACTCGCTCAGCCTGCTGAACAACGCCAAGAGCAACGGCCTCAACGTCAACCTCGTCAACATCATGACGATGGACTACGGGCCGTCGATGGACATGGGCCAGGCGGCCATCAGCGCGGCCACCGCGCTGCACAGCCAGCTCGGCGCCATCTGGAACACCAAGACCTCCGCGCAGCTCTGGGCGATGGAGGGCAACACCCCCATGATCGGGGTGAACGACTCGACCAACGAGGTCTTCTCGACCGCCAACGCGCAGTCGCTGGAGACCTTCGCGAAGAACAACGGCATCCAGGAGCTGTCCTTCTGGTCGCTCGGCCGTGACAAGGCATGTGCCACCAACGGCCAGTTGTCGGACTCGTGCAGCGGCACACCCCAGTCGCAGTACCAGTTCTCCAGCATCTTCAACGCCATCACCGGCGGCGGCACCACTCCGCCGCCCACCGGCGGCGCCACCGGGCCGATCCGGTCCGGTTACGCCAACAAGTGCGTGGACGTGGCCTCCGCGAGCAGCGCCAACGGCGCGGCGGTCCAGCTCTACGACTGCAACGGCACCACCGCGCAGAACTGGACGGTCGGCAGCGACAACTCGCTCCAGGCGCTCGGCAAGTGCATGGACGTGGCCGCGGCGGGCACCGCCAACGGCAGCCAGGTGCAGCTCTACGACTGCAACGGCACGGCCGCCCAGAAGTGGACCCGCAGCGGCAGCACCCTGGTCAACACCGGCTCGGGCAAGTGCCTGGACGCGACCGGGCCCAGCTCCGCCAACGGCACCCGGCTCCAGATCTGGACCTGCGCGGGCGGCGCGAACCAGCAGTGGACGCTGCCTTCGTGACCCGCGCGTCCGCTGAGCGCTAGCTGAGCGGACAGGCGAATCGACCGGTCCCGGGCGGGGACGATGTCACCCGCCCGGGACCGGTGCGCTGTACGGCAGTGATCTTACGGGCTCCTCGCAAACAATCGACGTGGATACGTAAAAAATCTGCGGTACGGAGATATTGCGGAGTATGTGCGCGGGGCGGGAAGGAGTAGGGGGCGCCGCCGCTTGTCATCGGTGGCCCGCTGTCGATCCTTAACGAGGAGCCCCGATGAACAGCACGGAACTGCTGGCCGACGCCTTCGGCCGGATCCAGGAAGTGGTCCACGACGCCGTGGACGGCCTCACCCCCGAAGAGCTGGCCTTCCGCGTGGACGAGGGCGCCAACAGCGTCGGCTGGCTGATCTGGCACCTGACCCGCGTCCAGGACGACCATGTCGCCGAGGTCGCGGGCACCGAGCAGGCGTGGACCGCGCAGGGCTGGGACGCCCGCTTCGACCTGCCCTTCCCCGCCGGGGCGATCGGCTACGGCGACGGGCCGGACGACGTCGCCGCCGTCCGGGTGAGCTCCGCCGACCTGCTCACCGGCTACCACGACGCCGTATACGAGAACACCGTCCGCCATGTGCGGGAGCTGACCGACGACGACCTCGACCGGGTCGTGGACAAGCGCTGGAATCCGCCGGTGACCCTGGGCGTACGCCTGATCAGCGTCGTCTCCGACGACCTCCAGCACGCCGGGCAGGCGGCGTATCTGCGGGGGCTGCTGATGCGCAGGCGGTGACGGCGTCGGCGTCGGCCGTTCACCCTTCGGTGTTAGAGTTACTTAACCTAAGTTAAGTACCTGCGCGACCTGTGGGGTGTGAGGGTTGGCGAGCGAGAAGACGGCCGAAGAGCCAGCGGCACGAATACAACGGAGGCCACCGCGCATAGCGGCCGACCATCCGCGCTACAAATGGGTGGCACTGTCGAACACCACGCTCGGCATGCTGATCGCCACGATCAACTCCTCGATCGTGCTGATCTCGCTCCCCGCGATCTTCACCGGTATCCACCTCGACCCCCTCCAGCCCGGCAACGTCAGCTATCTGCTCTGGATGCTGATGGGATACATGCTGGTCACGGCGGTCCTCGTGGTCACCCTCGGCCGGCTGGGGGACATCCTCGGCCGGGTCAAGATCTACAACTCCGGCTTCCTGATCTTCACCGTCACCTCGGTGATCCTCTCCCTGGACCCGATGCAGGGCGGCGGCGGCGCGCTCTGGCTGATCGGCTGGCGCGTCGCCCAGGCCGTCGGCGGCTCGATGCTGATGGCCAACTCGGCCGCGATCATCACCGACGCCTTCCCGGCCCGCCAGCGCGGCATGGCGCTCGGCGTGAACATGGTCGCGGGAATCGCCGGATCCTTCATCGGCCTGGTCCTCGGCGGCCTGCTCTCCGAGTGGGACTGGCGCTCGATCTTCTGGGTCAACGTCCCGATCGGCCTGATCGGCACCGTCTGGGCCTACCGCTCGCTCCACGAGACCGGCATCCGCCGCAAGGCCAGAGTCGACTGGTGGGGCAACGTCACCTTCGCCGTCGGCTTGACCGCGCTGCTCGCGGGCATCACCTACGGCATCCAGCCCTACGGCGGCCACACCATGGGCTGGACCAACCCCTGGGTGCTCGCGGGCCTGATCGGCGGCGTCGCGATGCTCGCCGTCTTCTGCCTCGTCGAGGCCAAGGTGCGCGAGCCGATGTTCCCGCTCGGCCTGTTCCGCAACGTGGCCTTCGCGGGCGGCAACGCGGCCACCCTGCTCGGCTCCATCGCCCGCGGCGGCCTCCAGTTCATGCTGATCATCTGGCTCCAGGGCATCTGGCTGCCCCTGCACGGCTACGACTACGTCGACACCCCGCTGTGGGCCGGTATCTTCCTGCTGCCGCTCACCGTCGGCTTCCTGGTCTCCGGGCCCATCGCGGGCTACTTCTCCGACCGGTACGGCGCCAGGCTCTTCGCCGCCGCCGGATTCGTCGTGATGGCCGCGTCCTTCGCGGGACTGCTACTGCTCCCCACCGACTTCAACTATCTGGCCTTCGCGTTCCTGATCTTCCTCAACGGGGTCGGCGGCGGTCTGTTCGCGGCGCCGAACACCTCGATCATCATGGCGAGCGTGCCCGCCGAGGCCCGCGGCGCCGCCTCCGGCATGCGCGCCACCTTCCAGAACGCGGGCATGGTGCTCTCCATCGGCGTGTTCTTCTCGCTCATGGTCGCCGGACTCGCCCGCTCGCTGCCCGGCACTCTCAGCAGCGGCCTGGTCGCCCAGGGCGTGCCGGGGGCGAACGCGCACGAGATCGCCAATCTGCCGCCGGTCGGCACGCTCTTCGCGGCCTTCCTCGGCTACAACCCGATCCAGCACCTGCTCGGCCCCGACCTGCTCGGCACGCTCCCGGCGGCCAACCAGCACACGCTCACCGGCCGTGAATTCTTCCCGCACCTGATTTCCGGGCCGTTCCACGACGGCCTCGTGGTGGTGTTCGCCCTGGCCATCGTGATGTCCTTGGTCGCGGCGGGCGCGTCACTGATCCGCAGCCGCGCCGTCCGCGCGGCCCACGCCCCGCAGGAGTAACCGAACCGACCGAGGAGGCGCCCCCCGCCATGGACCACACCGACGGGCGCGGGGGCGCCACTCCGGCCGCGGTCGCGCTGATCGTGGCCCGGCTCTACCGCCAGCTCGCCCAGGCGTCCGCCGACGACCTCAACCTGACGTACGCGCAGCTCTCCGCGCTCGCCAGGATCGGGCAGTTCGGCCCCATCCGGCTCGGTGAACTCGCCGCCCGCGAACAGGTCGCCGCCCCCTCCCTGACCCGTACGGTCAGGCCGCTGTCGGAGGCCGGGCTGATCGGCAAGGAGGCCGACCCCTCCGACGGCCGCTCCTGGCTCGTCAGCATCACCCCGGAAGGGCGCGCCCTGCTGGAGCGCATCCGCCGCGAGCGGGCGGCACTGCTCGCCCGGAGGATGGCGTGGCTCACCGACGAGCAGCGCGCGACGCTGGACGCGGCGCTCCCCGTCCTGGAACTGCTCCTCACCGAACGGACCCCGCCGGACTGACCCCGGCGGACTGGCCTCCGGCCCTCACCGTCTGCCCCCGCGGCTGCCCCCGCCTCTCAGGCGGGCTGTTCCGGCTGTCCGGGCCGCTCGGGCCGGCCCGGCTCGACCGGGGGCGCCAGCACACCGCAGTGCGGCGCGCACTCCGGCTGCGCGAGCGGCCCCTTCGCCCCGTCCTCGCGCAGCGCACCCGACGGCACCAGCACCGCGGCCAGCACCGCGGCGACGGCGCACAGGCCAGCACAGATCAGCATCGCCTTCCCGAACGCCGAGTTCACCGCGTGCGGCGACCGGTAGGCGTGGTCGGACAGGCCGACGGCCAGGGGGAGGGCCGCGACGATCAGCAGTTGCGCCACGCGGGCCGCCGCGTTGTTCACCCCGCTGGCCACCCCCGCGTGGTCGACCTCCACCGAGGCCAGCACGGTCGCGGTGAGCGGCGCCACGAACAGGCACATGCCGAGCCCCTGGACGACGACGGCGGGCAGCACGTCGACGACGTACGAGGAGGTGTCCGGCGACACGCGCGTGAGCAGCAGCAGGCCGCACGCGGTGACCAGCGGACCGACCGTCAGCGGCCAGCGCGGCCCGATCCGCTGGGCGAGCGCGCCCGCGGGCGCGGACAGCAGCAGCATCAGGACGGTCACCGGCAGCGTCGCGAGACCGGCGCGCAGCGCGCTGTACCCGGCGGCGATCTGGAGCTGCACCGGCAGCACGAAGAACACCCCGCCGATGGCCGCGTACAGACAGAGAGTCACCAGATTCATCGAGGTGAACAGCTTCGAGGAGAAGACCGACAGCGGCAGCATCGGGGACGGGCGGCGCCGCTCGGTGCGCAGGAAGGCCAAGCCGCACGCCAGACCCGCCGCCGCGGGCACGGCGACCGCGACGGGGGAGGGGTGACCGGACGCGCTGATCAGCGCGTAGGTGACGCCCGCGAGGCAGAGCGCGGCCAGTACCGCGCCCAGGATGTCGAAGCTCCCGCTCGCCGTACGGTCGCGGCTCTCCGGCACGTGCCGGACGGCGATGGCCACCACGACCGCCGCCAGCGGCAGATTGATCAGGAAGATCCACCGCCAGCCGGGACCGTCCACCAGATAGCCGCCGAGGAACGGGCCGATCGCGCCCGCCACGCCGCCGAGGCCCGACCAGGCGCCGACCGCCTTCGCGCGGTCCTGCGGGCGGTACGTGGACTGCACCAGGGCGAGCGAACCGGGCGTCAGCAGCGCCCCGCCCACGCCCTGGAGCGCCCGCGCCGCGATCAGCACGCCGCTGTCGGGCGCCGCGCCGCACAGCGCGGACGCCAGCGCGAACCAGACGACGCCGATGACGAAGACCTTCCTGCGCCCGTACCGGTCACCGAGGCCGCCGCCGAGCAGGATCAGCCCGGCGAGCGTCAGCAGATAGCCGTTGACGGTCCACTGGAGCGCCGCCAGGGTCGCGCCGAGGCCCTCCCCGATCCGGGGGAGCGCGATGTTGACGATGGTGCCGTCCAGCATCGCCATGCCCGAGCCGAGCACCGAGCAGGCCAGCACCCAGCGCCCGGTCGCCGAGGAGAGCCGCACACCCTCGGCGGGCGGCTCCGGATTACTCATGACCGTCACCATAGAGCGCCGGGAGCCGAGGCGTGAGTGTCGCGGCCCCGCGCCGCGGCAACCGTGAAAACCACGCCCGCCACGCACCCGCGACCACGCCCGCCGCGCATTCCCGACCGTGCCCGCCAAGCGACCCCGACCACGCCCGCCGCGCATTCCCGACCGTGCCCGCCACGCGACCGCGACCGCGCCCGCTGATCACCGGCGCGCATCGGGGGTAAGAATGGTCAGGGCAGGCCCGACCGATGACGCAGCGAAGGAGACGCGGATGCCGCACGAGCGCGCCGGAACACCGGCACGGCCGGACGACCTGGTGGACGTACCCCGCCTGATCACGGCCTACTACGCGCTGCACCCGGACCCCGGCGAGACCGGCCAGCGGGTGGCGTTCGGCACCTCGGGGCACCGCGGCTCGTCGCTGAACACCGCGTTCAACGAGGACCACATCGCCGCCACCAGCCAGGCGATCTGCGACTACCGCACCGCGCAGGGCACCACGGGACCGCTCTTCCTCGGCGCCGACACGCACGCGCTGTCCGAGCCCGCGCGGGTCACCGCGCTCGAGGTCTTCGCCGCCAACGAGGTCTCGGTGCTGATCGACGAGAGCGACGGCTGGACGCCCACCCCGGCCGTCTCGCACGCGATCCTGTCGTACAACAGGGGCCGTACCACCCACCTCGCCGACGGTGTGGTCGTCACCCCCTCGCACAACCCGCCCGCGGACGGCGGCTTCAAGTACAACCCGCCGAGCGGCGGCCCCGCCGCCTCCGACGCCACCGGCTGGATCCAGGACCGGGCCAACGAGCTGATCGCCGACGGCCTCAAGGGCGTGCGCCGCGTCCCGTACACCCGGGCGCTCGCCGCCGACACCACCGGGCGCTACGACTTCCTCGGCCGCTACGTGGACGACCTGCCGTCGGTGCTCGACCTGGAGACCGTACGGCGCGAGGGCGTCACGATCGGCGCGGACCCGCTGGGCGGCGCGTCGGTCCAGTACTGGGGCCGGATCGCCGAATGGCACGGCCTCGACCTGACCGTGGTGAACCCGGTCGCCGACCCCACCTGGCGCTTCATGACGCTCGACTGGGACGGCAAGATCCGGATGGACTGCTCGTCGCCGTACGCGATGGCGTCGCTGATCGCCCGCAAGGACGAGTACCGCATCGCCACCGGCAACGACGCGGACGCCGACCGGCACGGCATCGTCACGCCCGACGGCGGCCTGATGAACCCCAACCACTACCTGGCCGTCGCCATCTCCTATCTGTCGCGGCACCGCGAGCAGTGGCGGCCCGACCTGGCGATCGGCAAGACGCTGGTGTCCTCCTCGATGATCGACAAGGTGGTGGCCGACCTCGGCCGTCCGCTGACCGAAGTCCCGGTCGGCTTCAAGTGGTTCGTGGACGGGCTGCTCGGCGGCACCCTGGCCTTCGGCGGCGAGGAGTCGGCGGGCGCGTCCTTCCTGCGGCGCGACGGCTCGGTGTGGACCACCGACAAGGACGGCATCCTGCTGGCACTGCTGGCCGCCGAGATCACCGCCGTCACCGGCCGCACCCCGTCCGAGCACTACGCGGACCTCACGGAGCGCTTCGGGGCCCCCTCCTACGCGCGGATCGACGCGCCCGCGACCCGCGAGGAGAAGGCCGTACTCGCCGAGCTCTCGCCCAAGCAGGTGCCCGCCGCCGAACTCGCCGGAGACCCCGTCACCTCCGTGCTCACCCACGCCCCCGGCAACAACGCGGCCCTGGGCGGCATCAAGGTCAGCACCGACAACGCCTGGTTCGCCGCGCGGCCCTCGGGGACGGAGGACGTCTACAAGGTCTACGCCGAGTCCTTCCTCGGCGACGACCACCTCGCCACCGTCCAGGAGGAGGCACAGGCCATCGTCGCCCGTGCCCTGAACGGCTGACGGCCGCGCCCTCCACCCGACGGAGCGACCCCGGAGCGCGTGCTCCGCTCCGTCGGGTGAGGGACGACAGGCCCTTCGACGCGCGGGCGGCTCAGGCCAGCTGGGCGGCCTGGAGACCCGCGTACGCGCCGCCGCCGCGCACCAGCTCGGCGTGCGGTCCGACTTCCGCGATACGGCCCTCGTCCAGGACGACGATACGGTCGGCGTTGCGGATCGTGGACAGCCGGTGGGCCACCACGAAGACCGTACGGCCGCGCACCAGCCGGGTCAGCGCCTGCTGGACCAGCGCCTCCGAGCGGGAGTCGAGCGCGGACGTCGCCTCGTCCAGGACCAGCACGCGCGGGTCGCGGATCAGCGCGCGGGCGATGGCCAGCCGCTGCTTCTGCCCGCCGGAGAGCCGGGCGCCCCGCTCACCGACGACGGTGTCGAGACCGTGCGTCATCCGGTCGATGAACTCCAGCGCGTTGGCGTCCCGCAGCGCCGCCCTGACCCTCTCCTCCGGCACATCGGTCATGCCGTAGGTGACGTTGTCGCGGACGGTGCCCTCGAACAGGATCGAGTCCTGCGGCACCACCGACAGCCAGGTCCGGTAGTCGCGCAGGTCCAGATCCTCCATGTCGACGCCGTCGAGCAGAATCCGCCCATGCGTCGGCCGCAGGAAGCCGATCACCAGATTGAGCACGGTCGACTTGCCCGCGCCGGAACCGCCCACCAGGGCGACCGTCTCGCCCGGCCGCACGTCCAGATCGAAGTCGACCAGCGAGGGCCGGTCGCTCTCGGGATAGGTGTGGCCGACCCCGCGGAACTCGAAGTGCCCCACCACGCCCTTCACTTCGGCCTTGCCGTCGTTCTGCTCCAGGTCGGGCGCCTGGAGCACCTCGCCGATCGAGCGGACCGACTCCAGGCCCTTGCCGATCTGCGGGGTCAGCGTCAGCAGCGTGGTCACCGACCCGGTGAGGCTGGAGAAGTACGCGCTGAGCATCACCACGGTGCCCGCCGAAACGTTCAGCCAGCCGTAGTAGGCGACCAGTGCCGAGCCCGCCAGGCAGGCCACACCGATCGCGTTGAGCAGGATCCAGGCCAGCGAGCCGAACCACCCGTTGAGCCGGTCGAGCCGCAGCCCCGCGTGCAGCACCTCGCCCAGCGTGCGGTCCACCCGGTGCAGCGCGGTGTTCTCCAGGCCGTGCGCACGGGTGATGGGGATCAGGGTCGTCATCTCGCTGACCCGCGAGGACAGTTGCTCCACCTGCTGGCGGAAGGACTCGTTGTCGTGCCGCAACCGGCGGCGCAGCCGCACCACCAGCATCGCGGAGGCGGGCACCACGATCAGATAGACCGGCAGGAAGGCGGGCGCCTGGATGCCGATCACCACCAGGCCGCCGCTCAGGGTGGCGATCGCGGCCAGACCGTTGTCGGCGGTCTGCTGCGCCGCCGTCTCGATGGTCTCGACGTCCCTGATCACCTTGGCCTGGAGCACGCCGGCGCTGACACGGGAGTGGTAGCCGATGGAGAGCTGCTGCATCCGCTGGCAGATCGCGGTGCGCAGCCGGGTGCCGGTCCTGCGGATCGAGCCCTGCATGCAGCGCACGTACGCCAGGTGCAGCGGGAGGTTGAGGCTGAGGATCACCAGCAGGACGGCCGAGTTCCACCACAGCACCGATATCGGCCGGTGCTGCACGACGACGTCGACCACGTTGGCCGTGATGAGCGGCAGCAGCCAGACGGGGGTGTGCTTGGCGAAAAAGGCGAGTACGGCGAACCCGACCCGGCGACGGTCGGGTTCGAAGAGGTAGAGGAGGGTACGGACGGGGTGTTCGCCGCGGTAGCGGTGGCTGAGCGTGCCTTGCGGCAGCGCCATTGAAGGCTCCTCGAAATGACGTCTTCGCAGTACAGGTGCGCGCATGCGCCTCATCGCGCATGCGCCCGCCTTCACCTTAGAGCCGCTACAGCACCACGACCGAACGCAATACGTCGCCCTCGGACATCCGCGCGAACGCCGCCTCCACCTCGTCCAGCGCGATGGTCTCCGTGACGAACGCGCCCAGGTCCAGGCGGCCCTGGAGATGCAGGTCGATCAGCATCGGGAAGTCCCGCGACGGCAGGCAGTCGCCGTACCACGACGACTTCAGCGCGCCGCCGCGGCCGAACACGTCCAACAGCGGCAGCTCCAGCGTCATCTCCGGACTCGGCACCCCCACCAGGACCACCGTCCCGGCCAGATCGCGCGCGTAGAACGCCTGCTTGTACGTCTCCGGGCGGCCGACCGCGTCGATCACGACGTCGGCGCCGTTCCCGCCGGTCAGCTCGCGGATCGCCTCCACGGCGTCGCGGTCACGGGAGTTGACGGTGTGCGTGGCGCCCATCGCGGACGCCGTGGCGAGCTTGCGGTCGTCGATGTCGACGGCGATAATCCTGGCCGCACCGGCCAGCCGCGATCCCACCACGGCCGCGTCGCCGACGCCGCCGCAGCCGATGACCGCGACCGAGTCGCCGCGGCCCACGTTCCCGGTGTTGAGCGCCGCGCCGATCCCGGCCATCACCCCGCAGCCGAGCAGCCCGGCCACCGACGCCGACACCGCCGGGTCGACCTTCGTGCACTGCCCGGCCGCTACCAGCGTCTTCTCCGCGAAGGCGCCGATGCCCAGCGCGGGCGACAGCTCCGTGCCGTCCTTGAGCGTCATCTTCTGCTTCGCGTTGTGGGTGTCGAAGCAGTACCAGGGGCGCCCGCGCAGACACGCGCGGCACCGGCCGCACACGGCCCGCCAGTTGAGGATCACGAAATCGCCCGGCGCGACCTCGGTGACGCCGTCGCCGACGGTCTCGACCACGCCGGCGGCCTCGTGCCCGAGCAGGAACGGGAAGTCGTCGTTGATCGCGCCCTCCCGGTAGTGCAGGTCGGTGTGGCAGACCCCGCACGCCTGGATCCGCACCAGCGCCTCGCCCGGCCCCGGATCCGGCACCACCACCGTGTCCACCCGTACCGGCTCGCCCTTGCCCGGTGCGATCACTGCGCGGACTTCCTGTGCCATGTCCGGTCCTTCCCTTCGTCGTGTGCCCAGCGTTCGGCCACTGTTCGCTGCCGACGATAGGTGCCGCGACCCCGCGGCGGGCAGTACCCGGAAAGGCGCACATGGGTGGACCGGCACCGGGCATACGTCACTGCGGGCCACAGGTCGCCTACCGCTCGACGCTGTGAGGGGCACTTTTGACCACTGAGGACAGCGCGGTCCGCGGCACGCGGCCGGCTGACACAAGACGGCTGCCGAAGACCGTCGCGACCTTCCGCGCCATCCGGGCCCTCGGCCGCGCCATAGGGGCGGCATGGGAGGAGGACGCCACGGAGCGGGCGGCGGCCCTCACGTACTACGCGGTGCTCGCGCTCTTCCCCGCGCTGCTGGTCACCGTGTCGGTGCTGGGCCTGGCGGGCGGTGCCTCGGAGAACCAGCTGGCCTCCGAGGTCACCTCCCTGCTCCCGACCGCGTCCCGGCCGATCGTCGCCTCCGCGCTCCAGGACATGGCCGACGACCGGTCCGCGACCCTCTCCCTGGTGATCATCGGCAGCGCGGGCGCCGTCTGGTCGGCGTGCAGCTACTCCAGCGTCTTCCGGCGCGCCCTGCACTCGATGTACCGGGTGACCGACCACCGCCCCGCCTGGCGCACCGCCCCGCGCATCGTGATCACCTCGGTGGCGCTGCTCGTCCTGCTGGTGTGCAGCGCCAGCAGCCTGGTGGTCAGCGGCGAGGTCGCCCACCGGATAGGGGAGCTGCCGCACATGAACACCCCCGTGATCACCGCCTGGCGGGTGTTGCGCTGGCCCTTGCTGCTGGTGCTGGCCGCCGCGCTGGTCCTGGTGCTCTTCCGCTCAGGTCCCCGCGGCACCCGCGGCCTGCGCGCGATGGCCCCCGGCGGCGCCCTCGCCGTCCTGCTGTGGCTGCTGACCTCGGTCGGATTCGCCGCGTACACCGCCCGCGCGGGCACGTACAACCGGCTCTACGGCCCGCTGGCCGGCACCGTGGTCTTCCTGGTGTGGCTGTGGTTCTCCAACCTGGCCCTGCTGGTCGGCGCCCACTTCAACGCCCAGCGGGCACTGGACGGCAAGGCCGCGCCGCCGCCGGAGGCCCCGGCGGCGTCGAAGACGCCGGAAGCGGCCCCGGACGTCGCACCGCTGCCGGTTCAGCCGCGGCCGGGCCGGAAACGGCGGTAGAGCACGACGCCGCCGAGCAGCAGGGCGGCGCTGCCACCGGCGGTGTACGGCAGGCCGTCCGCACCGGTGTGCGCCAGCGTCGGGGCAGCGGGGTCCTCGACGTTCGGCGGCGCGGGCACCGGAGTGTGGGCCGGGGCGGGCGGGGTGGTCGGCACCGGAGTGGGCTTCACGACCGGCGGAGTCGAGCCGTTCGTCGAGGTGTTGCCGGTGGAGGGGTTGCCGATCCCGACGACATTGACGCTGTTGCCGGTGATGTTGACGGGCACGTCGATCGGCAGCCGGATGCTGTTGCCCGACAGCAGGCCGGGCGAGTTGCGGGTGCCGCCCGCCGCGTGTGCGCCGCCGCCCGAGCCCGAGTTCGTCCCGGCGGGGACGACGCGCTCATCGGCCGGTGCGCCCGCGTGCCGACCCGGCCTGGCGCCGGGGGCGGAGTGCGTGGCGGCCGGAGCCGAGGTGTTGGCGCAGGCGTTGCCCGTCACCGGATTCAGCAAACCGATCACATTGATCGTATTTCCGCATACATTCACCGGAATGGAGACGGGCACTTCCACCGAATTGCCCGACAGGACACCGGGCGATCCGGTGGTGTCACCCTGGGCGGCCGAATCGGCCTGGGCATACCCGGCGCCCGCCAACAGACCGCCGGCGACCATGGCGGTGACGAGTCCCTTCTGGGCAACCCTGTTCATACGCTTTCCTGCCTTCCGGAAATCCTCACGGGCCGCATGCCCGCACCGGAGACAACGCGCTCAGGGCCAATCAGGTCATGGCCGACGGATAAATCACCCCAACGAGTGACCGTGTCGCGGCCTCGTCCCTGACGGGCCGACAGGACGTGCGGCCAGCACTTTTCCCGGTATTCCGGCTATCGGTTCCGCTATTCCTATGAATTACCCATGAGCGGCCGATGGAACGTGGTAACGGATTGTCCCGACACGACAGCGGGGGGGGGGGGGGGGGGGGGGGGGGGGGGGGGGGGGGGGGGGGGGGGGGGGGGGGGGGGGGGGGGTGGGGAGGTGCGGGGGGTGTTTCTTGTCGTTTTCTGGAGGGG
>NZ_JBVHMF010000048.1:0-37338 GCF_055558595.1 Streptomyces sp. NPDC025721 | reverse complement strand
CCCCTCTCCCCCCTCCCCCCCCCCCTCCCCCCCCCCCTCCACCCTCCCCCCCCCCCCCCCCCCCCCCCCCCCCCCCCCCCCCCCCCCCCCCCCCCCCCCCCCCCGCGGGGGAGGGGCGGCGGCTCCCGCGAATCCGCACGAAGGCGTGCCGTTCGCGGGCGGCCGGTACGCACGGGCGGCGCGGCCCCTCCGGGGGCGGAATGGCCAGCTCACGTCGCGTGTCGGCATCGCTCGACAGCGGTCCCTCGCTCGCCGCTCATCCCCTTTTCCATCCGTGTCGGAGATTCGGACATCGCGGCAGGTCTTGACAGAAGCCGGTAGGGATTACAGCCTATGGCAACGTTGTCATCCGAGTTGAGAGCCGGGCCGATCGTTCCGTCGGCTCACGTGGGATTGGACTTTTTGGACATGTCGGATCAGCCGCACCTTTCCCGGCGAAGGATCGTCGCCACCGGCTCCACCCTCCTGGCGGGCTTCGGCCTGGGCACCGCCTTTCCCACGGCTGCCTCCGCTTCCACCCCGGCCCCCGCCGCCGGGCCCGCGGCGCCGTCGGGGGCCGCCGCCGCGCGGGCCGAACTCGCCGCCTACCGCCCGATCACCGTGTCGTCCACGGACTACGCGCCCACGCCCGGCGAATTCGCGGTCGACGGGATCGGCACCGTCGGCGTACGCGGCACCGGCTGGCGGGCCGCGGCGGGCGACCCGCAGTGGATCTGTGTCGACCTCCAGGCGGACTGCGAGGTCGACTCCGTGAAGCTGACCTTCGAGGCCACGGTCAACGACCCGGTCTTCACCCCCTCCGACAGCGGCAATCCGCGCGACAGCACCACAGGGCAGGAGATCCTGTCGAGCTGCGCGGTGGACTTCGTCATCGAGACCTCGCGCGACCAGCACGCCTGGACCACCGTGTACCGGACCACCTCGGGCACCGGCGGCGTCGTGGACATCGCGCTGGACCGCAAGGTCACCGCGCGCTGGGTGCGGCTGACCGTGCGCAAGCGCTCCAACGCCAACCCGCTGGGCCTCAACGGCTTCGCGGTGTACGGCACTTCGCGCGCCCACCGCCCCGCCGCCACCGGCTGGACCGACTGGGGCACCCATCACCACCACGCCCCCGCGCTGAAGACCGCCGCCGACGGCACCGTGCCGCTGGAGTCCGGCTGGACGCTCACCATGGACGACTGGGCGGGCGGCGAGGGCGCCGACCTGTCCCGCCCGTCGGTGGACACCAGCCGCTGGCTGCCCGCGACCGTGCCCGGCACGGTGCTGGCCTCACTGGTCGAACAGGGCCATCTGCCCGACCCCGTGTCCGGCCTGAACAACCTGCACATCCCCGAGGCGCTGTCCCGCCACTCGTGGTGGTACCGGCGCGGCTTCGAGCTGCCCCGTAACCTGACGACCGGCTCGGGCCGCCACATCTGGCTGGAGTTCGACGGCGTCAACCACACCGCGGACATCTGGCTGAACGGCAAGCGCGTCGGCGGCCTGACCTACCCCTTCGCCCGCTCCGCCCACGACGTGACGGCGCTGCTCACCGCCCGCGGCGAACAGGCCCTCGCCGTGAAGATCACCCCGATGCCGTTCCCCGGCAGCCCCGGCGACAAGGGGGCGGCCGGACTGGCCTTCGTGGACGCGGGCGCCACCATGATGAACCGCAACTCGCCCACCTACCTGGCCTCTTCCGGCTGGGACTGGATGCCCGCCGTACGCGACCGCGTCTCCGGGATCTGGAACCACGTACGGCTGCGCTCCACCGGCCACGCCGTCATCGGCGACCCCCGCGTCGACACCGTTCTGCCCGACCTGCCCGACACCCGCAGCGCGGAGGTGACGATCGTCGTCCCCGTGCGCAACGCGGACACCACCGAGCGGCGCGTCACCGTCACCGCCGCCTTCGACGACGTCAAGGTGACCCAGACGGTCACCGTGCCCGCGGGCGGCGGCAAGGACGTCACCTTCACCCCGTCCGTGTACGGCAAACTGCGGCTGCGCAACCCCAAGCTGTGGTGGCCCAACGGCTACGGCGAGGCCGCCCTGCACGACCTGACGCTGACCGCGACCGTCGACGGCCGCACCAGCGACCGGCGCACCACCCGGTTCGGCATCCGGCAGTTCGGCTACGAATTCGCCGTGCCGCTGCCCTTCACCGCCGGCGGCGACGCGTACACGCAGTCCGTCGACCTCGGGGCGCGGACCGCGCGGTACGTACGGGTGCGCTGCCTGACCCGCGCCACCGCCTGGGGCTCGTCGCTGTGGAGCCTGTCGGTGGTCAACAGCGCCGCGCCCGGCACCGACCTCGCGCTGCGCAAGACGGCCACCGCCTCGTCGGTCGACGAGGACGACCACCAGCCGGGCAATGTCACCGACGGCGACCAGGGCACCCGCTGGTCCTCGTCCTTCGAGGACGACCAGTGGGTCCAGGTCGACCTCGGCGCCCAAGTCGCCTTCGACCGCGTCGACCTGACGTGGGAACAGGCGTACGCGCGCACGTACGTCGTCCAGGTCTCGGCCGACGGCTCGGCCTGGACCGACGCGAAGTCCGTCGACAACTCGGCGGTCCCGCTGCCCTTCAACGGCGGCGACGCCAGCCTCCAGACCGAGGACTTCAGCGCGGTGACCGCCCGCTACGTCCGCATCAACGGCGGTGCCCGCGCGACCAGTTGGGGCAACTCGCTGTGGACGCTCTCCGTGGTCGACAGCGCCAGGCCCGGCACCGACCTCGCACTCCACAAGACCGCGAGCGCCTCCTCCGAGGACTCCGGCAGCCCGGCGTCCCACGCCACCGACGGCGACCCCAACTCCCGCTGGTCGTCGGAGTATCTGGACAACCAGTGGATCCAGGTCGACCTCGGCTCGGCCCAGAGCTTCGACCGCGTCGTCATCGTGTGGGAAGCGGCCTACCCGAAGACGTACACGATCCAGGTGTCCGCCGACGCGAAGACCTGGACGGACGTGAAGTCCGTCGACAACACGCCCGAACCGCTGAAGATCAGCGTCAACGGCGTCCGGGTCTTCTGCCGCGGCGGCAACTGGGGCTGGGACGAACTGCTGCGCCGGATGCCCGCCGCGCGGATGGACGCCGCCGTGCGGATGCACCGCGACATGAACTTCACGATGATCCGCAACTGGGTGGCCAGCAGCAACCGCGAGGAGTTCTTCGCCAGTTGCGACGAGCACGGCCTGCTGGTGTGGAACGACTTCCCCAACGCGTGGGGCATGGACCCGCCGGACCACCAGGCGTACAACGACCTGGCGCGCGACACCGTACGGCGCTACCGCGTCCACCCCAGCGTCGTCGTGTGGTGCGGGGCCAACGAGGGCAATCCGCCCGCCGCGATCGACACCGGCATGCGCGACGCCGTCACCTCCGAGGCGCCCGGCGTGATGTACCAGAACAACTCCGCGGGCGGCATCATCACCGGCGGCGGCCCCTACGGATGGGTGGAGCCCGCCCGCTACTACGCGCCGTCCACGTACGGCAGCGGCAGCTTCGGCTTCCACACCGAGATCGGCATGCCGGTGGTGTCCACGGCCGCCAGCATGCGCAATCTCGTCGGCGACGAGCCGGAGTGGCCGGTCGGCGCGGCCTGGTACTACCACGACTGGAGCACACGCGGGAATCAGGCGCCGCAGAACTACCAGGCCGCCATCGAGGCCCGCCTCGACACCGCCACCGGCCTCGACGACTTCGCGCGCAAGGCGCAGTTCGTCAACTACGAGAACACCCGCGCCATGTTCGAGGCGTGGAACGCCAACCTGTGGAAGGACGCCAGCGGCCTGATGCTGTGGATGTCCCACCCGGCGTGGCACAGCACGGTGTGGCAGACCTACGACTACGACTTCGACGTCAACGGCACCTATTACGGGGCCCGCAAGGCGTGCGAGGCGCTGCACGTCCAGGCCGACCCCGACAAGTGGCAGGTCATCGCCGTCAACCACACCCCGCACACGGTCACCGGCGCCCGGGTGACGGCCAACTACTACGACCTCGACGGCCGTCGGCTCGTCCCGGAACAGCGCAAGTTGGTGAACATCGCGCCGTCGTCGTCGGTCACCGCCTTCACCGCCGACCGGATGGACACCCTGCCGTCCTTCCACCTGCTCCGGCTCCGCCTGGAGGACCCGCTCGGCCGCGTGCTGTCCGAGAACACCTACTGGCGCTACCGCGACACCAAGGACATGCGGGCCCTGAACAAGGCCAAGCAGACCCGCCTGTCCACCGACCTCGGCCGCCTCACCCACTCCGGCGCCCGCCGCAACCTCACCGCCACCGTCCGCAACCGCGGCTCCGCCGTCGCCGCCATGGTCCGGCTGTCGCTCCTCGACGACCACACCGGCGAGCGTGTCCTGCCCACCCTCTACAGCGACAACTACCTCTGGCTGCTGCCCGGCGAGTCCCGCACCCTCACCCTGACCTTCCCCGCCGCCGCCCTGCCCTCCTCCCGCCCCGCCCTGCGCGCCGAGTCCTACACCACCCCCACCACCCTCACCCGCCCCTGACCCCGGGACGCGAGGCGGGCGGCGGCGGGGGAATCCGCAGGTCAGTCCTACCCCCGCCGTCGGCGGACGGCGGGGGACACGGAGAATGGGGGCATGGATTCGGTGGATATACGTTTTTCGCGTGACGAGCTGATCGACCATCTGCGACAGACCCGCATCGCCGGGGACGTCGCCACCCCGCGGCAGGGGAATCTGCGCCACTACAGCGAGCTGGTGAAGGGGAACCGGCGCTTCTGGCTGGGACTGGAGCTGGGGGAGCGGTGGACCGAGGAGACGGTGCTGGCCGTGATGGCCGAGCGCGTCGGCGTGGTGGCCGACCCCGGACACCTCCAGGGTCAGGACACCATCGACGCGCGGCTCACCGTGGAAGGACTCGACCGGATGGCGGCCGTCCTGCGGGAGGCGGCCCGGCAGCGGTGGCGGGTGCTGGTCGCCACCGGGCACCCCGGCGGGCTGCTCGATGTGCACCAGGCCATCGCGCGGGCGCTGCGCGCGGCCGGGGCCACCGTCGTCGCCATTCCCAAGGGCCTGTCCACCACCGAGGGCGACGACGACTCCTACGGCGACGTCCGTCAGTTCGGCGGCGTCGCCGTGCTGGAGGACGGTGCCACCCTGTGGCACACCCACGCGCCGCAGCCGATGTCGGCCATTCTCGACGCGCTGACCGCCGCGGGCGAGCCGCTGCCCGACCTGGTGGTGGCCGACCACGGCTGGGCGGGCCGCGCGGGCCAGCGCGGGATCAGGACCGTCGCCTTCGCCGACTGCAACGATCCGGCGCTCTTCCTCGGCGAGGCGGAGGGCACCATCGCGGTGACCGTCCCGCTCGACGACCATGTGGTGGACCCGCAGGCGTACGAGCCGATGACCGCCTATCTGCTGTCGGAGGCCGGGCTCACCGCCTGAGACCCGCGCGAGCCCGTACGACGCGCCGGTACGACCGCGACCCGCCCCGTACGACCCCGCGGAACGCAGCCGCGTCGCCCCGGCGGGACCCACCGGCCGCCCACGGCCAGTAGGCTTCCCGTGGGTGCCCGAAGCACCGCAGAGACCGCCGCGGACGCCCCGGAACACGGGGCGTCCGCCGTGTGTTACCGCCAAGGAACACGAGGAGGACTGAGATGACCGCTCAGACACAGAAGGCCGTCCTCGCCGGCGGATGCTTCTGGGGCATGCAGGACCTGATCCGACGCCTGCCCGGCGTGACGGACACCCGGGTCGGATACGCGGGCGGCGACGTGCCGAACCCCACGTACCGCAACCACGGCACCCACGCCGAGTCGATCGAGATCACCTACGACCCGGAGCGGACCGACTACCGGGCGCTGCTGGAGTTCTTCTTCCAGATCCACGACCCGAGCACGAAGAACCGCCAGGGCAACGACATGGGCCTCAGCTACCGGTCGGCCATCTTCTACGAGGACGACGAGCAAAAGCGCGTCGCCGAGGACACGATCGCCGACGTCGACGCCTCCGGCCTGTGGCCCGGCAAGGTCGTCACCGAGGTGTCGCCCGCCGGTACCTTCTGGGAGGCCGAGCCCGAGCACCAGGACTACCTGGAGCGCTACCCCGACGGCTACACCTGCCACTACGTACGCCCCGGCTGGCGCCTGCCCGCCCGTACCAAGGACTGACGCCCGGCACGCCCAGCAAACTCAGCACGCCCGGCGCCGCTGGTTACGGCATCCGGCCTTTCCCCGCCGGCCGTCCGACGCCCCATTGATAGCGTCGGACCGTGGCGCATACAGTGCGCGCGGCGACTGGTATCCGGGGAGGCCAGATGTCGGGTTCATCGTCGGGCGGGACGCCGAGGCGTGCCATGGGGCGCAGGGCTCTGTTGCTCGCGGGCGCCGCCTCCGCGGCGGCGTCCGGCGCCGGATCCCTGGCCTCCGCGGAGCCCGCGCACGCGCGCCCCCGCGGCCCGGAGGCCGAGTGGGTCGGCAGTTGGGCCGGGTCGCCGAACGCCGCGCCGACGGCCGCCGTCGTCCACCTGGAGAACCAGACGGTCCGCCATGTGCTGCGTCTGAGCCTCGGCGGCTCCGCGCTCCGGTTACGGCTGACGAACGAATTCGGTGAGAGCGCCGCGTCCGTCGGCGAGGTACGGGTCGCCCGCCGCGCGGGAACGCGGGGCACGGCGATCGTCCCGGCCACCGACCGCCGGGTGACGTTCGGCGGCAGCGGTTCCGTCCTGATCCCGGCCGGGGCCCCGGCCGTCAGCGATCCCGTCGACCTGGCCCTGCCCGGCGGCGCCGACCTGGTCGTGAGCCTCTACCTGCCGGAGCGTACGGCCGCCACCAGCCTGCACGCGTACGCACTCCAGAAGAACGCCGTGGCCGCGGGCAACGTCACCGGCGCGACGACGGTGACGCCGACCGCCGAGCCGCAGGCGGTGTATCTCGTCTCCGGTGTCAGCGTCCGGGCCGGACGGCAGGCGTCCGCGATCGTCGCGCTCGGGGACTCGATCACCGACGGCGGCAAGAGCACCGTCGGCGCCGATCTGCGGTGGCCTGACCAGCTCGCCGCGCGGCTGCGGTCGGCCCGCCCGGCCGCCGACCGCGCGGTGGTGAACGCGGGCATCTCCGGCAACCGTCTGCTGCACGACCCCAATCCGCCCGCGGGCGACCCGGCCGAGGCGTACGCGCTCAACTTCGGACCGAGCGCCCTGCGCCGCTTCGACCGCGACGTGCTCGCCCAGCCCGCGGCGGCGTACGTCATCACCCTGATCGGCGTGAACGACCTCGGCCACCCGGGTACCGTGGCGCCGCTGTCCGAGACGGTGACGGCCGAGCAACTGATCGCCGGGCACGGGCAGTTGGCGGCGCGCGCGCACGCCGCGGGCCTGATCGCCATCGGCGGCACGATCATGCCCTTCAAGGACGACACCTTCGGCTTCTGGAGCCAGGCCAACGGCGAGAAGCGGAACGCCGTCAACGACTGGATCCGCACCAGCGGTGTGTACGACGCCGTGATCGACTTCGCCCGCGTCACCGCCGACCCGGCCGACCCGGACAAGCTGGCCGCCGCGTACAGCAGCGGCGACGGCCTGCACCCCAACGACGCGGGCCACACCGCGATGGCCGCCGCCGTTCCGCTCGACCTGTTCCGCTGAGCCGTCTCCGTACGGCTCGGCGGCCACGGCGCGCGGCGGCAGGACGTGCCCGGCCTCGGCCCTGAGCGACCCGTGCCCGGCACTCCGGCACGGCCGCCCCGTCACGCCACCGAGCCCTCCTGGATGGGTCGCTGGCCGGCCGTCGGACGCGCGGCGGTCGGCGCCGAGCCCCGTACTAATACGTATTATCCCTTGACTTCCGGGAATCCGGAAGCCACGATCCCTCACGGCGCCGAGCGTCTCCCGATCGGCCGCGCCGCTCCCGTGGCCGATGTCCTCCCCCCCAACCGTGAGGGTGCTCCATGTCCGTTGACCACTCGTCCCGCGGCCTCACCCGTCGCTCCGCCCTGCTGGCCGGTGCCGCGCTGGCCCCCGCGTGGTTCCTCGGCACCGCCGGCGCCGCGCCCAGCCGCGCCGCCGCGGCGACGGCCTCGGACTTCGCGACGGTCCGCACCCAGTGGGGCACCACGCTGATCGGCAGCTACGACGCCTCCGACCAGGTGATCTCCGCCTACGCGCAGGCGATGGCCGACACGGCGAACGGCCTGTGGTCGACGCTGAACACCGCCAACTCCCGCACCTACCTGTGGGCGGACCTGAACAGCTCCACCGTCTCGGCCGTCCAGCGCGACGTGATCGGACGGCTGCGCCAACTCGCCCTCGCCTACGCCTCGCCGGGCTCGTCGCTGGCGGGCAACGCGACGCTCCTGGCGGACCTCACCTCCGCGCTCGACTGGTTCCTCGCCCACAAGTACGGCGTCACCGCGCGGTACGACAACTGGTGGGACTTCGAGATCGGCATACCGCTGGCCCTCAACGACACCTGCGTCGCCCTGTACGACCACCTCTCGGCGAGCCAGATCTCCACCGCGATGGCCGCGATCACCCGCTACGCGCCCGACCCGACCAAGGTCAACGGCGGGACGGCCACCGGCGCCAACCTCAACTGGAACTGCGCCATCGCGACCGTGCGCGGCGCGCTGAGCCAGGACGCGGCCGTCATCGACAGCGCCATGGCGGCGATCGCGCACCTCTTCCCGTACAGCACCGGCGGCGACGGCTTCTACCCCGACGGCGGCTTCATCCAGCACGCGGTCTACGCCTACAACGGCTCCTACGGGGTGTCGCTGCTCCAGTACCTGACCTACCTGCTGGTCACCGTGCAGGGCACCCCGTGGGCGGCGACAACGGACCAGGTGCAGCGCGTCTTCACCTGGACGCAGGCGAACTACCGGCCGTGGATCTACCGCGGGGCGTTCATGGACATGGTGCGCGGACGCGCGCTCTCCCGCTTCTACGAGACCGACCACCGTATCGGCCGCCTCACCACCGCCACCCTGCTCCAACTCGCCCGCGTCTTCCCGGCCGACCAGGCGCTCACCGTCCGGTCGCAGGCCAAGGGCTGGATCGGCGCGGACACCTACCAGGACTTCTTCGCCTTCGACGCGGCGCCCCTCGAACAGGTGCGGATCTCGTCCATCGCGCTCGGCCGCGCCGTCGTCGCCGACAGCGCCATCCCGGCGGCGGCGGAGTCCACCACCTCCGTCGTGTCGACCTCGATGGCGCGGATCGTGCACCGGCGGCCCACGTTCGCCTTCGGCATCGCGATGGACAGCACGCGGATCAAGCCGTACGAGTCCGCGAACAACGAGAACCTCCAGGGCTGGTACACCGGCGAGGGCGCCACGTACCTGTATCTGCCCACGCAGCCCGGTCACTGGGTGAACGGGTACTGGCCGGCCGCGGACAAGTACCGGCTGCCCGGGGTCACGCTCGACACCAAGACCCTCGCGCTCGGCGCGAACCGCGGCTCGACCAACACCTGGGCGGGCGGCGCGCTGCTGGACGGGAACGTGGCGGCCGGTATGGGGCTGTCGTTCGCCGTCCAGACCCTCAAGGGCCACAAGTCGTGGTTCTGCGTCGACGACATCGTCATCTGCCTGGGCGCGGGGATCACCAGCGACGACGGCCATACGATCGAGTCGGTCATCGAGAACCGCAACACCGGCCCCAACGGGCAGGCGAACATCCACGTCGATGGCAACGTTGTCCTGTCCACGCCGAGCAACACGCCGACGGTGGTACAGCCGCGGTCGATCTTCGTGGACAACCTCGGCGGCTATGTCTTCCCGGTCGGCGGCCACGTCACCCTCCTGCGCCAGGACCGCACCGGCAAGTGGACCGACATGGACCACCGCGGCGTCTACGACGACACCGCCGCGTACACCCGCAGGTTCGTCACCATGTGGGTCGACCACGGCGTGAGCCCGACCGCGGGCAGCTACCGCTACATCCAACTGCCCGCCGCCACCTCGGCCCAGACCTCGGCGTTCGCCGCGTCGAACGACGTGACCGTCGCCTCGAACACCGCCGCCGTGCAGGCCGTCAGCCGCTCCGGCTCCGGCGTGGCCATGGCCAACGTCTGGCAGGCCGGAGCGCCCAAGGCCGCCGGAATCCAGGTCGACAGGACCGCCTCGGTCGTCACGCACCGGACGAACGGAACGCTCAGCGTGGCCGTGAGCGACCCGACCCAGCAGCTCACCGGGTCGGTCGTCGTCACCGTCGACGGCGCCGTCTCGGCCGCCACCTCCGTCGACCCCGGGGTGACGGTCCTCGCCACGACGCCTGACCTCCGCCTCTCGGTAGCGGTCGCGGGAGCGGCCGGAAGGACCTTCGTCGCACGCTTCACCGTCTGACAGCCGTCGGCCCGGCACCCCGTCGGCCCGCGAGATAAGGAAGTCGCACATGCGCATGAGGGCTTTAGCAGTGGTGATCGGCATGCTCGTCGCCAGCTACGGCGTGACGTCGGGCTCGGCGCACGCCGCGTCATCGCTCTACGAGGCGGAGAACGCCACCGTCTTCCACGGGACGGTGGACCGCGACCACCTGGGATACACCGGGACCGGCTTCGTCAACACCGCCAACGAGGCGGGCGCGTACGTCGAGTTCAGCGTGAGCGCACCGGCCGCGGGCGGCTTCGCGCTGGCCCTGCGCCACGCGAACGGGACGGGGGAGGGACGCGCGGGCACCGTCAGCGTCAACGGCACGGTGATCTCCGCACCGGCCTTCGCCGCGACCGCGGACTGGAACACCTGGGCCGTCACCCGGATACCGGTGACGCTGCGGGCGGGAACCAACGCGATCCGCGTGACCGGCGCCACGGCGGGCGGCCTGCCCAACCTCGACTCGCTGACCGTCTCCGACCCAGGAGGCACGGACTGGGCCGACGCACTGGTCGACTCCACCATGCGGCGCTACACCCCCGCGACCGTCGGCGGCTGGAGCTACCCGGTCGCGCTCTACCTGATGGGGCAGTACCAGGTCGCCCGGCACACGGCGGACCCCGCGCGCCGGGCGGCCCTGATCGCGTACATCAAGGCGTGGGCCGACCGCTTCGTGGACGCCTCGGGGCACATCGGCATCACCTTCAACAGCCTGGACAGCATGATGCCGGGTCAGGTGATGATCGCCCTGTACCGCGAGACCGGTGAGGCCAAGTACGGCCTGGCCGCCAAGCAGATCCACGACCGGCTGCTGCCCGGCGCCGGGTACCCGACCACGAGCGACGGCGGCTTCTGGCACGCCAACAGCGCCGACCGGGCCAACCAGCTCTGGTCCGACGGCACCTTCATGGCCGACCCCTTCATGGCGCAGTACGGCAGGTACATCGGCGACAGCGCGCAGTCCTACGACATCGCGGCCAAGCAGCTCGTGGTCTACGCCGGCCATCTGCAACAGGCGAACGGGCTGCTGAAGCACGCCTACGACGCGTCCAAGGCGGCGACCTGGTCGGACCCGACCAGCGGCCTGTCCTCCGAATACTGGTGCCGCGCCGTCGGCTGGTACGGCGTCGCCGCCACCGAGATCCTCGACCTGATCCCGGCCGACCACCCGCTGCGCGCCCAGTTGACCGCGACCGTACGCGATCTGGTGCGCGGCATCGCCGCCTACCAGGACCCGGCCAGCGGGCGGTGGTTCCAGGTCGTGGACAAGGGGAGCAGCGCGGGGAACTGGACCGAGACGTCGTGCTCGGCGATGTTCACCCTGACCGCCGACGCGGCGATCAAGCGCGGATACGTCCCCGCCGCCACGTACCAGGCCACGGTGGACGCCGGAAAGCGCGGCGCATTGGACCGGATCTCCCTGCACAGCGACGGTCTGACGTATCTGACCTCGATCTCGGTCGGCACCAATGTCGGGGACTACGCGTATTACACCGCCCGGTCCCGGGCCACGAACGACTTCCACGGGCTGGGCGCCTTCCTCTACTTCTTCGAGCAGGTCAACGGCTGAACCCGGCTCCTGCGAGCAGATCCGCGGCGGGGGAGTGGCGGTGGAGCGCCGTTCCCGGTTCTGGAACGCTACGACCGTCGGCCCGACAGGCCGACGGCACGGCTCTCCTCGACCCGGTGAAGGAACGACGCCATGACCACCGCGCACCCCATCGCGCTGGAGCCCACCGCGATCCATGTGGCCGACCGCGTCCTCGACGACCTGCGCACCCGTCTCGAACTGACCCGTCCGCCGCTGGACGAGGGGAACGAGGACTGGTCGTACGGCGTCCCGGCCAGCTATCTGCGGGAGTTGGTCGCCTACTGGAAGGACGGCTACGACTGGCGGGCGGCCGAGCGCGCCATCAACGCCTACGAGCACTACCAGGTGGAGGTCGCCGGTGTCCCCGTGCACTTCCTGCGCAAGCCGGGGCGCGGCCCCCGCCCGATCCCGCTGATCCTCACCCACGGCTGGCCGTGGACGTTCTGGCACTGGTCGAAGGTGGTCGACCCGCTCGCCGACCCGGCCGCCTTCGGCGGCGACCCCGCCGACGCCTTCGACGTGATCGTGCCGTCCCTGCCCGGCTTCGGTTTCCCCGGCCCGCTCACCGGCTTCCCCGACGTCAACTTCTGGAAGGTATCCGACCTCTGGCACACCCTGATGACCCGGACCCTGGGATACGAGAAGTACGCCGCCGGGGGCTGCGACATCGGCGGGATCGTCACCAGCCAGCTCGGCCACAAGTACGCCGGTGAGCTGTACGGCATCCACATCGGCTCGGGGCTGCCCCTCGACTTCTTCACCGGCCCCCGCGCCTGGGACTTCGCCCGGAACCGGCCCCTCACCGACGACCAGCCCGCCGACATCCGCGCCCGCATCATCGAACAGGACCGCCGCTCGGCGACCCACCTGGTGGCGCACATGCTCGACGGCGCCACCCTGGCCCACGGGCTGAGCGACTCACCCGCGGGACTGCTCGCCTGGCTGCTCGAACGCTGGAACGCCTGGAGCGACAACGGCGGCGACCTCGAATCCGTCTTCACCAAGGACGACCTGCTCACCCACGCCACGATCTACTGGGTCAACAACTCCATCGCCACGTCGATGCGGTACTACGCCAACGCCAACCGCTACCCCTGGACCCCCGCCCACGACCGCACCCCGGCCGTCGAGGCCCCGGTCGGCCTCACCTTCGTGACGTACGAGAACCCGCCCGGCGTTCACTCCGCCGCCGACCGCGTCCAGGCGTTCAAGACCGGCGCGCAGTCCCGCTGGTTCCACCACGTCAACGTGAACGCCCACGACCACGGCGGCCACTTCATCCCCTGGGAGAACCCCGACGCCTGGGTCACCGACCTCCGCGGCACCTTCCGCACGCGCAGGCCCTGAGCGCCGGAAGACCGCTCCCTCACCGTGTGAGCCGTCCGCGGCGGACCGCGAGGTCCGCGGCGACCTCCCGACGTCCGAACGGCATGTGCGCACCGGACACTTCGACGTCCTGCTCACCCCCAACCGCTGGACCCTGGTCAACCGTTCCGTCGGTCCGCTCATCGACCTCGCGGTGTCGATGAACGCCGGGGTCGTCAACGCCGCCGTGTCCGGCGGCCAGATCCTGCCGACCGGCGTCGGCGGCTCGCGGCGGTGCCCCTACCGCGAGAGGCCGAACTGCTCCCGGCGACGCCGACTTCGGAGTCAAGCCCGTCGAACCGCGGGACAGCGGCGCCGTACTCCGCGTCATCCAGGCCGCCCGGCACGCGGCATCCGCCGACGCGGGACCGGCCCGCGTCGGCGGCGCGCCGGCGGACGGATGAGTCCTTCTCCCGGCGGCCGGTAGCCCGGGATCCGTCACGCGGCCGGGTGGTCGTACCGGCGGAGGCGGCGGGCGCGGTAGGACTCGCGGGTGGCGGCCAGGAGGCCGAGTTCGTGGCGGACGACCTGGCCGAGGCGGCGGCAGAATTCCTTGGGTTCCTCGGCCGCGTCGGGGCGTTCCGGCACGATCCGGTCCACGATGCCCTCGGCGAGCAGGTCGGTGGCGCGGACGCGCTGGTGTCTGGCCATCTCGTCGGCCCGGTCGATGGTCCTGTGCATGATCACCGAGGCGCCCTCGGGCGGCAGCGGGGAGAGCCAGGCGTGCTCGGCGGCGATCACGCGGTTCGCGGGCAGCATGGCCAGGGCCGCGCCGCCGCAGCCCTGGCCGAGCAGGATCGTCAGCGACGGCGCTTCCAGGGCGAGCAGGTCGGCGAGCGAGCGGGCGATCTCGGCGGCGAGGCCGCCTTCTTCCGCGGCGGCCGAGAGCGCGGCGCCCGGGGTGTCGATGACATTGACCAGGGGGAGCTGGAGCTGGCTGGCGAGTTGCATGCCCCGGCGCGCCACGCGCAGCGAGCGCGGGCCGAGCGGCCCGATCTCGCTCTGCCCGTGCCGGTCCTGGCCGAGTACGACGCAGGACGCCGAGCCGAACCGCGCCAGGGCCAGCAGCACGCCGGGATCGGCCTCGCCCTCACCGGTGCCGTTGAGGGTGATCACATCGGTGGCGGCGTGTTCCAGGAAGGCGCGGACGCCGGGCCGGTCGGGCCTGCGGGTGCGCTGGATGGACGTCCAGGCGTCGGACGGCTCGGCCGGTGCGAAGCGCGGCTCCGGTACGGCGGAGGGCCGTCCCGCCATCACGATGGTGAGCGCCCGGTCCAGGATCTCGGGCAGCTTCTCCGGCGCCACCACGTCGTCGACGATGCCGTGGGCGTACAGATTCTCGGCCGTCTGGACCCCCTCGGGGAACGCCTCGCCGTGCAGCGCCTCGTAGACCCGCGGTCCCAGGAAACCCAGCAGGGCGCCCGGCTCCGCGATGGTGAGGTGACCGAGCGATCCCCAGGAGGCGAGGACTCCGCCGGTGGTCGGGTCGCGCAGATAGACCAGATACGGCAGTCCCGCCGCCTTGTGGCGGATGACGGCGCCGCAGATCGTCACCATGCGTACGAAGGCCGGGGTCCCCTCCTGCATCCGGGTGCCGCCCGATGCGGGGGCGGCCAGCATCGGCAGCCCCTCACGGGTCGCCCGCTCGATCGCCGACGTCAGCCGCGCCGCCGCGGCGCGTCCGATCGAACCCGCCAGGAACCGGAACTCGCTGGCGGCGACCGCCACCCGACGACCGCGGATCAGCCCCTCGCCGGTGATGACCGACTCGTCGGTGTCCGCGCGCCGCGCCGCGGTGTCGAGCTGCGCCGTGTAGTCGCCGTCGGCGTCCGCCCGGTCCACCGGGGTGTCCCAACTGCGGAAGGAGCCGTCGTCGACGATGCCGCGCAGCAGTTCCAGCGCGCCGGGCCGGGTACGGGGGTCAGGCATCGGCGGACGCCTCCGCGGCGGGCTTCCCCGCGACCGGTTCCCGCTCGGCGGCCACCCCGGTCCCCTGCCCCGACTCCGGTCCCGACTCCGTGTCGGTCTCGGCTTGGGTCTCACCGGTGCCCGCGTGACCGAGATAGGACTCCAACAGCGCCGAGCGGTCATTGAGTTCGGCCGCGGTGCCCTCCACCACCACCCGCCCGGACAGCAGCACCACGCCCTTGTCGCAGACGCTCAGCCCGATCGACGCGTTCTGTTCGACCAGGAGGATCGGCATCTCCCGCTTGACCTGGGCCAGCGCCTGGTACACGGCCTTGACCACGATCGGCGCGAGACCGAGCGACGGCTCGTCGAGCATCAACAGCCGCGGCGAGGCCAGCAGCGCCCGCCCGATCGCCACCATCTGCTGCTCGCCGCCGGACAGCGCCCAGCCCAGCCGCTTGCGCAGCGGTTTGAGCGCGGGGAACAGGTCGTAGACGTCGTCGAGGCCGAACGCTCCGGGCCGCTTCGCGCGGGCGGTCATCCCGACCAGCAGATTGTCGTTCACCGTCAGCGTGCCGAAGACGTGGCGCCCCTCGGGAACGTGGATCAGACCGCGTCTGGCCAGTTCCTCGGGCGCGGTCCTCGTCACGTCCTCGCCGTCGAAGCGGATGGTCCCCGAGCAGGGGATCAGCCGTGACACCGCTCGCAGGGCGGACGTCTTGCCCGCGCCGTTCGCACCGAGCAGGGCCAGCGCCTCGCCCGCGCCGACGCTCAGATCGGCGCCGACGACCGCCTCGGTCGTCCCGTACGTGACCCGCAGGTCCTTGACCTCAAGCATCGATCGTCACCTGTCCCAAGTAGGCGTCCACGACCTTCGGGTTCGCCCAGACCTCGGTGGGGTCGCCCTCCGCGATCTGCCGGCCGAGCTCCAGGACGACCATCCGGTGGCACAGCTCCTCCAGGAAGTCGATCTTGTGCTCCACGACCAGCAGCGCGGGGCCGTCCTGCTCCCGCCAGCGGGTCAGCAGTTCGACCAGCCCCTTGGTCTCGACGTCGTTGAGCCCGGCGGCGGGCTCGTCCAGCAACAGCGTCCTGGGCTTTCCCGCGTAGGTGCGGGCGAACTCCAGCCTGCGCCGCTGCCCGTACGACAAGGCGCCCGCCGGCCGGGTCGCCTCGTTCTCCAGACCGGTGAACCGCAGTGCCTCGTACGCCAGATCCCAGTGCTCGTGCTCGCGCCGCATCATCGACGGGCGGCGGAACCAAGTGGGCAGCAGCGACCGTACCCGCCAGTCCCGCAAGCCGATCAGCACGTTCTCCAGGCAGGTCAGCTCGTCGTGCACCTGCGGGGTCTGGAAGGTGCGCAGGACCCCGAAACGGGACAGCCGCCCCGGGTGGCCGAGCCGCACGGCGGTGCCGTCGACGCTGACCGTGCCGGTCGCCTTGACCAGACCGGTCAACGCGTTGATGAAGGTCGACTTGCCGGAACCGTTGGGCCCGATCAGCCCGACCACCTCGTGGTCCTCTACCGTCAGCGACAGCCCGTCGACGGCGATGACGCCACCGAATCTGACTCCGATGTCCTTGGCCTCAAGCACGGGCCTTCCACCTCCGTTGGATCGTCTCGCGCAGACCCGCGATGCCCTTGGGGAACGCCACGACGATGAGCAGCACCGCGAGGCCGTAGACGAAGTCGGAGTACTTCTGCATCGAGCGCAGATACTCCGGCAGGTACGTGAGTACCGCCGCGCCGATCAGCGGTCCGTAGATCGACCGCGATCCGCCGAGCAGCAGCATCAGCAGGACCAGCAGGGCGACGTCGACGTCGAACGCCTCGAGACCCACATAGCCGGAGTTGTGGGCGTACAGCGAACCGGCCGTGCCCATCATCGCGGAACCGACGGTGAAGGCCGCCAGTTGCAGCAGCTTCGGCCGCAGGCCCACGACCGCCGCCACCGGCCCGTGGTCGCGGGCGAGTTGCAGATCGCGGTAGGCGGGGGAGCGCAGGAACCAGATGGTGAGCAGCAGGAACAGCGCCAGCACACCGAGCATCAGGTAGTAGCGGTCGGCCTGCGACTCCAGCTCGATGCCGAAGAAGCTCGGTACGGCGATGTCGGAGACACCGGCGAAGCCGCCGGTGAAGCTCGTCCACTGGCGGAACAGGATGATCAGCAACCCGCCGCACGCCATGGTCGCGATGGCGAAGAAGATCATCGAACAACGGGCGAAGACGATCCGCATCAGCGCGCCGAGCGCGGCGCAGGCGAAGGTCGCGCCGACCAGCCCCGACCAGAATCCGCCCGCGTGGTTGGCCACCCAGATCGACACGTAGGCGCCGGTCGCGTAGACGCCGTAGGTGGCGAAGGTGAAGGAGCCGCCGAGCGAGAAGCACCAGAAGAAGCCCAGCGTCATGATCGCGTAGATCATGGTGGTGTTCATGATGCCGTCGCTGTACTCGTCCCCGCCGTAGACGTACGGCGCGATCAGCCCGAGCACCACGACCGCGGCCAGGGTGGGGAACTGACGCCCGCGGAAGACCGGGGGCGCGAATCTCAGCGCGGCCGAGAGTCGGTCCTGATCGGGGAGCAGGGGCGCCTGTCTGACATCAGTACCGGACACCGGACACCATCCTCACCAGGCCTTGGGGTCGGACCGCGAGCACGGCGACCAGGATCAGGAACGGGTAGGCGTCGGTGAAGTCGGGCGACAGATAGCCGCCGAGCAACGCCTGGGCCACCGCGATGAACAGGGCGGCCGTGGCCGTGCCTCCCAGCCGCTCGCCGCCGAGGACGACGGCCGCGAAGGCGCTCAGCAGCAGACCGAAGCCGAGCGTCGGAGTGACCGAGATCGTCGGGCCGATGAGCACGCCCGCGAGTCCGGCGAGCGCGGCCGAGAGCCCGAAGATCACGGGGGACAGGCGCTTGACCCTGATGCCTTGGAGCAGCGCCGCCTCGCGGTCGGCGGCGAGCGCCCTGACCTGGCGGCCGACCGACGACCGCTGGAACATCAGGTAGAGGCCGGCGCCGACCAGGACGGTCACCCCCACGGTGAGGAAGGCCTGTCGCGGGATGCTGGCGCCGAACACGTCGACCGTCTTCGTGCCGAACGGCGACACGAGATTGCGCGGGTCGGTGCCCTGCCACAGGATGATCGCGGACCTGATGGCGAGGCCCAGCGCGAAGGTCGAGATGACGATGGTGAGCGGACTTCGGTTCCTGATCGGCGCGTAGCCGACGCGTTCGAGCACCACGCCCGCCGCGAACAGCAGGACCAGCATCAGCAGGAACATCGGCAGTTGGCCGAAGCCGTGCATGCCGACCAGCCAGAAGCCGACGTAGGCGCCGAGGGTCATGAGGTCGCCCTGGGCGAAGTTCACCACCCCGGTGGCGTTCTGCAGCAGGACGATGCCGAGTGCGATCAGCGCGTAGATCGCGCCTTGGGCGATGCCGCTGGACAGGATCGAGACGAATCTATCCATCGAGCTGACTTCCCGATTCGTGAGAGGCGGTTCCAGATCAGCCCGTGGCCGGGTCGCTGGACTGTGCGGGGTCGCTGGACTGTGCGGGGATGCGGGACAGTTCGGGGACGCGGGGGTGCGAGAGCGGACGAGGCGATGCGGAACGCGGGCGGGCCGTGAGCCGCGGGCCGTTCAGAAGTCCGTGGGGAGGTGGGTCTCCAGCTTGGCCAGGGTGGGCGTGCCGCCGGCCCAGGACAGCACCGGGACGTTCTGGAAGAGATTGTTCTTGTCGTCGGCCTTCAGGGAGCCGCACACGCCGTCGTACGCGGTGGTCCGCAGCTCGTCGGCGATCTTGCCGCCGTCGGTGGAACCGGCCTTCTCGATGGCGTTCTTGAGCAGGTACACCGCGTCGAAGTTGCCCGGCACCAGATAGTCCGCGGGCGTCCTGCCGTACGCCTTGGTGTAGTCGGCGACGAACCGCTCGGACGCCTTCGTGCCGAGCACGATCGCGCCGCAGTTGGAGACGTTGAGGACGCGCTCGGTGGCCAGGGACTTGGGCAGCAGCCCGTTGACGATCGCCGAACCGACGGTGAAGGTCATGATCGGCACGTCGACGTTGTTCTGGGCGGCCTGCTTGACGATCAGCGCGTCGGTGGTGGCGTATCCCCACTCCCAGATCGCACCGGCCTTGCGGGCGGCCAGTACCGGCTCGGTCAGATCGGTGACCGACGGCGGGACCGACCGCTGGGTCGTCTTGACGCCCTTGCTCCGCGCGTTGTCGACGACCTTCTCCGCGCCCTCGGTCGGGGCGGCGTCCTCGGTGTGCACCATCAGGATCGACTTCACGCCGAGTTCGTCGATCAGATAGTTGTTGGCGGCCTCGGCGTACTGCGTCGTCGTCGGGCCCAGCCGGAACGCCCGGTCGTACTTGAGGTTCTTGGCGGAGGTCAGTGAACCCAGAGTGCCGTGGATGACCGGGATGCCCGCGCCCTTGATGGTGAGGATGGACGCCTTGAGGCCGGAGGAGACGCCGTAGCCGATCAGGGCGACGGGGTGGTACTTGATGGCGAGGCTGGTGGCCCGGCGCGCGCCCTCGGGGGTGATGTCGGTGTCGAAGGTCTTGAACTCGACCTTGCGGCCCTCGATGCCGCCGTTCGCGTTGATCTGGCTGATCGCCAGCTTCAGGGCGTCCGTCGACCCCTTGACGGCGTTGGGCCCGCTGAGGATGCCCAGATACGCGATCCGGATCGGGCCGTTGGAGCCGGAGGAGACGCTGCCTCCGCCGGGCGCGCAGGCGACGGCGGACAGGCCGAGCAGTGCGGCGACGGCGGACCGGCCCAGTGAGTTCTTCATGAGGACTCCTTCGGCGTCAGTCGATGGACGTCAGGAACTGAACCTGCGGGGGATTGCCCGTGACGTCCATGGACTCGGTCATGTCGAGCTTCCCCGTCGTGGTGGCCTCGCCGAGCAGGGCCGCCGCGCCGGCCGGATCGATGCCTTCACCGAGTTCGTAGACGGCCAGGCAGCGGGCGTCGTCGTCGGCGAGCGCCAGCCGGTACCTGCGAACCCCGGTCACCGGTAGCAGCGCGCGGACCTGAGGGATGTGCACCTCGTCGTACCAGCGCTGGAAAACGTCCTCGGAACCCGGCCGCGGACTGGACCAGGCGAGCATCACGGTGCGGGACATCAGAACCTCCGCGATAGTTCGATATGTATCAACGGGTAGTTAAGGGCTGGATCGACGCCACGTCAAGGGTTCGCGCGCAGGGACACTTTCCGGCCACCGCCCGTGGCCCGCGCCTTGCTCCCGTGCCCGTCCCATCCGTCACTCCAGGGACTCGACGAAGCCCCGAAGCTGCCTGATGGACCCGCACTCCACGACGCGCTCGCAGGACGGCGCGTACGCGCCGATCACCGAATCCCCGCTGTCCCAGGCCGCCTTGGGCTCGGGATTCAGCCAGTACACATGCCCCGCGCGCGCGGCCACCGCGGCCAGCGCCTCGGCGCGCGGCTCGTGATAGTTCGATCGCGCGTCGCCCAGAATCAGTACCGTGCTGCGGTTGCTCAGCTGCCCGGCGACCGTGTCGCGGAATGCCTCGAGCGCGTGCCCGTAGTCCGACCTGCCGTCCAGCCAGACCCCGCTCGCCCTGGTGTTGATCTCCCGGGTCGCCGCCGCGATGTCCTGGGCGGCGGCGAACACGTCGGTCACCTCGTCCACGCCGTCGACGAACACGAAGGACCGTACCGCCGCGAATTCGGTCCGCAGCGCGTACGCCAGTTGCAGCGTGAAAGTGGCGAAGGCCGCGACAGAACCCGAGATGTCGGCCAGGACGACCAGTTGCGGCTTGGCCGGGCGGCGCGGCCGGAACACCGGGTCCACCGCGACGCCGCCGGTCGACATCGAGCCCCGGATCGTCCGGCGGAAGTCCAGCACCCCGCGCGACCGCCGCCGGCGTTTGGACTGGAGCCGCGCCGCGAGCTTGCGAGCCAGGGGCTGCACCACCACCCGCAACGTCGCCGCGTCACGCTGCGACGCCTGGAGGAACCGCATGTCGTCCGGCAGCGGCTCGCGCAGCGTCGCCGCCACCGCGTCGGCGCCCCGGTCGGCCACCAGCCGGCGTCGGATCTCGGCCTCGGCCTCGCGCTGCACCCGCTGCACGCCTTCCTCGGCCCGCTCGTGCGACAGCCGCCTGTCGAGCGCCCCGGTCGGCCCGTCGCGCATCGCCTCGGAATCGGCGCCGTTCAGTGCGACGAGCAGCGCGTCGGTGCCGATCGCCCGCATCGTACGGAGCTGGTAGAGCGTGCCCGCGACCGGCCGTCCCGGCTCGAAACCGGCGTGCCGTACGACGAATTGGCGGACGATCAGCCGCAGCAGGACACCGTCCGTACGCCGCACGGCCGAGACCAGCGCCGCCCGCAGCGCCTCGTCGTCCAGCGAGCCGAGCGCGTCCGATTCGCCGCCGGACGCACCGTCTGACCCCGCGCCGTGCGGGCCGGCCGACTCCGGCCGGTCGGAGAAGTACACGTCGAAGACCAGGTCGAAGGTCGCGTCGTGTGCGAAGTCCTTGATCAGCGCGGTCCGCAGGGCGGCGCGCACCGCCTCGCGGTCGAGCAGGTCGACCTCCGCGAGGGTGCGGGCCGCGTCCACGTGCTCCGACATCGCGACCGCGATGCCGGTCGCCCGCAGTTCGCGGACCAGTCCTTCCAGCACGTTCAGCATCGGCCGTACCTCCCCCTTCGGACATTTCCCTGGACTTCCCCCTGGCCCGGCGGGACTTCGGGACGTAGCCTCGCGCCGTGTCCACATCGCGCGTACTGCTGGTCCACGGCCTCGGTTCGACCTTCGAGCAGAACTGGCAGCGGCCGGGCTGGACCGACGTCCTCGAAGCCGACGGCCTGACGCCGCTGCCTGTCCGGCTGCCCGGACACGGCGGTTCCCCGCTCGACCACACCGGCGCCGACGCGGTGCTGTCCGCGGCCGGGGCCGAGCCCGCAGGTGTGGCGGCCGTGGGCTTCTCGGCCGGGGCGCTGGCCGTCCTGTCCGCGGCCGTCGCCGCCCCCGGCCGCTTCTCCCGGATCGTCCTGCTCGGCATCGGCGACCATGTGCTGACGCCCGCGCCCGACGCGGTCGCGCCGCTGGTCGCCGCGCTGCGCGGACCGGGCGAGCCCGCGGATGTGCGCGGCCGTACCTTCTGGCGGCTGATCGGACACAGTGGCAACGACCGCGGGAAGGTCGCCTCCTTCCTGGAGTCGGCGCCGCTCGGCGTGGACCGCGCGCGGTTGCGTGACGTACGGTGCCCGGTCCTGGTGGTCGTCGGCGAGCGCGACGAGGCGATGCCCGCCGACGCCCTGGTCGCGGCGCTGCCCGACGCGCGGCTGGTGACCCTGCCGAGCGTCGATCACTTCGCGACCGTCTCCGCGCTGGGTGCCTTCGAGGCCGTGACGCATTTCCTCACCGCCTAGGCGGGGCGGCGGTCGAGTTCGGCGGTGACCAGCTCGATGTCGGTGAGGTTCTTGAGCAGCACATTGAGCCCGCTCAGCACGACATCGGCGTCCACGTCGTCGACGCCCAGCTCCACCAGGGTCCTTGCCCAGTCCAGGGTCTCGGAGACGGACGGCCTCTTGCGCAGTTCGAGCTGCCGCAGCGAGCGCACCACCTCGGCGACCTGCCGGGCCACGGCGTCCGCGATGCCGGGCACATGGGACCGTACGATCTCCCGCTCGCGCTCGGCGCTCGGATAGCCGATGTGCAGGAACAGGCACCGGCGCTTGAGCGCCTCCGACAGCTCACGGCTGTTGTTGGAAGTGAGGAAGACCCGCGGGTGGGTGCGGGCCCTGACCGTGCCGAGTTCGGGGATCGAGATCTGGTACTCGGACAGGACCTCGAGCAGCAGCGCCTCCGTCTCCACGTCCAGCCGGTCGACCTCGTCGATCAGCAGGACCACCCGTTCCTCGCTGCGGATCGCGGCCAGCAGCGGGCGCTCCAGCAGGAAGCGCTCACCGAAGATGTCCTCCTCCAGGGCGTCCCAGTCAGCCCCGCCGGTGCCGCCGCTCGCACCCCCGCCCGCCTGGATCCGCAGCAACTGCTTGCGGTAGTCCCACTCGTACAGGGCCTTCGACTCGTCCAGGCCCTCGTAGCACTGGAGCCGGATCAGCCGGGCGCCGTCGGCCTGGGCCACAGCCTTGGCGAGCGCCGTCTTGCCGGTGCCCGCCGGACCCTCGATGAGGAGGGGCTTGTCGATCCGGTCGGCGAGGTGGACGGCGCTGACCGTACGGGCGTTCGGCAGGTACCCGGCGCCGCGCAGCGCGGCATCGAGCAGCGCGGGCGCGGCCGTTGGGGATGAGGCGTCCTCGGGGATGTCCATGCCGTGGTCCCTTCGATCGATACTTTTCGGTTTCTAAAACTATTTTCCTCCGAACCTCGGGGTCAAGCGCCCCTGAAGAGGGTTGACGACACCTTTTCGCCGATATACTTTCATGAGCATCGAATGACTCGGCCCGAGGAGGCCCTGGGCCGGAGCCCGTTGAGGAGTTCCATGCCGAAGATCGTCGCGCTCGTGAAACACACCCCGGATCTGGCGAGTGACCGGGCGTACGCCGATGACCTGACCGTCGACCGCGAGGGAACGGAGAGCCACCTCTCCGAACTCGACGAGTACACCGCCGAACAGGCGATCGTCCTGTCCGAGACTCTGCCCGACACCGAGATCACCTATCTGACCGTCGGCCCCGACGGAGCCGACGACTCCTTGCGCAAGGCGCTCGCCATGGGCGGCGACCGGGGGATCCACGTCCTGGACGACGGCCTGCACGGCTCGGACGCCGCGGCCACCGCCCGTACGCTCGTCGCCGCGCTGGCCCGGCTCGACTACGACCTCGTGCTGTGCGGCATGTCCTCCACGGACGGTGCGATGGGCGTACTGCCCGCGATGCTCGCCGAGCATCTCGGACTGCCGCAGATGACCTACGCCAACAGCCTGACCTGCGACGGCGGCACCGTCCGCGGCGTCCGCGAGACGGACCTGGGCACCGAGGAACTGGTCTGCGCGCTGCCCGCCGTGGTCAGCGTCACCGACCGCACGGGCGAGGCCCGTTACCCCTCCTTCAAGGGGATCATGGCCGCCAAGAAGAAGCCGGTCGAGACCTGGTCGCTGGACGACCTCGGCCTGGCCGCCGACTCCGTCGGCGCCGCCGGGTCGCGCACCGCGGTGCGCACGGCGACCCGGCGCCCCCCGCGGCAGGGCGGCGAGCAGATCAAGGACGAAGGCGACGGCGGCGCCGTGCTCGCCGACTACCTCGTCCGCCACAAGTTCATCTGAGGAGCACCGATGCCCGCCGTACTCGTCCTGACCGAAGGCCGGACCGCGAGTCTGCCGAAGTCCGCCGCAGAACTGATCACCCTCGCCCGCCGGATCGGCGACCCCTGGGTCGTCTCCTTCGGCGACCTGGCACCCGAGGAGTACGCCCGTTTCGGTGCCACCCGGGTCACGGTCGTCGACGACCGGGAGGCCGCCGACCACCCGGTGGTCCCCAAGGTGGACACGGTCGCCGCCCTGCTGGCCGAGCAGGCGCAGCCGCCTGCGGCGGTCCTCACCGCCGGTTCGACCGAGATGCGTGAGGTCGCCGCCCGCCTCGCGGTCAGGACCGGCTCGGGTGTCATCACCGACGCCGTCGACGTCCGGCCGGACGAGGACGGCCGGGTGGTCGCCACCCAGTCCGTCTTCGCGGCCGGCTTCCTGGTCACCTGCGATGTCACCGCCGGAATCCCGCTCATCGTGGTCAAGGCCAACGCCGTCGCGCCCGAGGAGGCGCCCGCCGTGCCCGAGGTCGAACGGCGCACCGCCGTCGTCAGCGACCTGGCTCGCGCCGTGCGCGTCACCGCCCGCACCCCGCGCGAGGCGTCCGGTCGTCCCGAACTGACCGACGCCTCCGTCGTGGTGAGCGGCGGACGCGGCCTCGGCGGCCCCGACGTCTTCGCCGTCGTCGAGCGGTTGGCCGACCAGCTCGGCGGCGCGGTCGGCGCCTCACGCGCCGCCGTCGACGCGGGCTGGTACCCCCACACCTACCAGGTGGGACAGACCGGCAGCACCGTGTCCCCCGAGCTGTATTTGGCCCTCGGCATCTCCGGCGCGATCCAGCACCGGGCCGGCATGCAGACCTCCAAGACCATCGTCGCGGTCAACAAGGACCCCGACGCGCCCATCTTCGACCTCGCCGACTTCGGCATCGTCGGCGACCTCCACGAGGTCGTGCCCGCCCTGTCCGACGACATCGAGCGCCGTCGCGCTTGACCCCGACCGTCCCGGAGAATCCCCATGGATGTGGATCTGACGGCCGATCAACGGCTGTTCCGTTCGACCACCCGCGACTACCTGGAGAAAACCGCGCCGCTCAGCCGCGTACGGGAACTGGGCGAGGCGTCGGTCGGCTTCGACCGCGACTGGTGGCGACAGGGCGCCGAACTCGGCTGGACGGCGATGCTGGTACCCGAGGACCTCGGCGGTGGCAGCGTCTCCGGTTCGCCGACGGCCGACCTCGCCATCGTCGCCGAGGAGGCGGGACGCGCCTGCGCGCCCGGCCCGCTCATCACCACCAGCGCCGTACTGACCGGCCTGGTCCGGGCCGGTGCGGCGTTCGCCGACCCGGTCGGGCGGATCGTCGCCGGTGAGAGCGTCGCCGCCTGGGCGGTGTACGAACCCGGCCACGGCTGGGACCCGGCGCCGCCCGGCACCCGCGCGGAGTCCGACGGCGACGGCTATCTGCTGACCGGCGTGAAGGACCGGGTCGAGTCCGCGGACCAGGCCGACCTGTTCCTGGTCACGGCGCGGGGGCCGGACGGCCCGCTCCAGGTGCTCGTCCCGGCCGACGCCCCCGGCGTCACCGTGACCCCCGCCTGGACCCTGGATCTGGTCCGCCGGACCGCTCAGATCACCTTCGACCACGTACGGGTGGCCGCCGACGCCGTCGTCCAGCGCGGCACGGCCGCCGCCGACGCGGTGGAGGCACAGCTCGCGGTCGCTGCCGTGCTCGCCGCCGCCGAGATGACCGGAGCCGTCGAGCGCACCTTCGACTTCACCGTCCAGTGGATGTTCGACCGCTACAGCTTCGGCCGCCCGCTCGCCTCCTACCAGGCGCTCAAGCACCGGATGGCCGACAACAAGACCTGGATCGAGGCGTGCCACGCGACCACGTCCGGCGCGGCCCGCGCGGTCGACGACGACCCCGCGCGCGCCGCGGAGGCCGTCAGCGTCGCCAAGTCGTACGTCGGCGCGAAGGCCCCGGTCATCATCCAGGACTGCGTCCAACTGCACGGCGGAATCGGCGTGACCTGGGAGCACGACCTCCACCTCTACCTGCGGCGGGTGACCTTCGACCGGGCCCTGTACGGGACGCCCGAGGAACACCGGCGCCGCATCACCGACCTGTTGGAGAGGAGAGCCGCATGAGCGCCGGTACGAGCGCGGGCCCCGGGGCCGCGAGCCCGCTGGACCTGGAACCCGTCGACAGCTTCCGCGACCGCGCCCGCCGATGGCTGAAGGACAACCTCCCGCCGGCGCCCGCCGCCCACCCCGGGGGGGACGACGACGCCCTGTGGGCGCGAGCCCGCGTCCTGCAGAAACTGCTCTACGAGGGCGGCTTCGCGGGCATCTGCTTCCCCAAGGAGTACGGCGGTCTCGGCCTGACCCCCGCGCACCAGCGGGCCTTCACCGAGGAGTCGGCCGGCTACGAGATGCCGCTGGTGCTCAATGTGCCCACCTTCTCGATCTGCGCACCCACCATCCTCGACATGGGCAGCGAGGCCCAGAAGCGGCAGCACCTCCCGGCGGTGATCCGCGGCGACGAGGTACTGGTGCAGTTCCTGTCCGAGCCCAAGGGCGGCTCCGACCTCGCGGGACTGATCACCAAGGCCGACCGCGACGGCGACGAGTGGATCCTCAACGGCTCGAAGATCTGGAGCTCCGGCGCCTACGCGGCCGACTACGCGCTCTGCCTGGCCAGGACCGACTGGGACGCGCCCAAGCACCGCGGCCTGACGATGTTCCTGATGCCCGTGCACGCCAAGGGCGTCACGATCAACCGGATCAAGCAGGTCAACGGTTCGACGGAATTCTGCGAGGAGTTCTTCGACGACGTCGTGCTGCCGGCCGACGCCGTCGTCGGCGAGGTCAACGGCGGCTGGTCGACCGCCTCCCGCCAGCTCTTCCACGAACGCAACGCGGTCGGCGGCGGATCCCCGTACGTCAGCGGCGCCGGGCCCAGGATGGGCGGGTCGCCGGCCGACTTCCTCGACCTCGCGCGCAGGACCGGCCAGCTCGACGACCCGCGGGTCCGCGAACAGATCGGCGAGGCGCGGGCCATGAAGGTCGTGCAGGAACAGCTCATCGGCCGGATCACCCACGCGATCGGCACAGGCGAGATGGAGGCGCCCGCCGGATCGATCATCCGGCTCTTCCACGCCGAGACCGACTGGCTCGAGTCGGACATCGGCGTGCGGATCGCCGGGGCCACCGGCGTGACCGGCGGCCCGGACGGCGAACAGGGCCTCGGCTCCTTCGGCCAGCACTCGCTCTTCCGCCAGGGCGCCAGCCTCGGCGGCGGAAGCACCGAGATGTCCCGCAACATCATCAGCGAACGCCTGCTGAAGATGCCGCGCGAATTCGCCGCGGACCGGGACGTGCCCTTCAACCAGGTCAAGCAGGGCCGCGGACAGGGGGGCGCGTGAACCCGTTCGAACTCAGACGGCAGGACTACTCCCTCGACGCGGACCAGACGGCGGTACGCGACGCCTTCGCCGGGTTCTTCACCAAGGAGTGCCCCACCGGCGTCGTCCGCGCCGCGGAACCCCTCGGTCACGACCCCGCGCTGTGGACCAGACTCGCCGCGATGGGCGCGACCTCGATGGCGCTGCCCGAGTCGGCGGGCGGCGACGGCGCGGGCATCGTCGAACTGGGCCTGGTCGCCGAGGAGATGGGCCGTACGCTCGCGCCGGTGCCGCTGATCGAGCACGTGGTCGCCGCCCGGCTGCTCGCGGCGACGGGCGCCCCCGAGGCCCGAGAGCTGATCGCGGGCGCCGTCGACGGAAGCCGCCTGCTGGCCCTGACGCTCGGGCCGGTCACCGGCCCGCGCCTGGTGTCCAGCGCGGCGGTCGCCGACACGGTCGTCGCGGTCGTCGCGGACCAGCTGGTCGTCCTGACCGCGCGTGAACCCCGCCCGCACGTCCCCAACCAGGGCGCCCTGCCGTACGCCTGGGTCGACCCGGCCGATACGGCGACGCAGACCCGTACGGTGATCCCCACCTCCGCGGGGCCCGCGCTGCTCGACCGCGCCGCCCGGGAACTGAAGACGCTCACCGCCGCCGCGCTGATCGGGCTCACCGAAGGGGCGCTCGCGCTCGCCCTGGACTTCGTCAGGACCCGGCGCACCATGGGCGTCGTCATCGCGACCCTGCAAGGCGTCTCCTTCCCGCTCGCCGACGTGGCGATCGGCATCGCGGGCGGTCGCAACCTCCACCGCCGCGCCGCATGGTTCCTCGACCACGAGCCCGACGCGGAGACCGGGCTCCAGGCCGCCGCGTTCGCCTACGCCGCCCAGGTCGCCACCCACGGCGCGACCACCGCGCAGCACGCCCAGGGCGGACTCGGCTTCACCGTCGAGGCCGACGCCAGCTTGTACTTCCTGCGCGCCAAGGGCTGGGCGCTCAGCGGCGGCGACCTGCAGAGCGACATCCGGACGGTCGGTGAGCTGCGGCTCGGCGCCGCCCCGGCGGGACCGAACTGACCGAGCCCGAACCGACGCGAACACGGGGGAGAAAGGAGGGACCGTGGACTTCAGCACCATCGAACTCGACGACGCGCACCGCGCCCTGCGACAGGAGGCGAGGGCCTTCGTGCGGGAGCAGTTCACCGAGGAGGTGTACGAGCAGGAGCACAGGACCGGGGACGGCTTCAACGAGAAGGTCCACCTCGCCATGGGGGAGCGCGGCTGGATCCTGCCGACCTGGCCGGTCGAGCGCGGCGGCGCGGGCCTCGACGCGCTCGGCGCCCGCGTCCTGGAGCTGGAACTGGCCAGGGCCCATGTGCCCTGGGTGACCCTCGGCACCACGCGGCTGGTGCTCTCCGCGGTGGAGCGGCACGCCTCGGACGCCATCCGCGACGACGTCATCGCCGAGGTGGCCGCCGGCCGGGTGCGCTTCTGCCTGGGCTACACCGAGCCCGACGGCGGCTCCGACATCGCCGCCGCCAAGACCCGCGCGGTACGGGACGGCGCGGAGTGGACGGTCAACGGTTCGAAGATCTTCACGACCGGCGCGCACAACTGCCAGTACACGTTCCTGATCACGCGCAGCGACCCGGAACTGCCCAAGCACAAAGGGCTCACGATGTTCCTGATGCCGCTGGACCGGCCGGGAGTCGAGATCCAGGGCATCTGGGCCTTCAGCGGTGAGCGCACCAACATCGTCTACTACGACAACGTCCGGCTCTCCGACGACTACCGACTCGGTGACGTCAACGACGGCTGGGCCGTACTGCGCGGACCGCTGGACGAGGAGCACAGCCTCGGGGACGGAGAAGGCGCGGGCCTCGACGACCCCTCGATCGGCGTGCAGTTCGTCCGCGAGCTGCACCTGGCGCTGGACTGCGCCGCGGACTGGGCCGACACACCGGGCCCCGACGGCTCCCGCCCGGCCGACGACCCCACCGTCCGCTACCGGCTGGGCAAGGTCGCCGTCGAACTGGAGGCCGCGCTCGCCACCCCCGGAGCGTTCGGCCGGGTCAAGTGCGCAGAGACCATCGTCGCCGGCGCGGCGGAACTGCTCGACCTGCTCGGCCCGGTCGGACTGCTCTCCCGAGGCTCCACCGGCGCGGTCGGCGACGGCCAGATCGACTTCGCCCACCGCTACGCGCAGGGCACCGCGACCTACGGCGGCACCGTCGAGGTCTTCCGCACCATCATCGCCCAGCACGAACTCGGCCTGCCCCGCGCCGTCTACCCCGGCAGCCGGGTGTTCTCCACTCGTTCCTGAAAGGTGAGGCACACCATGTCCATCGGACGCCTGTTCCACATCATCCACATGACGGGAGACCTCCCGTCCCTTGAGGCCTGGTACGACGACGTGTTCAGCGTGCGGCGCGGATTCCTGGACCACAACTACATGGAGGGCGAGATCCGGGACGCCTCCCTGGTGCTGCTCGGGGACACCGTGATCGAGCCGCTGGCCCCGGCGTTCCGGGTCGACGGCTGGGACGCCATGCCGATCGGCCGCTTCTACAACCGGTTCGGCAACCACTGGCACTCCATCGCCTGGTACACCGACGACGCCGGCGAGATCTGGCAGAGCTGCACCGACGCCGGAGTGCGGGTCTACATCGAGGGCGGCCGGCTCACCGACACCAGGCCCAGCCCGTCGTCGGCCATCATGACGCATCCCAAGGACACGATCACCCAGCTCGAATTCATGCAGCCCGGTGAATTCGGCGAGAAGAACGACCCCCGCCTCCAGCCCGACTGGGACCCGAACTGGTGGATCGACAACCACCCGATCGCGACCCCGGGCCTGGCCTACACCACCGTGCTGACCCGCGATCGCGAGCGCGCGGAGAAGGTCTACGCGGACGTCCTCGGCGGCACGCTGCTGCACAAGGGATCGTCGGCCCTGACCGGTACGGACGACACCTACGTCCTGCTCGGCGACACCGTCGTGCAGTTGTCCACGCCCAACGCCGACGGCACCCTCGCGGCCGAGGACATGGCGGCGAACAAGGAGATCCACCACGCCGCGGCATTCCGGGTCCAGGACCTGGACGCCACCGAGGAGTACCTGAAGTCCAAGGGCGTCAAGACTCTCGCGCGCGACGACGACACGCTGCTCTCCGACCCCGCCACCACGCACGGAGTGCCCTTCCGGTGGACGACATGGGATGTTCCGGGCGGGCCGCGCGACACCGCCTGACGCCTTTGCGTGCGCCGGTCCTGCCCCCGGCGCGCCGCAGAGCGCATGGCGATACGGCCTCCGCCCCGAACCGGGCGGAGGCCGTATCGCCATGCGCTGGGGGCGGCCGGGAGGTCCGGCCGCCGCGGTCAGGCCAGCAGCAGTGTGGCGCGGCCGGGCGCGAGCTTGTTGCCGTCCTGGTCCTCGGTCCAGACGTCCACGTCGATCTCACGGCCGTCGTCGACGTGCCGGACCGCGGTGACCGTGCCCTTCGCGGTGACCACCATCCCCTTGGTGTTGGGGGAGCGGAACTGGCAGGACAGCCGCACGACGCGCGCCGCGGGAATCCATTCCCGCAGCACGTTGTGCAGGTACGCCCATTGCAGATTGCCCATCCCGAACGCCGTGGGATATCCGGCTTCTCTGCCCGCCTCGTCGTCCATGTGGATGGGCACGAACTCGTCGTTGACCGCCGCGTAGCGGTTCCAGTTGGCGAAGCCCGTGGTCCTGGTGAACGGCGGGATCGCCTGGCCCACGGTGATGTCGTAGTCGCTCATGGGGTGTTCCTCGCCCTCGGCTCAGTAGCGGATCAGCGTGGTGCGACCGCGGCGGACCACGGCGCCGTCCTGGTTGGTCCACACGTCCTCCAGGACGGTGAAGAGCATCAGGCCCAGACGGCCGGGGCGTTCGCGGTACTCCACGACGCTGGAGGCCGAGGAGATGACGTCGCCGGGCCTGATCGGCTCGCCGTACTCGACCTCGAGGCCGCCGTTGAGCTGGAATTTCAGGCCGGGGCCCGCGATGCCGAGCAACCGCTCGGTGTTGTCCGGGTCGTTGGGCTCACCGCCGGAGTCGTCGCGCGGCCCCGCCGTCGTCATCCAGGCGAAGGGGTTGAAGTCCTCGGGTGCCACGATGCCGCCGTGCGCGCCCGCGCGGGCGGCCTCCTCGTCCCAGAAGACGGCCGGCGGCGGATCGGGGAAGTAGACGGCGATCGCCCACTTGCGGATGTCGGAGGCGGCGACCGGGAAGCTCGTGGCGCGCCGGTACTCCTGGCCGATCGCCGCCCGCATCGGAGCGGAGATGTTGCTGTCTGTCATACCTGCTCCTATCGGTCCGCCGTCCGGCCGTCGCTTCGACAGGGGCCGAACAACGAGGTGTCGAGGAGTCGCTGAGGAGTCATTGACGGCCGAGAAGGCCATCCCTAGACTATCTTATATGTTTAACACTGTCGAATAATCCGTGAGGCTCTCCGGTATCGTCACAACATGAGTGAGGTCCCTCTATGACCGTTCGGAATCAGGGCGAGGCGCTGAGCCGCCTGTTGAAGCCCCGCACGATCGCGGTGGTCGGGCTGAGCGACAACTCGCCGTTCCTCGACTACATATCGCCCAGCCTCAACAGCGACGCCGAGATCTTCTTCGTCAACCCCAAGTACGACACCGTGCTGGGGCACAAGACCTACGGCCGTATCCAGGACGTCGGACGGCCGCTGGACGCCGTCCTGTGCGTGATGTCCGCCGAGCGCACCGTCCAACTGGCCGAGGACTGCGCCGACCTCGACTGCGGCGGACTGGTGCTGATCGCCGGCGGATTCGCGGAGACCGGCGCCGAGGGAGCCGCCCTCCAGCGCAGGCTCATCGCCGCCGCCGAGCGCGGCGGCATGGCGGTCATCGGTCCCAACGGACTCGGATACATCAACGTCCCGCACAAGGTCAGCCTCACCATCGCCAGCGACCACAAGCGGCGCCCCGGCGGCATCTCCGTGGTCTCGCAGAGCGGCGCGATGCTCAGCGGCGTCGGCATGGCCGCCTGGGACCGCCCCGGCACCGGCCTGAACGTGCTGATCTCGGCGGGCAACGAAGCCGTCACCGACCTCGCGGACTACGTCGACTACTTCGTGGACGACCCGGAGACGGCCGCGATCGGCCTTGTCATCGAACAGGTCCGCCGCCCCGCGGCGTTCTTCGCCGCGGTCCGCCGCGCCGTCGAGGCGGGCAAGCCGGTGGCCGCGCTCAAACTGGCCCGCAACTCCCGCTCCCAGGCGATGGCCGCCTCCCACACCAACGCCCTGACCGGCGACGCCTGGGTCTACGACGTCGCCTTCGCGCAGGCGGGCATCGCCATGGCGCACGACCCGGAGGAACTGGTCGACCGGCTCTCGCTGTTCACCCAGCTCGACGCGGCCCGCTGGACCGGCGTGGAGAACCTCGGCGTCATCACCATGACCGGCGGCTTCGCCTCGCTCTCCTTCGACATCGCCTCCGCCGAGGGCCTGGAGATCCCGACCCTGGAGTCGATGAGGCCCTGGGTCCAGGAGAACCTCCCCGGCGTCACCGTCCCCAACCCGCTGGACACCACCGGGCTCGGCGGCCAGTTCTGGCCGCAGATCGTGGACAGCTACGCCAATTCCCCCGAGCTGGACGCCCTGCTCTACATCCACCCGCTCGCCGACGAGGACGACTCGCCCCGCACCCGCGAACTGGTCGAGGAGTTCGTCAAGGCCGCCCGGGCCGTGCGCAAACCCTTCGTCATCGCCAACTGCTCCGGCGCGCTCGGCGAATTCGTCGCCCTCAGGACCCGCGGCACCGGCGCCGTCGCCCTCGGGCACGGCCTGCGCTCGACGCTGCGCGGACTGGCCGCCCTCGGCGGCTTCTCCCGTCACCGGGCCCGTACCGCGCGGGACACGGCCCCCGTACGGCCCGCGCCGCGGCCGGCCGCGACCCCGGTGGACACCGCGGAGGGAGCCATGCTGCCCTTCGGCGCCACCATGGAACTGCTCGCCGCGTACGGCATCCCCACCGCGCCCTACCTGCTGGTGGCGGGCGACGAACCGGTCGCCGTACCGGACTTCGAGGGTCCCTACGTGGTGAAGCTCGCCGACGTGGGCCACCGTACCGAGCACGGCGCCGTCCGGCTGAAGGTCACCGACGACACGCTCGCCGAGGCGGTCCAGGAGATGCGGGCCATCGCCGCCAGGGACGGGCTGCCGCCGCTGGTGGCCGTCCAGCCGATGGTGGACGTGCGCGGCGAGACGATCGTCGGCGTCCAGGGCGCGAGCGAGCTGGGACCGCTGGTGGTGTTCGGCATCGGCGGCGTGCTGGTGGAGGTCATCCGGCGGGTCGGCGGACGGATGGCGCCGCTGACACCGGCCGACGCGCAGAGCCTGATCGCGGAGTTCGAGGACCTCGGCCTCATGCACGGATTCCGCGGCGGCGAAGCCTGGGACCTGGCCGCGCTGGCCGACATCCTGGTCAACGCCGGGCGACTGGCGGCCGAGGGCGCCGACTGGATCGGTTCCCTCGACATCAACCCGATGGTCTACGGAGCGCAGGGTTTCGTCGCGGTCGACGCGCTCTGTCTGCTGCGGCCGTAGGGACGACGGCAGGGCGGACCGCACCGCCCTGCCGGCCCCTGCACGACGAAGGCCCGCCGGACCGGCGGGCCTTCGTCGTGCTTCGAGCCGGGCGGGAAGGCTCAGTGCGTCGCCCGCCAGGCGTCCGGCACGCCCGGCGGCCGGTGCACCCGCCCCAGCCGCTCCAGGTGCCGCAGGTGCGCGTAGGTCTCGCTGAGCGCGGTCTGCCGCATCAGGCCGTGGGCGTTCTCCCAGCCGCGCGACCAGGAGATCGTCTCCGCGACCCGCCAGGTGCTGCACCCCGGCTCGGCCCGCACCGCGGCCTCCATCTCCGCCAGCCGCCGCCGATGGTGGCCGAGCATCTGGTCCACCCGGTCAGGGAGACCGCCGAAGCGGTACTCGTGCGCGGGCAGCACCTCGTCGACCCGCAACTGGCCGGTCTCGGCGAGCGAGAGCAGATACGTGCCGATCGCGTCGTCCTCCAGGCCGGGGGCACGCGACACATTGGGCGTGATCCGCGGCAGGACGTGATCGCCCGACAGCAGCACCCGGTCGTCCTCCAGCAGGAAGCACAGATGGCCCTCGGTGTGCCCCGGAGTCCACACCGCCCGCAGGTCCGGCCGCCCCGGCAGCGGCCGGGCGCCGTCGGACACCTCGAAGTCGGGCTGGACCAGCGAGTCCTGCATCCGCCCCATGGGACGCAGTGCGTCCCGCAGCCGCGCGCTCTCCCGCGGCGGGGCGCCGCGCAGACCGAGCCAGTCGGCCTGGCCGCGCCCCGTACCGCCCAGCGCCGCGATCCGGGTCAGCACCCGGGCCTCCGCCGGGTGCATCCCGACCCGCGCGCCCGACGCCTCCTTGACCAGTGAGGTCAGCCCGTGGTGGTCACTGTGCGCGTGCGTGACCAGTACCGTGCGGACGTCCGCCATCCGGTGCCCGGTGGCCACGATCGCGTCCTGGAGCCCCTGCCATGCCTCGTCGGCGAGCCACCCGGTGTCCACCAGCGCGATGCCGCCGGTGGACAGCGCCACCGCGTACGAGATGACGTACCGCAGGGGGTTGGCGGGGATCGGCACCGGCATCGACCACAGGCCGGGCCGTACCTCCTCCACCGGCGGAAGGCGGCGTTCCCGCCAGGCGCGGTGCTGCTCCTGCCCGGCCGCCGACGGCGCGGCGACGGTGGTCACGGGAGTACGTGCCCGATCAGCTTGACGTCGAGGTATTCCTCGATGCCCTGGGCGCCGCCCTCCCGCCCGAGACCGCTCTCCCCGGTGCCCCCGAACGGCGCCGCGGCGGCGGTCGGATTGATGTCGTTGATCCCGACGATGCCGAACCGCAGGGCCTCGGACACGCGCACCGCACGGGCGAGGTCGGTGGTGTAGACGTACGAGGCGAGGCCGTAGACGGTGTCGTTGGCCATCTCGATCACCTCGGCCTCGTCGTCGAAGGGGATGATCGCGGCGATCGGCCCGAAGGTCTCCTCACGGTAGATCGCCATGTCCGAGGTGACGCCGGCGAGGACGGTCGGCGCGAAGAACAGGCCGCCGTCGTACGCTTCCCCGGTCAGCGGTTCGCCGCCGCAGAGCACCGAGGCGCCCTTGGCGAGCGCGTCGGCGACCTGGCGCCGCATCTTGTCCATCGCGGCGTCGTCGATCAGCGGGCCCACGGTGGAGGACTCGTCCAGCCCGGAACCGGGCTTGAGACGTCCGACCCGCTCGGTGAAGACCTTCGAGAACTGTTCGAGGGCCGACCGCTGCACATAGATGCGGTTGGGGCAGATGCACGCCTGGCCGGTGTTGAGGTACTTCACCAGTGCGGCGCCCTTGGCCGCGTGATCGGCGTCCGCGTCGTCGAAGACGATGAACGGCGCGTGCCCGCCCAACTCCATGGAGACGTGCTTCATCGTCGCCGCGGCGCGGCTCGCGAGCATCTTGCCGACCTCGGTGGAGCCGGTGAAGGTCAGCTTGCGGACGTCGGGGGAGTCCAGCAGGGCGTCGCCGACCTCGGCCGGGCGGCTGGTGGAGACCAGGTTGACCACACCGGGCGGGAAGCCCGCCGCGTCGAGGATCTCGAAGACGGCCGCGGCGCACAACGGCGTCTGCTCCGCGGGCTTCAGCACGATGGTGCAACCCGCCGCCACGGCCGGGGCGACCTTGCGGGTGATCATCGAGATCGGGTAGTTCCACGGGGTGATGCCGGCGACCACGCCGACCGGCTGACGCAGTACGGTCAGCCGCTGCTTGGCCCGTGGGGACGGGATCGTGCTCCCGTAGACGCGCTTGGCCTCCTCGGCGAACCAGATGAGGAAGTCGGCCCCGTACCGGACTTCGTTGCGCGCGGCCTTGAGCGGCTTGCCCTGCTCCAGGCTCATCAGCCGGGCGAGGTCCTCGGCGCGCTCCAGCATCAGGGCGTGGGCCCGCAGCAGCGCCTCCGCCCGCACATAGGCCGACTGCGTGCTCCAAGCGGGGAACGCGGTGGCCGCCGCCTGGATGGCCCGGTTGGTCTCCGCGGCGCCCGCGTCCGCTGCCTGGCCGATGACCTGTCCGTTGCTGGGGTCGGTCACATCGAAGCCGGCCGCGTCGTCCGCCCCGGTCCAGCAGCCGTTGATGTACAGGGTTGCGCCGTCACGTGCGCTCATGCCTCGCCACCTCACGACAGATTGATAGTTCTGGAACTAGAAAACCATACTGCAATAACGGTCGAATTATCGACCCCTTCGGCGTGAGAGGCAGCTCACGGGCGTCCGGGTCCGCGCGGGGCGGAGACGGACGGACACAACGACGGCAGGGGGGGGGGGGGGGGGGGGGGGGGGGGGGGGCGGGGGGGCGGGGGGGGGGGGGGGGGGGTGGGGGGGGCCGCCGACCTCGAGCGGACGAGACTCTGCCCGGGGGCGACCCCCCGCCCCCCCACAC
>NZ_JBVHMF010000047.1:0-38063 GCF_055558595.1 Streptomyces sp. NPDC025721 | reverse complement strand
CCCCCCGACACACCCCCCCCCCCCCCCCCCCCCCCCCCCCCTCCACCCCCCCCCCCCCCCCCCCCCCCCCCCCCCCCCCCCCCCCCCTCTCCCCCCCGGGCCGGGCGTCACTTCTGGCGTCCGCCGTTGCCGGTGTGCTCCCTGTCGCGGCGCGGCGGACCGACCGGACCGCGGCGGATCGCACCGGGCGCGTTCCAGTCCGCGCGGCGCCTGGCACGCGCCTTGGCGACCTCGGAGGACTCCAGTTGCCAGGGCACCGAGGTGACCATCACACCGGGGGTGAACAGCAGCCGCCCCTTGAGCCGCAGCGCGCTCTGGTTGTGCAGCACGTGCTCGTACCAGTGGCCGACCACGTACTCCGGGATGTAGATGCTGACCACATCGCGCGGACTGCTGCGGCGCAGGCCCCGTACGTACTCGATGATCGGCCGGGTGATCTCGCGGTACGGCGAGTCGAGGACCTTCAGCGGTACGTCGATGCCGCGGCGCTGCCATTCGGTCTGGAGCGCCTTGGTGTCGTCGGGGTCGACGTTGATGCTGAGCGCCTCCAGGGTGTCGGAGCGCATCAGCTTGGCGTAGGACAACGCCCGCAGGGTGGGCTTGTGCAGCTTGGAGACCAGCACGATGGAGTGCACGCGCGACGGGCGCACGTAGTCGTCGCCCGGCTCGTCCTCGGCGGCGATCTCGTCCGCGACCCGCGTGTAGTGGCCGCGGATGGCGGTCATCAGCGCGTAGAAGGCGATCATGCCGAGCACCGCGACCCAGGCGCCGTGGGTGAACTTCGTCAGCAGCACGATGACGAGCACCAGGCCGGTGAGGAAGGCGCCGAAGGTGTTGATGGCGCGGGAGCGGTGCATGTGGCGGCGCTTGGCCGGGTCGGTCTCGGTGCGAAGGTGCCGGTTCCAGTGCCGGACCATGCCGGTCTGGCTGAGCGTGAAGGAGACGAAGACCCCGACGATGTAGAGCTGGATCAGCCGGGTGGAGTCCGCGCCGTAGATGTAGACGAGGACGGCGGCGAAGCCCGCGAGCAGCACGATGCCGTTGGAGAAGGCGAGCCGGTCGCCGCGGGTGTGGAGCTGGCGCGGCAGGTAGCGGTCCTGGGCGAGGATCGAGCCGAGGACCGGGAAGCCGTTGTACGCGGTGTTCGCCGCGAGGAAGAGCACGAGCGCGGTGACGGCGGCCAGGAAGATGAACGGGATCGAATTGTGGCCGAAGACCGCCTCGGCGACCTGCGCGATCACCGGGTCCTGCGTATAGCCGGAGCCGACCGGGACGCCGTTGTTCAGCAGGTCGGTCGCCGGGTTGGAGGCCATGTGCACCTTGGTGTTCATGGCCAGCGCGATGATGCCGCAGAACATGGTGACGGCCAGCAGGCCCATCGCGGCGAGCGTGGTCGCGGCGTTCTTGGACTTGGGCTTCTTGAACGCCGGGACGCCGTTGCTGATCGCCTCGACGCCGGTGAGCGCGGCGCAGCCGGAGGAGAAGGCGCGCAGCAGCAGGAAGATCAGCGCGAAGCCGCCGATGCCCGAGGTCTCGGCGTGGATGGTGTAGTGCGCGGTGGGCGCCTGCATGTCGTGTCCGGTGGCGATCTTGAAGGTGCCCCAGGCGATCATGCAGAAGACGCCGACGACGAACGCGTAGGTCGGGATGGCGAAGATGCTCCCGGACTCGCGCACCCCGCGAAGGTTCATGACCATCAGCAGGAAGATCATGCCGACCGCGCCGAGCACCTTGTGGTCGGCGAAGAAGGGGACGGCGGAACCGAGGTTCTCGATTCCGGAGGCGACGGAGACGGCGACGGTCAGGACGTAGTCGACGAGCAGCGCGCTGGCGACGGTGAGTCCGGCCTTGGGCCCCAGGTTGGTGGTGGCGACCTCGTAGTCGCCGCCGCCGGAGGGGTAGGCGTGGACGTTCTGCCGGTAGGAGGCCACCACTGTGAACATCAGCACGACGACCGCGACGGCGATCCACGGGCTGAAGTGGTAGGCCGAGGCCCCCGCGATGGACAGGACGAGCAGGACCTCGCCCGGCGCGTACGCGACGGAGGACAACGGGTCGGAGGCGAAGACGGGTAGCGCGAGCCGCTTGGGGAGGAGCGTTTCCCCCAGCTTGTCGCTGCGTAGCGCCCGGCCGATCAGGATCCGTTTCGGCAGGTCGGTCAGTTTGGACACCCCGCGATGTTAAGGGATCGTCAATACGGGCGCTCCCCCCACTGCCCTAAGGACTGTGGGGGACTTGGTGACGGGCGGGGTACGGCTTCGGTGGGGAAGTTGTGCGTCCGGTCGGCGCAACCTTCTCGCCCGCCGCACGCGTGTGTAGCTTTGGCCGCGGTCTGAGACGCTTGTGCTGACCAACAGTGCTCCGCGGGGCTCCACAAGAGCCCGGCCACAAACGTTTGACAGCCGGAAGGACGGTCGTGCACGTCGTGATTATGGGATGCGGGCGAGTGGGCTCCACTCTCGCGCACTCCCTCGAACAGCAAGGTCATACGGTCGCGGTGATCGACCAGGACCCGACGGCCTTCCGCCGCCTGGGCTCCGGGTTCGGCGGGCGCCGGGTGACCGGAGTCGGGTTCGACCAGGACACGCTGCGCGAAGCCGGAATCGAGGAGGCGGGAGCCTTCGCGGCGGTCAGCAGCGGCGACAACTCCAACATCATCGCGGCCCGGGTGGCCCGCGAGATGTTCGGCATCGAGAACGTGGCGGCCCGGATCTACGACCCGCGCCGTGCCGAGGTGTACCAGCGCCTGGGCATCCCCACCGTGGCCACCGTGCGGTGGACGTCCGACCAGATGATGCGGCGGCTGCTGCCGTCCGGTGCCGAGCCGCTGTGGCGCGACCCGAGCGGCGGCGTACAGCTCGCCGAGGTGCACACGTCGGTCGCGTGGATCGGGCACAAGATCAGCACGCTCCAGGAGGAGACCGGCGTCCGTGTGGCGTTCCTCACCAGGCTGGGCGAGGCGATGGTGCCGACGTCCCAGACCGTCCTCCAGGAGGGCGACCTGGTGCACGTGATGATGCGGACCGACGGGGTCGCCGAGGTCGAGGCGGCATTCGCCAAGGGTCCCGAGGAGGCGCGCTGATGAGGGTCGCCATTGCCGGGGCGGGGGCCGTCGGCCGGTCCATCGCCGGCGAGCTGCTGGAGAACGGGCACGAGGTGCTGCTCGTCGACAAGAACCCCACCTCCATCTCCGTGGAGCGGGTCCCGCAGGCGGAGTGGCTGCTGGCCGACGCCTGCGAGATCACCTCGCTGGACGAGGCCGCGCTCCAGCGCTGCAACGTGGTCATCGCCGCCACCGGTGACGACAAGGTCAATCTGGTGGTCTCGCTGCTGGCGAAGACCGAGTACGGGGTCCCCCGGGTGGTCGCCCGGGTCAACAACCCCAAGAACGAATGGCTGTTCAACGAGTCGTGGGGCGTGGACGTGGCCGTCTCCACCCCGCGGCTGATGTCGGCGCTGGTCGAGGAGGCCGTGAGCGTCGGCGATCTCGTACGGCTGCTGCGCTTCAGCCAGGGCGACGCGAATCTGGTGGAGCTGACGCTGCCGGAGGAGGCCGCGCTGGTCGGCACCAGGGTCGGCGACGTGGAGTGGCCGCAGGACACCTCGCTGGTCACGATCATCCGCGGCAACCGGGTGCTGACGCCGTCCAAGGACGACGCGTTGGAGGCCGGTGACGAGCTGCTGTTCGTGGCCGCGCCGCACCGGGAGGAGCAGTTGGAGGATCTGCTGTCGCTCCAGGGCGACGGCGGCGCCGCCACGGAGTAGTCGCTCCTTGACGACCCGCGAAAAAGGGTGCGGGGCCGGGGCCCGGGGGGGGGCGGGGGAACCCCCCCTCTCCTTCCCTCCCGGCGCATGGGGGCAGGGATGGGGTGGTTTGTGGGCTTTCCCCCCCTTCGCCCTCCCCCCCCAGCAGAAACCCCCGGTGCCCCACCCAGCCCCCCCCCCCCCCCCCCCCCCCCCCCCCCACAACCACCCCCCCCCCCCCCCCCCCCCCCCCCCCCCCCCCCCCCCGCCCCCTTTCGCATGCCGTACGGACGCGCGGGTCAGGGCCTGGCGTGCTTGGCGGACTTCCCCGTCGTGCCCGTCCGCTCGGCCTTTTCCGTGTTTTCTGCCGTTCCGGCCTTTTCGGCTTTTTCGGCTTTTTCGGCCTTCTCCGCGGCCTCGGCCGCCTCCATCTCCGCGATCACGTCGATCGGCGGCGGCGCCTTCACCAGGAAGATCCAGGTCAGGTACACCGACAGCAGGAACGGCGGGATGCCGAGCGCGACCTTGACCCAGCCGAGCTGCGTCGCGTTGCCCCACCAGTACAGCGGGAAGAGGATCGCGGACTTGGCCAGCAGGATCAGGCCCCAGGCCCAGCTCGCCTTGGTGTACGCGCGCAGCCGTCCGGGATTCCGCTTCCGCCAGGACAGGTTCTCCTTGAAGATCGGCCCGAGGATCAGGCCGAGCAGCGGGAAGCCCGCGGCGGCGGAGACCAGATACGCGACGGCCAGGCCGAGCGTGTAGAGCATGCCGGGCAGATAGAAGTTCTTCGCGTTGCCCGACATCATGGCGAAGACCGCGCCGAAGGCGACGCCGAAGACCCCGCTGAAGGCGTGCTTGAGGGTGTCCTTGCGGGCCAGCCGCGCCACGCCCATCAGCACCGACAGCGCGAGGGCGGCGATGGCCGAGCTCTTGAGGTCCTTGTTGACCGTGTAGATCGCGACGAAGACCAGGCCGGGCACGGTGGTCTCCACCATGCCGCGCAGCCCGCCGAAGGCGTCGAAGAGCGCGGCCTCGGTGACCGCCCGCGACTCGTCGGTGATCCCGCCCGCGGCCTCGCCGGTGACCTCGTCGGTCCCTGTACCGTCCGTGCTCCCGCCGGGCGGCCGGGAATCCGCGCGGACCGTCTGATCCGTGTTGTCGATCGACGCCACCTGTTACTCCTGTCCGACCGGACGCAGTTCGTACTTGGGGTTGAACAGCACCGGACGACCCCGGTTCATGGAGATCCGGCCGGAGGCGATGATCCGACGGCCGGGTTCGATACCGCTGATACTGCGGCGGCCGAGCCAGACCACGTCCAGCGCGGCGGACCCGTCGAAGAGTTCCGCCTCCAGCGCGGGCACACCGGCCCGGGGACGGAGGGTGACCGTACGCAGCGTACCGGTGACGGACACTATCTGGCGGTCGGAGCAGTCGCAGATCCTCGTGCAGCCGACGGCCAGGGCGTCCTTCTGCAGCTCCTCGGAGTGCAGCTCCTCCTGCGAGGAGGACAGGCGGTCGAGCATGCGGCGGAAACGTCCCGCGGGTCGGTCCGAACGGATGGCACCACTCATATTCCCCAGGGTACCGGCCAGTCAGAGCCCGGTCATTGCCCCGAAGGGGCGGCTCCGGGAGAGCCGGGTCACTGCCGGACCGGGTCGCCACCGGACCGGGTCGCCACCGGAAGCCCGGTCACTGCTCGAAGCGGTACCCCATGCCCGGTTCGGTGATGAAGTGCCGGGGGCGGGCCGGGTCGGCCTCCAGCTTGCGGCGCAGCTGCGCCATGTAGACCCGCAGGTAGTTGCTCTCGGTGCCGTAGGCGGGCCCCCAGACCTCCTGGAGGAGCTGCTTCTGGCTGACCAGCCGGCCGGGGCTGCGTACCAGCACCTCCAGCAGGTGCCACTCGGTCGGGGTGAGGCGTACGTCCGCGCCGTCCCTGTTGACCTTCTTCGCCGCCAGGTCGACGGTGAAGGACTCGGTCTCGATGACGGCGGCGTCGTCGTCGGGTCCGGTGGGCGTGGCGCGGCGGACCGCGGCGCGCAGCCGGGCCAGCAGCTCGTCCATGCCGAACGGCTTGGTGACATAGTCGTCGGCGCCCGCGTCCAGCGCCTCCACCTTCTCGTCGGACGCCTGCCGGGCGGACAGCACGATGATCGGCACGCGGGTCCAGCCGCGCAGGCCGCGGATCACCTCGACGCCGTCCATGTCGGGCAGCCCGAGGTCGAGGACGACCACGTCGGGGTGGCGGGCGGCGGCGACCCGCAGCGCGGTGGCGCCGTCGTGCGCGGCGTCGACCTCATAGGCGCGGGCCCGCAGATTGATGACGAGGGCGCGGACGATCTGCGGCTCGTCGTCCACCACGAGCACCCGGTACATGTGCGTCCTCTTCTGTTCGCTCTTCTGTTCGATCTTCTGTGCGCTCTTCTGTTCGGTCATGAGACGGCCGTGGCGGGCCGGTCGGGAACGCCGGGCGCTGCGGGGGCCCCGTGCGCGGCGGGCAGCGTCAGCACCATCGTGAGGCCGCCGCCGGGTGTGTCCTCGGCGACCAGTGTCCCGCCCATCGCCTCGACGAAGCCGCGCGCCACCGCGAGGCCGAGGCCGACGCCGTTGCCGCGCGGCGCGTCCCCGTACCGCTGGAACGGCTCGAAGATGTGGTCCCTGGCGCTCTCGGGGACGCCGGGGCCGCGGTCGACCACGCGCAGTTCGACGCGGTGGCCGAGCGCGCTGGCGGCGACCAGCACCTTCTCGTCCTCCGGGCTGTACTTGACGGCGTTCTCGACGACGTTGGCGACGCTGCGCTCCAGCAGGCCGGGGTCGACGGCGACCATCGGGAGCGTTTCGGGGATGTCGAGGGCGACGCTCTGCTCGGGGACGCCGCCGAGCGCCATCGGCACCACCTCGTCCAGGTCGAGTTCGCGGATCAGCGGGGAGACGGTGCCGGTCTGGAGCCGTGACATGTCCAGGAGGTTGCCCACCAGGTGGTCCAGGCGGTCGGCGCCGTCCTCGATCCCGGCCAGCAGTTCCGCCTCGTCCTCAGGCGACCAGGCGACGTCCGCGGAGCGCAGCGAGGACACCGACGCCTTGATCCCGGCGAGCGGGGTGCGCAGGTCGTGCGAGACGGCGGCCAGCAGGGCCGTACGTATCCGGTTGCCCTCGGCCAGCTCCCTGGCTTTGGCCGCCTCGTCGGTCAGCCGCTTGCGGTCCAGCACCACGGCGGCCTGCGCGGCGAACGCCGACAGCACGCGGCGGTCGGAGGCGGGCAGGACGCGGCCGGTGAGCGCGAGGGTGAGCCGGTCGTTGACGGGCACCTCCACGTCGGCGTCCTCGGGCCGTACGCAGGGGGTGCTGCCGACGCTCGCGGCGCAGTGCCAGGCCGCGTGCTCGTCGTCCCGTTCCAGCAGCACCACGGCGTCCATGCCGAAGGTCTCCCTGACCCGTTCCAGCAGCGCTTCGAGCGAGCTCTCGCCGCGCAGGACGCTGCCCGCCAGGTACGACAGGATCTCGGCCTCCGCGCGCAGCCGCGCGGCCTGCTGGGTGCGGCGGGCGGCCAGGTCCACCACGGAGGCGACGGCGGCGCCGACGACGATGAAGATCGCGATGGCGATGATGTTCTCTGGCTGGGCGATGGTGAAGGAGTGCGTCGGCGGCGTGAAGTAGTAGTTGAGCAGCAGCGAGCCGACCAGGGCCGCGGCCAGCGCGGGCAGCAGTCCGCCGATCAGGGCCGCGGCGACCGTCATGGTCAGGAAGACCAGCATCTCGGTGGCCTGGCTCATGCCGGGGTGCCAGCGGGTGAGCAGCACCGCGAGCAGTACGGGGCCCGCGACGCCGGTCAGCCAGCCCGCCACGACCCTGGAGCGGCCGAGTTTCGCGCCCCGCGCGGAGGGCAGCCCGCGGCCCTTGGCGGCGTGCTCGTGGGTGACGATGTGGACGTCGATGTCGCCGGAGTCGCGGGCCACGGTGCTGCCGACGCCCGGCCCGAACACGTACTGCCACGCCTTGCGGCGGCTCGTGCCGAGCACGATCTGGGTGGCGTCGACGCCGCGCGCGAAGTCCAGCAGCGCGTCCGGCACGTCGTCGCCGATGACGTGGTGGAAGGATCCGCCCAGGTCCTCGACCAGGGCCCGCTGGACGGCCAGTTCCTTGGCCGAGCCGGACACCAGGCCGTCGCTGCGCACGATGTGCACGGCCAGGATCTCGCTGCCCGAGCCCTTGGCGGCCATCCTGGCCGCCCGGCGCAGCAGCGTGCGGCCCTCGGGGCCGCCGGTCAGGCCGACCACGATCCGCTCCCTGGCCTGCCACGCGGCCGATATCCGGTGGTCGGCCCGGTACTGCTGGAGATATTCGTCGACCCGGTCCGCGGTCCACAGCAGCGCCAGCTCGCGCAGCGCGGTCAGATTGCCGGGGCGGAAGTAGTTGGACAGCGCCGCGTCGACCCGGTCGGGGGCGTAGATGTTGCCGTGCGCCATCCGGCGGCGCAGCGCCTGGGGCGACATGTCGACCAGCTCTATCTGGTCGGCCCTGCGCACCACCTCGTCCGGCACCGTCTCGCGCTGCTTCACCCCGGTGATGGACTCCACCACGTCACCGAGTGACTCCAGGTGCTGGATGTTGACGTTCGAGACGACGTGGATCCCGGCCTTCAGCAGCTCCTCGACGTCCTGCCACCGCTTCGCGTTCCGCGACCCCGGCACATTGGTGTGCGCCAGCTCGTCGACCAGCACCACCTCGGGCGCCCGCTCCAGCACCGCGTCCACGTCCATCTCCGTGAACACGGTCCCCCGGTAGTCGATCTCCTTGCGCCGGATCTCCTCCAGGCCCGCCAGCATCACCTCGGTCCGCGGCCTCCTGTGGTGCTCCACGTACCCGACCACCACGTCCGTACCGCGCTCCGCACGCCGATGCGCCTCCGACAACATGGCGTAGGTCTTCCCCACACCAGGTGCCGCCCCCAGATAAATGCGCAGCTTCCCGCGTGCCATGTCTCCATCGTCCCGCTCCGCCGCCCCCTTCGCCCGGACGGCCCGGCAGGCGCACCCTCCGACTCTAGAACCGCGCAACGGGATATTCCGGGCGCGCGGCCACCGCCGGGGCGACCTTGACGGCGTCTTGACGCCCCGAGCGGGACCGGGCCGTTGCCGCGAGCGTGACCCGGAGAACGCTGCGCCGGGCGCGGACTTCGCGCCGTCGCGGCCCGTTCGCTCCCCCCGGGTCCCAAGACCGCCCGTCCCCCGGCCTGCCGGGCAAGGTTTCGGCAAGGGTTTGGCAAGCCTTCCGCCAGACGCCCCGGGCAAGCCGCTTCCTGCGGCCGGGCACCGGTCGCAGGAGAGAAGACTCACTTCGGGGGGTTTCACCCATGTCAGCGGTAGACGGGCTTACCGGCCCGGCCATACGCGATCCCGGACGGTGGTCCACACTGTCCGACTGCAAGCGAGTCCTGGTCGTGGTGCACACCGTGGTGTACGGGCAGCGGCTCAAGGACGTGTTCGAACTGCTCCGCTCCGATCTGCGGATCCACGTACGCTTCACCATCGCCCCGCACGCCTTCAACCCGGGTGTCGGCGCCTTCCTGACGGCGCTGGACGCCCAGGTGCTGCCCTGGTCCGAGGCGGTGACCGAGGAGTACGACCTGGTGCTGGCCGCGGGCTCCCAAGGCCTTGAACAGTTGCGCGGCCCCCTGCTGCGGATCCCGCACGGCGCGGGTCACATGAAGCTGTCCGGGCCGTCCGGCGCGGCTCGGCGCGGCGTCAGCGGTCTGGCCAGGGACTTCCTGATGATCGGCGACCGCGTGGTCCCGGCCGCGTACGCCCTCGCCCACCGAGACGACCTGGCGCTGCTGTCGCGGTCCTGCCCCGAGGCGCTGCCCATCGCCGAGGTGGTCGGGGACGCCTCGTACGACCGGATCGCGCGCAGCCTGGGGCGCCGGGACGAGTACCGCAGGGCGCTGGGCCTGCGGGACGGGGAGAAGCTGGTGCTGGTCTGTTCCACCTGGGGCCTCGGGTCGAGCTTCAACCGGCTGGAGGCACTGCTGCCGCGGGTGCTCGCCGACCTGGACCCGGCGGACGGCTTCCGTACGTATCTGCTGCTGCACCCCAACGCCTGGGCGGGCCACGGCGGATGGCAGGTGCGCGCGTGGCTGGCGGGCGACGGCCGGCAGGCCGTTCAGCCGATCGCGCCCGATGTCGACTGGCGTCCGCTGCTGGTCGCGGCGGACGCGGTGATCGGCGACCACGGCTCGCTGACGCTGTACGCGGCGATGTGCGACGTCCCGATCGTGATGGCCCGCTTTCCCGGTCAGGACGTCAATCCGCACTCGCCGGGAGCGGCGCTGGCGGCCCTCGCGCCGGCGATCTCCCTGACGCATTCGCTGTCGCGGCAGCTCCGTTACGCGCGCGACCACTACGACCGGCGCGCGTACCGCAGGATCGCCGCGCGGATCTCCTCGGAGCCGGGCCGCTTCAACGGCCGGATGCGGCAGTTGATGTACCGGCTGCTGGAGCTGGGCGAGCCCGCCCACGAGCCGGAGACGCGGGAACTGGATCTCCCCGACCCGCTGCCGCCGCCCGTGGCATCGGCCGAGGGCGGCGGGTCACCGTGAGCCGGGATTCCGGGCACGCCGTGCCGGGGTGCCGCGAGGTCCGGGTGGAACTGCTGGTGGGCGGTGACGGGGCGCCGTTCGGGGGCGCCTTCGCCGACGAGCACCTGAGCGTCCGCTGGGACGACGCCCGTTGCGTGCCCTGGCGGGACAGCGCCGACGTGCTGTGGCACGGTCTGCCGCTGCCCTCCCGGGCCGTCGCGCTCGCCTGGACGCGGCGGGTGTTCCGCCGTCATCCCGGCGTCCTGGCGGTCTGCGCGGGATACGGCGGCGGGGGCTCCGCGTGGCTCGCCGCCGTCACCGGCGCTCCCCCGCTGACGGTGTACGCGTCCGGGCCCCCGGGCGGGTGCGGGACAGTCGGCGGGGGCGCCGCCACGGCCGCCGTCGGGTCGCTCCTGCACGCGTGCGCCGCTGCCCGGCTGCCGCTGAACCGTCCACTGCTGGTCGCGGCGGCCTCACGAGGTCCCGGCGGGGCCGGCCGGTGGGCCGTTCACCTCGTGCCGGAGCCGACGGGCGGATCCGGCTCGGGTGCCGTACCCGGTCCGGCGTCCAGCTCCGCGATCCGGGCCGTGACCCGGTCCGTGTCGGAGGCCCCGACGCTCTCGTAGAGCGCGACCGACCGCTCGTACGCACGCCTCGCGTCGTCCGGGCGGTCTGCCCGCTGGAGCACCACACCGAGCATGTCCAGGCTGTACGCCTCCCAGTGGACCGAACCGCGTGCCTCGAATTCCGCGGCTGCCTGCCGCAGACAGGTCTCGGCCTCACCGGTCCTGCCCGCCTCCCCGAGCGCGCGGCCGAGCAGCGCCAGCGCCCGGTTCGCCTCGTACGCGTCGGGCAGTGCCAGCAGGTCGGCCCGCGCCTGGCGCAGCGCCGCGACGGCGGCTTCCGGACGGCCGGCCAGCCGGGCGGTGTCGCCGAGGGACATCCGGGAGAGCGCGGCGCCGCGGACGTAGCCGATCTCCTCGCGCAGCCGCAGGGCCCGGCCGAACCAGTCCGCCGCTTCGTCGAGCCGCCGGGCGTAGTGGTGGGACTGGCCGAGGCCGTGGAGTGCCTGGGCCTCGCCGAGCCGGTCCCCCGCCGACCGCGCCAGGTCGAGCGCCTGGCCGAACCACACGATCGCCTCGTCCGTGGCGCCGGAGTCGCACAGACCGGTGGCACCGGAGGTCAGCATCCGCAGTTCGCCCGGCGTGTGCCCGGCGCGGCGGGCCGCCTCCAGGCCGAGGCGGTGCGCCTCGACCCACAGCGCGTAGGGCCTGAGCCGCAGCCACAGCGGCCACAGGGCGTCCACCAGTTGCCAGCACAGGCCGTCCCAGCCGCGCGCGGCGGACAGCCGCACCGCCGTCATGAGGTGGTGCTGCTCGGCCGCCAGCCAGGCGAGCGCCCGCTTCTCCTCGGTGAAGGTGTGGGCCCGGTCGGGGGACAGCGCCGGGTAGTCGCGGTCCAAGGTGCGGTGGGACGGGCTGATCAGCTCCTCCGCGGCCGTCGCCGTCGCCAGGTACCACTCCAGCGCCCGGCGTACGGCGGCCGTACGGACCGGCTCCGGGTCGCGCGCCTCCGCGAGGCCGCGGGCGTGCAGGCGGACCAGGTCGTGGAAGCGGTGCCGTCCGCCCGCCGCCTCCTCCAACAGGCTGGCCTCGGCCAGCGTTTCCAGCAGCCGGTCGGCGACGGCCTCGTCGCGGCCGGTCGCGGCGGCGGCCAGCGGCAGGCCCACGTCGGCGAAGGGCAGTACGCCCAGCAGCCGGTACAACGCGGCGGCGTCCTCCGGCAGCAGGCGGTAGGACGCGTCGAGGGCGCTCTGCACGGCGGCTTCTTCTCCGATCCGCAGTTCCGCGAGGCTCTGCTCCCCGCGGTCGAGGGCTTCAGCCGTCGCCGCCAGCGGCTGGCCGGGGCGGGCCGCCATCCGTGCGGCGGCGACGCAGACGGCCAGGGCCAGGCCGCCGCAGGAGTCGATCACCCGGCGCACGGCCGCGGGCTCCGCCTCGGTCCGCAGGACGCCCACCCGCTGGGCGAGGATGTCCGCGGACGCCTCGGCGTCCAGCACCCCGACCGGGTGGAAGACCGCGCCCTCCAGCCCGAGACCGGTCAGCCTCCGCCTGCTGGTCACGACCACGACGCTCTGCTCGGAGCCCGGCAGCAGCGGCCTGACCTGGGCGGCGGAGATGGCGTTGTCGAGCATGAGGAGCAGGCGGCGGCTCGCGGTGACGGACCGCCACAGGGAGGCGAGTTCGGCCGGGTCGCCGGGGATCGCCGTCATCCCGAAGGCGCGCAGGAACATGCCCAGTGCCTCGGGAGGCGCCGCCGGGCCCTCTGGGGCGTGCCCCCGCAGGTCGACGTAGATCTGCCCGTCGGGGAAGTCCGCGGCGACGCTGCGCAGCCAGTACGCGGCCAGGGCCGTCTTGCCCACTCCCGCAGGCCCGTTGACGACGGCGACCAGGGGACCCGCGCGGAATTCGCCGCGCAGCATGGCGTCGAGATCCGCCAACTCCCGTGTCCTGCCGGACAGACGGCGAGGGGCGGGGATCAACTGCCGCGGAGTCGGCAACGCCACGGGCGCCGGAGCGGCGTGCCAGTGGACGTCGCCGATGGTGTGTCCCTGGACGACGCCTCCCCGGTGGTCGCCGCCGGTGACGGTGTTGACCAGGCGGTCGGCGGGCGGGGCGTGCGGCGCGTCGACCGCTGGGGGACCGGGGTGCCGGGGGCCGGCGGTGCCGGTGCTGTCGGCGGCCGTCGACGCGATCCACCGCGCCAGGCGTCGGCGGAGCGTGTCGCTGACGGCCGCGGCGGCGCTCAGCGTCCGCGCCGGATCGGCGGGGTCGGCCGGGGACGTCCCGTCGAGCGCGGTGGCGCTCTCCGCCGCGAGCAGGTCGACGGCCTCCCGCAGCAGTTCCTCCGCCGTCGTCCGCCCCGCCGCGTCCGCCCGCCGCAGCGCGGCCTCGACGTCCCCGCGACCGATCGCCTCCACAGCCGCTCTCCCCCGCTCTGCCGTCGGGCCGCGCGCAAACGCGGCCCTGCTGTCCCGCCGTCCGATGCCCGTGCTCGGTACTCCGTGCGCCTACGCCTCCTTCGGCCACCAGCCGGAGCCGTCCTGGTCGTCGCGGGCCAGGGAGCGCCTGATCCGGTCCGCCTCCAGCGGATTCAGCGGTTCGAAAAGGGCCAGGGCGTGCCGCCACAACGCGCGAGCCTCCTCCGCCCGTCCCTCGTCCCACAGCAGCCGGGCCAGTACGTCGGTGGCCAGCGCCTCCTCCTCGGGTGCCTGAATGCGCCGGGCGAGGGCCGCCGCGGCCTCCAAATGCATCCGCGCCTCGGGGAATTCACCGAGGGCGCGCTCCACGGTTCCGGTGCCGCGCAGGGCCGCCGCCTCTTCGTGACTGGCGCCGATCCCGCGGGCCAGACGCAGCGCGTCCTCGTGGTGGGCCTTCGCCTCCTGCCACAGGCCCGCGCCCAGCAGCACCTTGCCGAGCACATTGAGGGCGTGCGCCTCGTGCCGTACGCCCCCGGTGCGGCGGAAGGTGGTGAGGGCCGTCCTGCCCAGTTCCAGGGCCGCTTCCGGGTCGCCCAACTCCCCCAGTGCGACGGCCAGATTGGTCCTGATCACCGCCCGGTCGGTCTCGCTGAGCACGACCGCCCCGATCGCCAGGGCCTCCTTGAAGCAGGCACGGGCCGAGTCCGTGTCCCCGGTCCTGAGGTGGAATTCGGCCAGGTTGTTCACGAAGGTCGCCTGGAGTTCGACGTCACCGGCCTCGCGCACCGCCGCCAGCGCGGCGGTGAAGTTCTCCAGAGCGCCGCGATAGTCGCCCATGGAGAGGTGCACGATGCCGACGTTGTTCAGACTCCTGCCGCAGCCGCGGATGTCACCGGAGCGGCGCCGCAGCTCCAGGCACTCCTGGTGCAGCACCAGGCCCGCGTCGTATTCACCGACATGCCATTGCAGGACGCCGAGTTGCCCGAGCGCCTCCGCCGTCACGACGTCGTCCTCGCAGCCGCGGGCCAGGGCGAGGGCGCGCTCGACGGCCTCGGCCGACTGCGGGTAGCGGCTCACGCGGGCGTGGGCGGTGGCCAGGTCGAGCAGCGCGCGGGCCTCCGCCCGCGGCTGGTCGGCGGCCCGCCAGTGCGCGGCGGCGGCCTCGTGCATGGTCACGCCTTCCCGCCAGTAGCCCTCGGAGTCCGCCAGTTCGCCCAACGCGTGGGCCAGTTGAGCCGCCTGCCGGACGTGTCCCTGCTGGCGGAGGCCGCGTTCGACCGTCAGCGCGCCTTCGAGTTCGGCGCCGAGCCAGGTGCGGGCCGCGGCGGCGTCCGCCATACGGGGGACGCTCACCCGTCCCTGCGGTGCGAGTTGTCCCAGCCGGTTGCGGTGCGGGTGCAGCAGCCGGTCGGCGCGGTCGGCGGCCCGTAGCGCGTAGCCGCCCAACCGCCTCAGGGCCGCGTCACGTTCCTCCGCCGGCTCCTCCAGCCCCGCCAGCGTGGCGGCGAATTCGCCGAGCAGGTCGTGGAAGCGGTACCGCTCCGTCCGGGGCTCCTGGAGCAGGCAGTACTCGAGCAGGTCCTCGATGAGGCGTTCGGTGCGGTCCAGCGGTTCGCCGATGACCGCGGCGGCGGCGTACAGGCCGAAGTCGGGCCCGGGGTGCAGGCTGAGCCTGCGGAAGGCGGAGCGCTGCTCGGGGGTGAGCGCGTGGTACGACATCTCGAAGGCGACGGCCACTTCGCGGTATCCGTCGCGCAGTTCCTGGAGTCTGCCGGGGCTGCGGGACAGCCGCTCCATCAGATGGTCCAGGTCCCAGGAGGGTCTGGCCTTGAATCTGCTGGCCGTGATCTCGACGGCCAGCGGGAGCAGACCGCAGCGGGTCACGATGTCGGCGATCCGGTCGGTGTCCGTGGCGCGCTCCGGCCCGACCAGCCGCTGGAAGAGACCGACGGCGTCGTCGAGCGGCAGCACGTCCACGAACAGCGGGTGGGCGGCGGGCAGTTCGACCAGCCGGTGCCTGCTGGTGATCAGCACGAGCGAGGGTGAGCCGTCGGGCAGCAGCGGGAGCACCTGCCGTGTGCCGGCGGCGTCGTCCAGCACGATGACCGCGCGCTTTCCCGCCACGAGCGTCTGCCACTGCGCGGTGCGCGCCTGGAGGTCGGGGCGGATCTCCTGCGGCGGTACCTCGAAGCCCCGCAGCAGTGCGGCCAGCGCCTCCTCGGTGGTCAACGGCGACTGGGCGACGGAGTGTCCGCGAAGGTCCACGAAGACCGAGCCGTCGGGGAAGCTGTCGCCGAGCCGGTGGGCCGCGTGCAGGGCGAGGGTGCTCTTGCCGACGCCCGCCATGCCGGAGATGGCCTCGATGGCGATGACCCAGCCCGAGCCGCCCGACCGGTGCCCGGCCCGTAAGAGACGGCTGATCTCCTGTTCCCGGCCGACCAACTCCTGCCTTCGGCTGGGCAGATGGCGCGGCGCGGCCCGTACCGGCGGTGCGGTCACCTCGACGGGCTCGGCCGTCGGCGGCGCCGAGGGCCGCGGCGCGGGCGGGCGCAGGCCGGGGATGAGGTCGGGGAGCGCGGCCCGGCGCAGGATCTGTCCGTGCACCCGTGCCAGGGGCTCGCCCGGCTCGCTGCCGAGCTGGGCGCGGAAGAGGGTGCGGGCCCGCTGGTAGACGGCCAGCGACTCGGCATGCCGCCCGACCGCGTAGAGGGCGACCATCAACTGCCGTGCCAGGGTCTCGTCCAGTGGATGACGGCCCGTCAGCTCCGATGCCTCGGAGACGACATCGGCGAAGTGCCCGAGCCGTAAGCGCAGCGCCAGCCGGGTGTGCACCGTGGCGAGCCGCCGCTCGGCCATCATGTCCCGCGCCGACTGCGGCCAGATTCCCGGCAGTCCCGCCAGCGCCTCACCGATCCACAGCCCCTCGGCCGCGTCCAGGCCGTCCAGCGCCCGCGTGTCCTCCCCCGCTCGCGCGGCGACCGCCGCCTCCCGCGACAGCCGCACGAACCGGTGCCAGTCGACGCTCTCCGACTCCGCTTCCAGCGTGTACGTGTGCGCCCGCAGGGTGATCACCGCGGGCGGCTTGGAGCGCTGGGCCGTCGCCGCGCCGACCGTGCGCAGGGCGTGCCGCAGCCGCGAGATGTACGTGTGGAGGTTGGCGCGGGCCGTCTTGGGCGGTTCGTCGTCCCACAGCCGCCCGACGAGGACGTCCTGACTGACCGGGCGGCCGACGTCGAGAGCGAGCGACGCGAGCAGACAGCGTTCTCTGTCCGAACCGAGCCGTACGACCGAGCCTCGCGCCGATAACTCGACCGCGCCAAGAAGATGAACCTCCATCGTTGCCCCTCCGGCCGATGGGCACGCTCTGAAGAGTGAGCATGACACGACGGTGCGTCACGGGGCCATACCACCTCCGCGCTCACGCACGCGGGAAATCCCCGAAGGTTCGCTCGCGCGACGGCGCCTTCTGCTAAGTGCGGCCGGGCCGCGACGGGTTCACGCATCGCGTGCAGTTTTGCATATGCCTGAAGCAGGTGCCAATGACATATGTCTAAGATCAGCGCATTGGCCCTAGCTTGCGCGGTTGATGATCGTTCGGGCAGTCTCTCCCGCTGTACCTCAGCACCCTCATTTCTTCAACAGAACGAGGAACAAAGAGACATGAAGCAGTCACTTGCCGCCAAGGTCGTCGGCGTTGTGTGCGGTGTGGTCGCCTTCGCGGCCTTCGCCTCCATTTGTATCCCGTCCGTCATAGGCGGTTCGTCGGCCATGTTCTGACGGTCGACGCGCCCTCACGGCGCACACAGCGCGGCCCGCCCCGGCAGGTGCAGGGGCGGGCCGCGGCGCGTTGCGAGGGGGACGGGGGCTACGGCGGGCTCTGGAGGGTGAAGGGGGCGCCTTCGGGGTCGGTGAGGGTGGCGGTGCGGCCGTGGGGGGACGGGTGGGCGGGGTGGATGACGTGGCCGCCGAGGGCCGTGACGCGGGCGGCGGCGTCATCGACGTCCGCCACGGCGAAGTGGGTCGTCCAGTGGGCCCCTCGGTCGCGCGGGACGCGGGAGCCGACACCGTGGATCGCGGCGACAGGGTGGCCGCCGACGCGGAGCAGGACGTCGTCGGAGTCGGAAGCGGCGTCTTCGGCCTCGAGACCGAAGACGGCCTCGTAGAACTTGCCCACGAGCGACGCGTCCCGCGTCACCAACTCGCTCCAGGCGAGGGTGCCGGGCTCGCCGGTGGCCTCGGCGCCGCCGAGGAGTCCGCCCTGCCAGACACCGAAGACGGCGCCCGAGGGGTCGACGGCGAGGGCGAGCCGCCCTTCGTCGTTGACCTGGAGAGGGCCGATGCCGACGGTGCCCCCGCATTCGCGGACCAGTTCCGCGGTCTCGTCGACGTCGTCGGAGGCGAGCATCGTGGTCCAGGCGACCGGCCGGTGCGGCTCGGGCGCCCCCTCGCCGATACCCGCGATGCGGCGGCCGTCCAGCTCGGCGAGGGCGTACGTGCCCAGTTGGGGCGGTCCCGGTACGAACTCCCAGCCGAACAGCGCGCCGTAGAAACTCCGCGCAAGGTCGGCCCGGTGCGCCATGAGGCTGACCCAGCAAGGGGTGCCAGGTGAGCGACGGTTCGGTACCTCGGTCATGGCTACGGTCTCCTGGCGGGCAGCCGGCACGGCGTGCCCCGCCGGTCGGGAATGGTGTGGCACAGCCGATCGTCGCACCACCCGGAGCGGCGCGCGCCGTGACCGCGCCGCATTCATCCCCCTGGTGCCGCGCGGCAACCGAAATGTCATGTCGCTTCCGTTTCGCGGCCGTTGCCGTACGGTGTCCCGCCGTACGGCGGCTACGACCGGTCGACCACAATGTGCGTATGGAACCCCTCATCTCCGTGACCGAACTCGCTTCCGCCGCAGAGCGGGACGGCGTCACCGTGCTCGATGTGCGCTGGCAGCTCGGCGGCCCTCCCGGCCACCCCGCCTACCTCGAAGGCCACGTACCCGGCGCGCGGTACGTCGACCTGGACGCCGAACTGGCCGGGCCCGCCGGGGCCCGCGGACGGCACCCGCTGCCCGACCCCGAGGAGTTCGGCGCCGCCATGCGCCGGGCCGGGGTGAGCGGCGACCGGGACGTCGTCGTGTACGACAACTGGCAGGGCTGGGGCGCGGCCCGCGCCTGGTGGCTGCTGCGCTGGGCCGGGCACACCCGCGTGCGCGTCCTCGACGGCGGTCTCGCGGCCTGGACCGCGGCCGGACACCCGCTGAGCCGGGACGAACCCGCGGGGGGCGCGGGGGACTTCGTGCCCGCGACCGGCGCCCTGCCGCTGCTCGACGCGGCCGCGGCGGCCGACCTCGCCCGCCGCGGGGTGCTCCTCGACGCCCGCGCGCCCGAGCGCTACCGCGGCGACTCGGAGCCGATCGACCGCGTCGGCGGCCACATCCCCGGCGCCGTCAACGCACCCACCACGCAGAACACCGGCGCCGACGGCCGGTTGCTGCCCGCCGCCGAACTCACCGACCGCTTCACCGGGTTGGGCGCAGGGCCGGACACCGAAGTGGGCGTCTACTGCGGCTCGGGGGTCTCCGGCGCCCACGAAGTCCTCGCCCTCGCCGCGGCCGGAATCACGGCCGCGCTCTACGTCGGCTCCTGGAGCGAGTGGTCCGCCGACCCGGCCAACCCGGTCGCCACCGGCCCCCAGCCGGGCTGACCCCAGCGACACCCCCTACCAGGCCCGGGCAGGGCCCCGTACCGGCCGCACGCGACCCGGTAACGCGCGAGCCGCCGCACAACGCGTCAGGGGCAGCCACCAAGGTGGCTGCCCCTGACGGCCGTCGGCTCCCGGTCTGTCCAAGCCGCGCGCCACCCGCGCTACTCCTGCTTCTTGCGCCTGCTCCCGAACACGATCTCGTCCCAACTCGGCACCGTGGCCCGGCGTCCGGGGCGGACCCCGTCGGCCTCGGCCTGGCGGTCGGTGGTGCCGACCAGACGGTCGCGGTGACCGGCGACGGCGCGCGGCATCAGGACGTCGGCATAGGCGGACCCGGCGCTGGCGGCCGGAGCCGGCTCTTCCTCGGTCTCCTCCTCCGGCTCCACGGCGGGCACGACGTCCGGAGGACCCGGCGGGCCCGGCGGAGGCGCGGGCACGACCATGTCGCCGCGGAAGTTGGGCACCGCTTCGAGCAGGCTGGTCAGCGAGTCGCGCTCCTCCGGCTCCGGCCGGTCCTCGGCGCGGGCCTCGCGGTCGGCGCGGTCCGGCCGGTCGGGCCGTTCCAACTGCCGGTCGAGGGCGCGGTCGAGAGGCCGGTCACGCGGCAGGCGGGCGATCCTGGGCACGAAGGGGAAGCTCGGTTCCTTCGTGCTCTCCTGCTGCGCGGCGTTCTCACCGATCAGCGCCCTGGCCTCGTCGTCGACGGCCGCGACCAGGCGGCGCGGCGGGTCGTAGGTCCAGCTCGCGGAGTGCGGTTCACCGGCCACCCGGTAGACCAGGAGGACTTCCCACGTGCCGTCGTCGCGGCGCCAGGAGTCCCACAGGACGGTGTCCTTCTCCGCGCCGCGCAGCAACAGCCGCTCGGCGACGGCCTCGCCGAGCTGGGGGCCGGTGCTCTCGCCCTGGCGGCGTACGGGCGTCTTCCTGGCCCGCTCGGCCATGAAGGCGCGCTCGGCCAGGACGGGACCCTCGAAGCGCCGTACGCGCTCGACCGGGATGCCGGCCATCGACGCGACCTCTTCCGCCGACGCACCCGCACGTATACGTGCCTGGATGTCGCGGGGCCGCAGATGGCTCTCGACCTCGATCTCGATCTGTCCGAGACGGGCCCGGTCGTTGCGGACGGCGGCGCGCAGCCGTTCGTCGATGGGGAGTGTGTATTCCGTGCTGTCGGCAGCCTTGAGCACCAGTCGTGTGCCGTCATTGCTGACGGCCACAACCCGCAGTTCGGGCACGGTTACCTCCCGGGTGGTGCCTGCCGACGTCACGTGCGTCGCTGCTCCCGTTGGACGAGTGTGGCCTGCCCGGGTGCAGCGTGCCACAACCTTGCAGAGTTACCCGGCGTGTCGGGGTGACACGGTGACACGCCGTTATGGGACGGTGGTCGATTGGCCACTCAGCGTGACCGATCGCGGCACCCCGGGACGAGTGCCGTCGGGCTCCCCTCCCGCCGTTCCGGACCAGCTACCGACCACCCGGACGGGCAACCGGGAGCCAGGATTCGCCACGGTACTCCATTTGGGCCAGCGGGGTGGGCTGCCGCGCCGTCGAATCTGGGCCAGGAGCGCGGGAGTTGAGTGGCACGGCTCACACGAAAGGGTTGCGCGCCGAGTGCAAATGCGGACTTTCCCGCATGAAGCGACTACGAGCCCAGCACCCGCCGGAGGTAGTCGTTCGTGAACCGCCGGTCCGGGTCCAACCGGTCCCGCAGCGCCGTGAATTCGCCGAAGCGCGGATAGGCCGAGGCGAGGTATTCCGCGTCGCGGGTGTGCATCTTGCCCCAGTGCGGGCGCCCGCCGCGCGCGGTCATGATCCTCTCGACCGCGGTGAAGTACTCCTGGTAGCGGCTGCCCCGGTACATGTGCACCGCGATGTACGCGCTGTCCCGGCCGGACGCCGTCGACAGCGCGATGTCGTCCGCGGGCGCGACCCGTACCTCCACCGGGAAACTGATCCGCAAATCGGACCGCTCGACCATCGCCTTCAGCTCGCGGATCGCGTCGACCGCCGCCTCGCGCGGCACCGCGTACTCCATCTCCACGAAGCGCACCCGGCGCGGGCTGGTGAAGACCTTGTACGGGATGTCGGTGTACGAACGGGCCGACAGGGCGCGGCTGGAGAGCTTGGCGATGCCGGGGATGACGGCGGGCGCGGCCCTGCCGACCACGCAGGCGGCCTGGAAGACGCCGTTGGACAGCAGCTCGTCGTCGATCCAGCCGCGTACGGCGGGGACGGGCGCGGCCGGGCCCTGGCTGCGGTTGTTCCGCTTGGTGTTGCAACTGTCGGTGTGCGGGAACCAGTAGAACTCGAAGTGCTCGTTCTCCGTGGCGTGCTGCTCGAACTCCGCCATCACCCGGTCGAACGCCATCGGCTCCTCGCGCGCGGTCAGCAGGAAGACCGGCTCGACGGCGAAGGTGACGGCGCTGACCACGCCGAGCGCGCCGAGCCCGATCCGGGCGGCGGCGAAGACGTCGGGGTTCTCCTCGGCCGAACAGGTCAGCACCGAGCCGTCGGCGGTGACCAGTTCGAGCGCGGTGATCTGGGCGGCGATCGAACCGGAGTCACGGCCGGTGCCGTGCGTGCCGGTGCTGGTGGCGCCCGCCACCGTCTGCTCCATGATGTCGCCCATGTTCGTGAGCGACAGGCCCTCGGCGGCCAGCGCCGCGTTCAACTGCTTGAGCTGGACGCCCGACTCGACGGTGACGGTGCCCGCCGCGCGGTCGATGGCGCGGATCGCGGTCAGCCCCTCGGGGCGGATCAGCACCCCGTCGGTGGCCGCCGCGGCGGTGAAGGAGTGCCCGGAGCCGACCGCCTTCACCGGCAGGCCGTCCTCGGCGGCCCGCCGCAGCACGGCCGCCAGTTCGCCCACGGAGGCGGGCGCCACGGCCCGCGCCGGCCGGGCGGAGACGTTCCCCGCCCAGTTACGCCACGCCTTCTGTTCGGCCCTGCTTGTCGTGCGTGCCGTACTGCCCGTCGTGCTCATCGCGCGGCCCCTCCCGCTCCGGCGCCGGCTTGAGCCGGCGATACCCGAGAAACGCCACCGCCACGGCGAGGACCGCCGAGGCGGCGGGCACCGCGAAAGCCGCCGACGCCCCGTGCGAGTCGATCACCCGACCCGCCACCGAGGCCCCTGCGGCGACCCCGACCGCCATCCCCGTGGAGGTCCACGTGATGCCCTCGGTCAGTTTCGTCCGCGGTACCAACCCTTCGATCAGGCCCATCGCGGTCACCATCGTCGGAGCGATGGTCAGGCCCGAGAAGAACAGCGCCACGGCCAGAAACGGCAAGTTTCCGACCAGTAGTGGCGGGATCATACTCACAGTCATCAACGCGATGCCCAGCAGGAACCTCCCGGTGGGCGTCCCGCGCGGGGTCATCAGCCCGAAGACCAGCCCGGCCAGACACGATCCCAGGGCATATGTCGCCAGCACCAGACTGGCCAGCGCCTTGTGCCCGCGCTCGTCCGCGAAGGCCACGGTGGCCACGTCGACCGCGCCGAACAGCGCCCCGGTGCCGACGAAGACGCCGGTGACCACCAGCAGCCCCGGCTCGCGCAGCACCGACCGGTCCGAGAGGCGGTCGCGCGGATGCGGCGGCGGCTCGGTGGCGTGCTGCGCGGTCAGCAGCAGTACGCCGGTGCCCAGGAAGACCGCGGCCAGCAGCGGGCCCGCCTCCGCGAACCAGGCCGTGCACAGCCCGATCGACAGGATCGGCCCGAGGATGAAGACGATCTCGTCCACCACCGACTCGAAGGAGTAGGCGGTGTGCAGGAGTTCGGGAGAGCCGCGGTGGATCCGCGACCAGCGGGCGCGCACCATGGCGCCCATGCTCGGCGTGCAGCCCGCGCCGACCGCGCACACGAAGTACACCCAGTCCGGCGAACCGGCCCGCACCGCGATCAGCAGGGCCGCCACCGACAGCACCGTCACGGCGCTCGCGGGACGCAGCACCCGCCGCTGTCCGTACCGGTCGACCAGCCGGGAGATCTGCGGTCCGATCGCCGCCCCCGACAGGGCCAGCGCGGCGGCGAGCGCGCCCGCGAGCCCGTACCTCCCGGTGACCTGGGAGATCATCGTCACGATGCCGATGCCCAGCATGGACAGTGGCATCCGCCCGATCAGCCCGGCGGCGGAGAACGCCTTGGTGCCGGGAGCGGTGAAGATCGCGCGATAGGGGCTGGACAAGGGCGCTCCCGGCGGCGTCGCCGAATTCTCGGTAAGGAACGTAGCTGGCGCGTACAGCTTACGAGTCCGCGCAACCGAATTGTGCCGCGCGGCGCCCCGGATTCCACCGCGCGGATTCCACCGCGCGGAGGGCGCCCGCGGCGGCCACCGCGAGCCACCGCGTGACCGGGCGCACCCGCCCGGGGAGGCGGAGCGCGGCGAGATCGTCGCGGGGTGGCAGGATCGATGACATGTCCGATCAGCCGCCTCAGCGCGACCCCCACGACGCCGGGCCGTACGACGCCCTGCTGCTGCTCTCCTTCGGCGGCCCCGAGGGACCCGACGACGTCGTGCCCTTCCTGGAGAACGTCACCCACGGCCGGGGCATCCCCAAAGAGCGGCTGAAGGAGGTCGGGCGGCACTACTTCCTCTTCGACGGCGTCAGCCCGATCAACGCGCAGAACCGCGAACTGCTCGACGCGCTCCGCAAGGACTTCGCCGGGCACGGCCTCGACCTGCCGGTCTACTGGGGCAACCGCAACTGGGCGCCGTATCTGACCGACGCCCTGCGGGAGATCGCGCGGGCGGGCCACCGCCGGGTCCTGGTGCTGGCCACCAGCGCCTACGCCTCGTACTCCGGCTGCCGGCAGTACCGCGAGAATCTGGCCGCCTCGCTGGCCGTGCTGGCCCGGGAGGGCCTCCCGGTGCCGCGGGTGGACAAGCTGCGGCACTACTTCAACCACCCCGGCTTCGTCGAGCCGATGACCGACGCGACGCTGGCCGCGCTGGACGCGCTGCCCGCGGACGTACGCGACGGCGCCCGGCTGGCCTTCACCACGCACTCGATCCCCACCTCGGCCGCCGACACCTCGGGACCCGTCGAGGGCCACGGCGACGGCGGCGCGTACGTCGCGCAGCACCTGGACACCGCCCGGGTGATCGCCGACGCGGTACGCGCCGCGACCGGCGTCGACCGGCCGTGGCAGCTCGTCTACCAGTCGCGCAGCGGCTCCCCGCAGATCCCGTGGCTGGAGCCGGACATCTGCGACCACCTCGAGCAGGCGCACGCGCAGGGCGCGCCCGCGGTCGTCATGGTGCCGATCGGCTTCGTCTCCGACCACATGGAGGTGAAGTACGACCTGGACACCGAGGCCGTCGCGAAGGCCGCGGAGCTGGGGTTGCCGGTCAGCCGCGCCGCGACCGTCGGCGCCGACCCGCGCTTCGCCGCCGCGGTGCGCGACCTGGTGCTGGAGCGGGCCGCGACCGAGCGGGGAGCGGCCCCGGCGCGCTGCGCGCTGGGCGCGCTCGGCCCCAGCCACGACATCTGTCCCGCGGGCTGCTGCCCGGCCAGGACCCCGCTGCCCGCCGCCGCCGGAACCGACTGACCGGTACCGACCGGAGCCGGGCGGCGGGACACGACCGACAGGTACCGACCCCGCCCGGAGACCGGCTGTGACCGGAACCGACTAAGGAGCCCCCCGTTGAGCCCCACCCCCGACGCGTCGTCGACCGAGCCCGCCGCGCTGCTGGAGATCGCCCTGGAAGCCGCGCGCAGGGCCGGTGAGCTGCTGCGCGACGGCCGCCCCGCCGACCTGGGCGTGGCCGCCACCAAGTCCAGCCCGATCGACGTCGTCACCGAGATGGACATCGCGGCCGAGAAGCTGATCACGTCCTACATCAGCGGTCTGCGCCCCGACGACGGCGTCCTCGGCGAGGAGGGCGCGAGCAGCGAGGGCACCAGCGGGGTGCGCTGGGTGATCGACCCGCTCGACGGCACGGTGAACTACCTCTACGGCCTGCCGTCCTGGGCGGTGAGTATCGCCGCGGAGGTGGACGGCGAGGCGGTGGCCGGTGTGGTGGCCGCCCCGATGCGCGGCGAGACGTACCAGGCGGTACGCGGCGGCGGCGCGTTCGTCAATGGCGAGCGGGCCCGCTGCCGTCCGGCCCCGGCCTTCTCGCACGCGCTGGTCGGCACCGGCTTCGGCTACCTGTCCGAGCGCCGGGCGGCGCAGGCGACGGTGGTGAGCGCCCTGCTGCCGCGGGTCCGGGACATCCGGCGCGGCGGCTCGGCCGCGATCGACCTCGCGGACGTGGGCTGCGGGCGGCTGGACGCGTACTTCGAGCGCGGCCTGAACCCCTGGGACTTCGCGGCCGGGGCGCTCTTCGCCCGCGAGGCGGGCGCGCTGACCGGTGGACGGCCGGGAGAGGCCGCCTCGGGCGAGCTGACGGTCGCGGCCCCCGGCGGCCTCTTCGAACCGCTCCAGGAGCTGCTGGACGGCTTGGGCGCCTGGCACGACTAGAGCGTCGGCACGGCGGCGGGGGCGGCGGGGGCGGCGGGGGCGGCGGGGGCGGCAGGGCGGACCGTGGCGTTCGCCGCGCTCGTAGGACCCCGCGGGGCTCGCAGCGCTCCCAGCGCGTGTCACGCCGACCATCCGATGAGCGGCTGATATTCGCGCGTAGACATGCGAACGCCCCGGCACCTGTGAGGTGTCCGGGGCGTGCGGCTCGGGGTCAGCCGGTGTGGATCAGGCGACCTTCGGCCGTACGTCCACGCCGTTCTCCGACGCGAGTCGGCGGAGGTCTTCCAGTTCCGCCTGCTCGACGTCGGCGAGGAAGTCGTCGCCTGTCTCCCGGGCCCGGCGCAAATCGGTCTCCGTGCTGTGTATGCGCTGGAGGATTCCGGTGGTGAACGCGTCCATTAGGCGCCCCCTCGTCGTCGTCGTTGACACGGGGTGTGTCAAGCCAGGTACCACGCGAGGGAAACGCGTGGCGAGGCGTGGTGGGTGGGTGTGCAGTCGTCTTGCCCACCCGCTTCGGAGCGGAAACCTCCGTCGGCCGGAGGAATATTCCGTCGTCGGTCCCTTACCGCCGATTTACGGTCCTCAGGTGCAGGATGGTGGAGCATTCGCACAGCTCATGCCGTTCCGGCCGCGGCTCCGCGCCGCCGCAGGACCGCTCATGTCCCCCCGCTCTGGAAGGAACAGCGCCTTGCGCGTACTGGTCGTCGAGGACGAGCAACTGCTCGCCGATGCGGTTGCCACCGGGCTGCGCCGCGAGGCGATGGCCGTCGACGTGGTCTACGACGGCGGCGCCGCCCTGGAGCGGATCGGGGTCAACGACTACGACGTGGTCGTCCTCGACCGCGACCTCCCGGTCGTCCACGGCGACCAGGTGTGCCGCGAGATCGTCGATCTCGGCCTGCCCACCCGGGTGCTGATGCTCACCGCCGCCGGTGACGTCAGCGACCGGGTGGAGGGTCTTGAACTGGGCGCGGACGACTATCTGCCCAAGCCCTTCGCCTTCACCGAGCTGACCGCGCGGGTCCGCGCGCTGGGCCGTCGTACGACCGCGGCCCTGCCGCCGGTCCTGGAGCGCTCCGGCATCAAGCTCGACCCCAACCGCCGCGAGGTCTTCAGGGACGGCGCGGAGGTGCATCTGGCGCCCAAGGAGTTCGCGGTCCTCGAAGTGCTGATGCGCAGCGAGGGCTCGGTGGTCTCCGCCGAGCAGTTGCTGGAGAAGGCGTGGGACGAGAACACCGACCCGTTCACCAATGTGGTGCGGGTGACCGTCATGACACTGCGCCGCAAGCTCGGTGAGCCTCCGGTGATCGTGACGGTCCCCGGTTCCGGTTACCGGATCTGATCCGCGTGGCGTCCCCCTCCGCAGGCTCCCCCGCGCCCGCACCGCCCTCGGCCCCGCCGACCCCGCCCAGGCCCCCCTGGGACCCGCTGCCGGGCGAGAGCCCGCTGCCCTGGCTGCGCCCGACCATCCGGATACGGCTGACCGTGCTGTACGGCGGCATGTTCCTGATCGCCGGTGTGCTGCTGCTGTGGATCATCTATCTGCTGGCGGCCCAGGCCCTGCACCAGGGCAGCGAGCCGCTGTTCACCGTCAACAGCGGCCGGGTCAACATCGTCAGCAACACCTGCCCGAGCCTGATCAACGAGACGGATTCGGGGCGCTTCAACTCCGCCCTGGCGCAGTGCATGGCCGTCCAGCGCGAGGCGGCGCTCAATGTGCTGCTCAAGCGCTCGCTGCTGGCGCTGATCGGCCTGGCCGTGGTCGCGCTGGTCTTCGGCTACGTGATGGCCGGGCGGGTGCTCGCGCCGCTCGGGCGGATCACCAGGACCGCGCGGGTCGTGGTCGGCTCCGACCTCAAGCGCCGGATCGAGCTGGACGGCCCGGACGACGAGCTGAAGGAGCTGGCCGACACCTTCGACGAGATGCTCGACCGGCTGGAGAGATCCTTCGACGCCCAGCGCCGCTTCGTGGCCAACGCCTCGCACGAGCTGCGCACACCGCTGGCGATCAACCGGACGCTGCTGGAGGTCCAGCTCTCCGATCCGGACGCCTCGGCCGACCTGTTGCAGCTCGGCAAGACCCTGCTGTCCACCAACGAGCGCAGTGAGCAGCTGGTCGAGGGCCTGCTGCTGCTCGCCCGCAGTGACAACGAGATCGTGGACCGCAAGCCGGTGGACCTGGCGGAGGCCGCCTCCCGGGCGCTCGACCAGACCCGCGCCGAGGCGCAGGGCAAGGGCGTGGAGCTGCGCTCCCGGCTCGACGGCGCGGTCGTCCAGGGAAATGGCGTGCTGCTGGAAAGGATCGCCCTGAACCTGGTACAGAACGCGGTGCGGTACAACGTGGCGGAGAACGGCTGGGTCGACGTCTCCACGGCCGTGGAGGGCGGTCAGGGGCTGCTCGTGGTCGCGAACACCGGACCGGTCGTTCCGGCGTACGAGATCGACAACCTTTTCGAGCCGTTCCGGCGTCTGCGTACCGAGCGGACGGGAAGTGACAAGGGGGTGGGACTGGGACTGTCCATCGCGCGGTCGGTGGCACGGGCGCACGGAGGCGTCATCGTGGCCGAGCCGCGCGAGGGAGGCGGCCTGGTCATGCGGGTCGCGATCCCGTTGTGAACCGCGTCACGCCCAGGACGGCCACCGGCGACGACAGCACCGACGAGTGTTCGCTATGCGAGAAATTTCGCGGTCTGTTCCCCGCCGGGAACCGTTGTGATCGACAGCACATGCTATTGGAGGGACACCTACACACAGTGATCAAGACATTGGGGAAAAAGACCGGAAAATCCATGTTTCCCCAGGTCATGATCACGGGAAGTACACGTGATGGCACCCGCGACATACGACTTTCAGACTGTCGCGAGTGACGATCGGCCACCCGTGCGATCACCCCTTCGGGGGCGACCTTGGGTGTCGATTGAGTAACAGGCCTTGATGTGAGGCAAAATCTCCGCCTCGGGTCGGGCACAAGTCCGGCCTCCCGCGCGTTACGTGCGCTGGAGACACCGCAGACACCCACAGGGGGAGAGCGAAAAATGGCTACGGATTACGACACCCCACGCAAGACCGACGATGACGTCAACGAGGACAGCATCGAGGAACTGAAGGCCCGGCGGAACGAGAAGTCCACCTCCGCGGTGGACGTCGACGAGTTCGACCAGGCGGAGTCCCTGGAGCTGCCGGGCGCCGACCTCTCCAATGAGGAACTGTCGGTTCGCGTACTGCCCAGGCAGGCCGACGAGTTCACCTGCATGAGCTGCTTCCTGGTCCACCACAGGAGCCAGCTCGCGGCGGAGAAGAACGGCAACCCGATCTGCCGCGACTGCGCGGCCTGATCCGCGGGCGCGGTGACGGGCTCACGGCGGGACGGCCGGGCGGACGACGCCGGCCGGGCGCAGGACCAGGACCGGGACCGGGCACAAGGCCCGGTGGAGGGTCCGACGGAAGGCCGGGTGGAAGGCCGAGAAGGCGACGAGCGGGGCCGCAGGGCCTCGCTCGCGGCCACGACCGCGCGCGGGGCGCGCGGAATACGCAGCGGGGCGCGCTACGGCGGCAGGAAGGCGATGGCGGGCATGGGCTCGGTCGCCGAGCGGCTGATCGAGGTCGCCCCGCGCATCCCGGTGCGCGACCTGGCGACGCTGCGGGGGCAGTTTCCCGGTCTCGGCCCCGAGGACATCGCGGACCGGCTGATCGCCACCGCGGTGAAGGGCACCATGACCGTCGGCGCCGGTGTGGGCGCCGCCGCGATGCTGCCCACCCCGCCGGCGATGCCGGCCGAACTGACCGCCGAGACGCTCGGCGTCGCCGCGGTCGAGTTCAAACTCATCGCGGAACTGCACGAGGTCTACGGACTGCGTGTCCCGGGCAACTCCCGGGAGCGCGCGACCGCGTATCTGTGGTCCTGGACCGAACAGCGCGGTATCGATGTGCTGAAACTCTCCACGGTCAACGTGGCCCTGGGCAGCAGCATGAAGAAGGAGATGCGCCAGCGGCTGCTGCGCCGCACGCTGCGCAATATGCCGACGCTGACGCCGTTCATGATCGGCGCGGCCGTCGGCGCGGTGATGAACCGCCGCGACACCCGCAAGCTCGCCCAGCGGATCCGCCACGACCTGCGCGCCGCGCAGCTCCCGTGGCCCGAGCTGCCCGCCGTCGGCGCACCGGCCGACGCGGCCCTGACCGGCACGCTGTGGCAGCCGCCCGCCATCGAGCCCTGACCGGCCGCGGGCGCCCCCGCGGGGGCCGCCCGGCACCGTGCGGCCCGGCCGGTCCTACTGGGGCGCCTTCACGGCTTTCAGCGCCTCCGCGAGCCGCTTCGGCGAACGCGTCGACAGATAGACGTACGGCGTCGGGTCGTCCGGATCGGTCACGTCGACCTTCAGCGCCGTCGGCACGTACGAGCGCAGCAGCATGTACGCCCGCGGGTCGGCCTTGTGGGAGCGCCAGGCCACCGTCTCCGCCGCGTCGAGCACGGTCGCCTCGCCCAGTGCCGCCAGCGGGATCCGGGCCTTGCCCGCCACCAGCGAACCCGCCACCACCCGGATCCGCGCGGACCCGTACGAGCTGACCGCCATCATGGCGACGGCCGCGCCGGCCGCGAGCCCGGCCAGCATCGGCAGCGGGCCGAACGGGAAGAGGATCAGCGCCATCGCCACACCCACCCCGGCGGCCAGGAACCACCAGGAGCGCGGCACGGTGAGACGTTCGTCGTAAGGCTGCATGGCACCAGACTGCCATGCGGTCCTGTGCTATCTGCCGCGAAGGCGCGCCAGCGCACGGGTGACCCTCGGCGGCGCCTGCCGCAGCCCGGTGGCGAGCTGCTTCGCCCAGTCGGAGGCCGCCGTCGGCGCCACCGCGTCCAGCACCGCGGTCGAGCGGGCGCCGCCGCCCACCAGATAGCGCGGCAGCGGGTGCCGGGCGGTCAGCGCCTTGCGCACCGCGAGCGCCACCGGGCGCGGCCCCGGCAGGTCGCGGCTGCCGCGCAGCACGTCCCCGGCCGCCGCGTACTGCTCCTGGTACGCCGACGCCCGCTCGTCGGGCAGCAGCCCGGCACCGGTCTCCCAGATGCCGGTGCCGTAGGAGCCCGGCTCGATCAGCGAGACCTGCACGCCGAACGGCGCGGTCTCCATCCGCAGCGCGTCCGTCACCGACTCCAGGCCGCGCTTGCTCGCGCAGTACCAGCCGAGCATCGGCAGCGACACCCGCCCGGCGATCGACGACACGTTGACGATCCGGCCCGCCCGCCGGTCCCGCATCGCGGGCAGCACCAGGCGGGCGATCCGCGCGGGCGCCACCAGATTGGTCTCCAGCTGGCGCCGTACCTGCTCGTCGTCCACGTCCTCCACCGCGCCCGGCTGCGCGAACCCCGCGTTGTTGACCACCGCCCACGGCCCGCCGTCGGTCATCGTGGCGATCTCGGTGAACGCCCGGACGCAGGACGTCGCGTCGGCCACGTCGAGCACCGCGGTGCGCACCGCCGCGCCGGTACGGTCGACCGCCGCGCGCAGGGCCCGCGCGTCCCGGTCGTTGCGGACCGTGCCGATCACGTCGAAGCCGCAGTGCGCCAGCTCCAGCGTGATGGCACGGCCGATGCCGCGTCCGGCTCCGGTGACGACGACGGACTGGCCTACTCCTGGGGACATGCGCGCGCTCCGGTGCTACCAGATGACAACGGGGGGACTGCGGGGGCGGTACGAGGGTGGTACAGGGGGCGGTTTCCGCCGGCCGCCGGGCGGCTCCCCCGGGACCAACGGACACCGGCAGGGAAAGGATCCCGCGGAAGGGTAGGGTCTCGGGCGTGAGTGGAGCGAACACACCCAGAAGCGCCGGACGGTCGTCGTTGACGCCGCCGCCCGACGCCACCGCGCCCACGCGGCACCCGGACGCCCCGGCACCGGGCGAGCTGCTCGGGGCGCACTACGACCAGTGCTTCGGCTGCGGCGAGGGTCTGCCGCACGGGCTGCACCTGGCGGCGCGGGCGGGCGAGGGCGTCAGCGTCACCGCCGAGTTCACCGTCAAGCCCGCCCACCAGGGCGCGCCGGGCCTCGCCCACGGCGGGGTCCTGGCCACCGCGCTGGACGAGACGCTGGGCTCGGTCAACTGGATGCTGCGCGCCATCGCCGTCACCGGACGGCTGGAGTCGGACTTCCTGCTCCCGGTCCCGGTCGGCGCCACGCTGTACCTGTCGGCGCGCTGCACCGCGGTCGCCGGACGCAAGATCTACAGCTCGGCCGAGGGCCGGATCGGCGGCCACGACGGGCCGGTCGCGGTCCGCGCGGAGGCGCTGTTCGTCGAGGTCAAGCTCGACCACTTCACGCAGAACGGCCGCGCGGAGGAGATCCGCGCGGCGATGTCGGACCCCGACCAGGTGAAGGTCGCCCGCGCCTTCGAGGTGAACCCATGAGCCGTGAGCCGCTGCGCCTCGTCAGCGAGGTGAACCCGTGAGCACAGAGCGACAGCCGGTGGACGTACTGCTGCACCGGCTCGACGAGTCCGTGCCCGTACCGTCCTACGGGCATCCCGGTGACGCGGGCGCGGACCTGACGACCACGCTGGCGGCGGACCTCGCGCCCGGTGAGCGCGCGGTCCTGCCCACCGGGGTGTCGATCGCCCTGCCCGACGGGTACGCGGCCTTCGTGCATCCCCGCTCGGGGCTGGCAGCGCGCTGCGGTGTGGCCCTGGTGAATGCCCCGGGAACGGTGGATGCCGGGTACCGTGGAGAGATCAAGGTGATCGTCGTCAACCTCGATCCGCGCGAGACCGTGCGGTTCGAAAAGGGTGACCGGATCGCCCAACTGGTCGTCCAGCAGGTCGAGCGGGTCCGTTTCCATGAGGTGGCGGAGCTGCCCGGCTCTGCCAGGGCCGCGGGGGGCTTCGGCTCCACGGGGGGTCATGCCGCGGTGGAGACGCCGTCGGCCGACACGTCCAGAGTCGGATTCGCATCGGTCGTTGCAGACCGGGAAGGACAGTGACCGTGTTCCGTCGTCGCAAGGAGCGCGAAGACGACCTCGACGAGCTCGACGAGGCCGCAGGCCCTGACGAGCAGGTCGAGGACGCCGAGGAGTCGGACGACTCCGGTGAGTCCCTCCGGTACAACCTTCCGCCCGCCCCGAGGCCCGACGGCCCGTGGGACCTGAGCGAGGTCAGTGAGCCCGGCGAGGGCCGCGTCGACCTCGGCGGACTGTTCGTGCCCGGAGTCGAGGGCATGGAGCTGCGGGTCGAGGTCGCGGGCGAGTCCATCGTCGCCGCGACCGTGGTGCTGCGGGACAGCGCCGTGCAGCTCCAGGCGTTCGCCGCCCCCAAGTCCGAGGGCATCTGGGGCGAGGTCCGCGAGGAGATCGCCGCCGGTATCACCCAGCAGGGCGGCATCGTCGACGAGCTGGAGGGCCCGCTCGGCTGGGAACTGCGGGCCCAGGTGCCCGTCCAGCTCCCCGACGGCACCAATGGCGTGCAGCTCGTGCGGTTCATCGGCTGCGACGGCCCGCGCTGGTTCCTGCGCGGGGTGATCTCCGGCCAGGGCGCGGTGCAGCCCGCCGCCGCCGGTGTGCTGGAGTCCGTCTTCCGCGACACCGTGGTGCTGCGCGGCGACACCCCGATGGCGCCGCGCGACCCGATCGTGCTGAAGCTGCCGAACGACGCGCAGATGGTGCCGGACGGCGCCGCGCCGACCGAGCAGGGCGAGCCGTCGAAGTTCGGCGACGGCATCGACCCGCTGCGCCGCGGCCCGGAGATCACCGAGCTGCACTGAGGCGTCGCTCCGCGTACGCGCCGTTCGCGGCCTTCGTGGCCCCTCGTGGCCCGGATCCGTTCCCACGGGTCCGGGCCACGGCGTTTGCGCGTACCGTCCACGGCGTTTGCGCGTACCGTACGGATACGCGACGGCCGTACGGTGGCCGGCGCGCCGCGGGCGGGGGCCGGCAGGGGATGCGGCCAGGACGGGGAGGACGCATGAGCGAGGGGTCCACGGGACGTGCGGCGACGGCGGTCGCGGACGGTCCGCCGTCCGGGGACATGGTCGTCGTCGAGGATCTGCGCCGCACCTACGGCAGCGGCGACACCGCCGTGCACGCCCTGCGCGGTGTCTCGTTCTCCGTCCCGCGCGGCGAACTCGTCGCGCTCAAGGGCCGTTCGGGCTCGGGCAAGACCACCATCCTCAACCTCGTGGGCGGTCTCGACAGCCCCGACGGCGGCCGGATCATGCTCGACGGCACCGATCTGGCCTCGCTCGGCGACGACGAACTGCTCGCCCTGCGCCGGGACCGTATCGGCTTCGTCTTCCAGTCCTTCGGGCTGCTCCCCATCCTCAGCGCCGCCGAGAACGTGGGGGTCCCCATGCGGCTGCGCAAGACCCCGCCGCGTGAGCGCGAGGAGCGCGTCGAACTCCTCCTGGCCCTCGTCGGCCTCGCCGACCACGCCGCCCAGCGCCCCGGCGAACTCTCCGGCGGCCAGCAGCAACGCGTGGCCATCGCCCGCGCCCTCGCCAACCGCCCCGTCCTGCTCATCGCGGACGAGCCCACCGGGCAGCTCGACGCCGACACGGGCCTGGCCGTCATGGAGTTGCTGCGCGCGGTCGTCCGCAGCGAGTCCGTCACCGCCCTCGTCGCCACCCACGACACGCAGCTCCTCGCCCTGGCCGACCGCGTCCTGGAACTGCGCGACGGGCAGATCGTCCAGACCACGGACTGAGCGGCCTGACGCGGGTCAGGCCGCTTTCCGGGGCAGGCCGCTCCGGGGCGGGCCGCTTTCCGGGTCAGGCCGGTACGGATCAGGCCGGTACGGATCAGGCAGCTCCGGGTCAGGCCGCTTTCCGGTCAGGCCGCTCCGGCGAGCAGTGAGGCGGCGTCGGCGAGGACGAGACCGGCCGCCCCGCGGACCTCGGCGCCGTCCCCGAGACCGCCGGTGACGATCTCCAGGCCCTCCGCGGCGGAGGGAAGGGTGTGGCGGCGGACACCGGCCCGCATGGGTTCGAGGATGTCGGCGCCCGCGGCGGCGAGGTCGCCGCCGACCACGATCAGGCGCGGGTTGAGGAGGGTGACGAGCGTGGCGAGCGCGCGGCCCACGGCGTCTCCCGCGTCGCGGACGGCGCGCAGGGCACCGGTGTTGCGGTCCCGGATGAGGGCGGGGAGGTCACGGGGTGCGACGGTCTCGCCCCAACTGTCGGACAGCAGGCGGGCGATGGCGACAGGGCTGGCGACGGTCTCCAGGCAACCGCGGTTCCCGCAGCGGCAGATGAGGCCGTCGGTGATGAGCGGGAGATGGCCGATCTCCCCGGCGAGGCCCCGTGAGCCGAGCAGGAGGCGGCCGTCGCTGACGATGCCCGCGCCGATACCGGCGGAGAGCCGGACGTAGACCATGTCGCCCGCCTGCCGTCCGGCGCCGTACATGCGCTCGGCGAGGGCGCCGGCGTTGGCGTCGTTGGTGACGCGGACCGGCAGCGAGGTGCGGTGGCGCAGTTCGTCGGTGAGGCGCAGGCCGACCCAGCCGGGCATGATGCCCTCGGCGCCGAGGGCGCCGCTGCCCTTCTCGACCGGGGAGGCGATTCCGGCGCCGATGCCGAGGACGCGCTCGCGGGCGACGCCGGTCTCCTGGAGAGCGCGGCCGACGAGGACGGCGACCAGGTCGAGGGTCTCCTGCGGGGCGCGGTCCACGTCCTTGGCGACCCAGTGCTCCCACAGGACGGCGCCGAACAGGTCGCAGAGGATGACGCGTACGTGCTGGTGGCCGATGTCCGCGCCGATGGCGTAGCCCGAGCTGGGGACCAGCGAGAGGGACTGGGCGGGCCGTCCGGTGCGGCGGGGCTCCGGCTCCTCGGGGCCCTCGTCCTCGGTGACCAGGCCGACGGTGATGAGGTCGGCGATCAGCGAGGAGACGGTGGCCCTGGACAGGCCGGTGACGCGGACGAGTTCGGGCCTGCTGCTGCGTGCGGTGGTGTGCAGGGCCTCGAGGACCCGGAGCCTGCCGACCTCGCGGAGATTGACTGGAGTGTCGATCACTGCCCCCCGGATGTGTGACGTCTCGGCAACCGCACGGTGCCCTGTTGCCGTCACCGACGTCAAGAGCCTTGACTTATGCCGAAGTTCAGGCAGAAACTGCCGAACTGTTCTATCCGGTGCCGTGAGTTTCAGTCGATGCCGGATGAATAACGATTCACGGCCCGTACCAGGAGCGGCATTCCGCCAGGAGGACGTACGTGACGACGACACCACCCCCGGTCCCCGCGCTGCGGATCGGCATGGTCGGCCATGCCTTCATGGGCGCGGCGCACTCCCACGCCTGGCGCACCGCGGGCCGCTTCTTCGACCTGCCGGTACGGCTCGAACTCACCGCCGTCTGCGGCCGGTCGGCCCAGCGGGCGGCGTCGGCCGCCGAGCGGTACGGCTGGGGGTCGTACGAGACCGACTGGCGGGCGCTGGTCGCGCGGCCGGACATCGACGTGGTGGACATCTGCACGCCGGGCGACAGCCACGCGCGGATCGCGGAGGCGGCGCTCGCGGCGGGCAAGCACGTGATGTGCGAGAAGCCGCTGGCCAATTCGGTGGCGGAGGCCGAGGCGATGGTCGACGCGGCGCACAAGGCCCGGCAGGCCGGGGTGCGTTCGATGGTGGCTTTCAACTACCGCCGGGTGCCCGCGCTGGTGCTGGCGCGGCGGCTGATCGAGGAGGGCAGGCTGGGCACGATCCACCAGGTGCGGGCGCAGTACCTCCAGGACTGGCTGGTCGACCCGGAGTTCCCGCTGGCCTGGCGGCTGCGCAAGGACCGCGCCGGGTCAGGGGCGTTGGGCGATCTCGGCGCGCACAGCATCGACGCGGCGCAGTATCTGACGGGTCAGCGGATCAGCTCGGTCGGCGCGCTGCTGGAGACCTTCGTGACCGAACGGCCGCTGCCGGAGTCGGCGAGCGGCCTGTCGGGCAAGGGCGGTTCCGAGCGCGGCCGGGTCACGGTGGACGACGCGGCGCTGTTCACCGCGCGGTTCGACGGCGGCGCGATCGGCGTGTTCGAGGCGACCCGTTTCGCCACCGGGCACAAGAACGCCATGCGGATCGAGGTCAGCGGCTCGCGCGGCACGCTCGCCTTCGACGCCGAGTCGATGAACGAGCTGGCCTTCCACGACCGTTCCGAGGACCCGGACACCGCCGGTTTCCGCCGCGTCCTGGTCACCGAGCCCACCCACCCCTACCTTGACGCGTGGTGGCCGCCAGGCCATCTGATCGGCTACGAGCACTCCTTCACGCACCAGGTGCGCGATTTCGCCGAGGCGGTGGCGGGCGGTACGGATCCGCGGCCGTCGTTCGCCGACGGGCTCCAGGTGCAGCGGGTGCTGGCGGCCGTGGAGACCAGTGCGGCGGCCCTCGGCGTGCACATCCCGGTGCCCGCCCCTCAGTCCTGAAGCCCCGATCCCTGGAGGACGCACATGGCCCGACCCGTCACGCTCTTCACCGGCCAGTTCGCCGACCTGCCCTTCACCGAGGTGTGCGCGCTCGCCTCGCGGTGGGGGTACGACGGCCTGGAGATCGCCTGCTGGGGTGACCACTTCGACGTGGAGGCGGCGCTCAGCGACGACGCGTATCTGCCGCGGCTGCGCGACACCCTGGACAAGCACGGGCTCAAGAGCTGGACCATCTCCTGCCATCTGACCAGCCAGGCGGTCTGCGACCATCCGATCGACGAGCGGCACCGCGGCATCCTGCCCGCCCGTATCTGGGGCGACGGCTCGCCCGAGGGGGTGCGGGAGCGGGCGGCGGAGGAGATCAAGAACACCGCGCGGGCCGCCGCGGCCTTCGGCGTGGACACCGTGGTCGGCTTCACCGGTTCGTCGATCTGGCACACGGTGGCGATGTTCCCGCCGGTGCCGGAGGAGATGGTCGACCGCGGATTCGCGGACTTCGCCGACCGCTGGAATCCGATCCTGGACGTCTTCGACGAGGTCGGGGTCCGGTACGCGCACGAGGTGCACCCGGGCGAGATCGCGTACGACTACTGGACGACCGTGAGGACCCTGGAGGCGATCGGCCACCGCCCGGCCTTCGGGCTCAACTTCGACCCCAGCCACTTCGTGTGGCAGGACCTGGACCCGGTCGGCTTCCTGTACGACTTCCGCGACCGTATCTACCACGTGGACTGCAAGGAGTCGGTCAAGCAGTTCAACGGCCGCAACGGGCGGCTCGGTTCGCATCTGCCGTGGGGCGACCCGCGGCGCGGCTGGGACTTCGTGTCGACCGGGCACGGCGACGTGCCGTGGGAGCCGGTCTTCCGGATGCTCAACAGCATCGGGTACGAGGGGCCGATCTCGGTGGAGTGGGAGGACGCGGGGATGGACCGGATGACGGGCGCGCCCGCCGCGCTCGCGCACGTACGGGCGCTGGCCGCGATCGAGCCGCCCGCGGCCTCCTTCGACTCGGCGTTCAGCTCGTCCTCATGAACGTCTGGGATCGTCGCTGACGTCCTGCGGCTCCTCCCGGCGGGCCCGGTCCTGACAGGCTGGCCGGCCGGGCGGCGCTCGGGGGGGGGGGGGGGGGGGGGGGGGGGGGGGGGGGGGGGCGGGGGGGGGAGGGGGGGTGGGGGGGGGGGGGAGGGGGGGGGGGGGGGGGGGTGGCCTCCTTTTTTGTGTT
>NZ_JBVHMF010000046.1:12592-39328 GCF_055558595.1 Streptomyces sp. NPDC025721 | reverse complement strand
GCTTCAGCGGGGGGGGGGGGGGTGGGTGGGGGGGGGGGGGGGGCGCCGCCTCCCCCCCCCCCCCCCCCACCAAAAGGGGTGAACGGGCGTAACTTCTCACACTGCCACGCGTTGATGTGACCTAAGGTGCGGTCACCATCACGCTCCGCAGTTCCCTGCGGTCCGCCCTGCGGGCCGCGGATTCGGCCGGGTCCAGCACCGGGACGGCCGCCAACAGGCCCTTGGTGTACGGGTCCTGAGGCGCGTCGTAGACCTCGTCGACCGTGCCGGACTCCACGATCCGGCCGCCGCGCATCACCGCGACGCGGTCGCTCACCTGCCGTACCACGGCGAGGTCGTGGGCGATGAAGACCAGCGACAGGCCGAGGTCGCGGCGGAGTTCCGCGAGCAGCGCGACGACCTGCGCCTGCGTGGTGACGTCCAGCGCGGAGACCGGCTCGTCGCACACGATGAGCTTCGGCTCGGGCGCCAGGGCCCGTGCGATACCGACGCGTTGGCGCTGCCCGCCGCTGAACTCGTGCGGGTACCTGTGGTACCACTCCGGGTCGAGGCCGACCCGCTCCAGCAGTTCCTTCACCCGGCCGACGACGGCCTTGTCGCTCAGCTCGCCCGCCGCCCGCAGCGGGTCCGCGATGGACTCGCCGATGCTGCGGCGCGGGTTGAGCGAGGAGACCGGGTCCTGGAAGACCATTTGCAGGTCGCGCCGCAGCGGGCGCAGCGCCTTGTCCCCCAGTCCGCCGATCTCCCGGCCCCGGTAGCGGATCTCGCCCGCGCTCGGGTCGAGCAGCCGCACGAGCATCCGCCCGAGCGTCGTCTTGCCGCTGCCGCTCTCGCCCACGATGCCGAGCGTCTCCCCGGCCCTGACCTGGAGCGACACGTCGTCCACGGCCGTGAGCCGCTGCCGTCCCTTGCCGAACTCCCGCCGCAGCGCGACCGCTTCCAGCAGGGGCTCGGCGCCGGGCTCTTCGGCCGTGCCCGTACGCGCGCCGCGTCCGCGTGGTGTCGCCGCGCCCACGGGCGCGGGAGCCGCGCCCGGCTCCCCGCCGTCCGCCGGCCGCGGGTCGATCCGGGGCACCGCCGACAGCAGCGCCCGCGTGTAGTCGTGCGCCGGGGCGGCCAGCACCTCGGCGACCGGACCGCGTTCGACGGCGGCGCCGTCCCGCATGACGAGGATGTCGTCCACGCTCCCGGCGACGACGCCCAGGTCGTGGGTGACGAGCAGCAGCCCCATGCCGGTCTCGGCCCGCAGTTCGTGCAACAGGTCGAGGATCTGGGCCTGGACGGTGACGTCGAGGGCCGTCGTGGGCTCGTCGGCGATGAGCAGGCGCGGCTCGCACGCCAACGCCATGGCGATCAGGGCGCGTTGGCGCATGCCGCCGCTGAACTCGTGCGGCCGGGAGCGGGACCGGCGGGCGGCGTCGGGGATGCCGACGCGGTCCAGGACCTCGACGGCGCGGGCCCGCGCCGCGGCGCGCGAGCCGCGGTGGTGCACCCGGTAGACCTCGGCGATCTGGTCGCCGATGGCGTAGTAGGGGTCGAGCGAGGACAGCGGGTCCTGGAAGACCATGGCGGCGACCCCGCCGCGCAGCTCGCGCAACTCGGCGTCGTCCGCGCCGAGTACGTCGGTCCCGGCGACCCGTACGGTCCCGGAGACCCGCGCACCCGTACCGCGGTGCAGGCCGAGCAGGGCGTACGCGGTCGCGCTCTTGCCGGAGCCCGACTCGCCGACGAGCCCGAGCGCGCCGCCCGCGCCGAGCGTGAAGTCCAGCCCGTCGACGGCCCGTACGGCCCCGCCCTCGGTGGGGAATTCGATCCGCAGTCCCGCGACCTCCACCAACGGGGCTTCCAGGTCGGTGAGTTGCCCGGTCATGCCAGTACCACCCGTCGGTCGGCCACCGCGTACAGCACGTCGGCGACAGCGTTGGCCACGACGACGGCCAGGCCCATGACCAGCACGATCCCGACCACCACCGGCACGTCCTTGATCTGTACGGACTGCACGAGCTGCTGCCCGAGTCCGGGGATGTTGAACAGCGTCTCGGTGAGCAGCGCGCCGCCGAACATCGTGCCGAGGTCCAGCGCGGACAGCGCGATCACCGGGGTCAGCGCGCCCCGCAGCGCGTGCCGTACGACGATGGCCCGCTCGCTGACGCCGTACGCGCGGAAGGTGCGGATGTGGTCCTCCGCCAGCGTCTCCAGCATCGAACTGCGGGTCAGCCGGGCGTACTTGGCGGCCTCGACCAGGGCGAGCGCGAGCCAGGCCAGCAGCAGATTCCACGCCCACTGCTGCGGGTCCTCGGTGAGCGGGACGTACGAGGGGTACGGCAGCCACTGGAGCCAGGAGCAGAAGAGCAGGAGCAGCAGGATGCCCGTGATGAACACCGGGGTCGCCGTGCCGACCAACGTGAAGCCGGTCAGGGCACGTTCGGTGACGGTGCCGCGCCGCAGCGCGGACAGCAGGCCGGTGCCGACGCCGATGACCAGCCACAGCACCATCGCGCCGAAGGCGAGCGACGCGGTGGCGGGCAGCTTCTCGCCGACCATCGACGTGACGAGTTCGCCGGTGCGGTACGACTGGCCGAGGCAGGGCGCCGGGCAGTGCAGCACATCGGTGCCGGTGCTGTAGTCGTGACCGGCGACGATGCCGCTGAGGAAGTGCCAGAACTGCACGTACACCGGGTCGTCGAGGCCCATCTGGCCGCGGATCTGCACGATCTGCGCGGTCGAGCACTTGGGGCCGCAGGCCAGCCGGGCCGCGTCACCGGGCGCGAGGTAGAAGCACGCGTAGAGCACGGCGGCCAGGACGAGGAGGACGACGAGGGCCTGGAAGAGCCGCCGCCCGAGGAAGCGGATCACGCGCCGTCCACCGCCTCGGCGTCCGAGGCGCGGCCAGCCGTATCCGTCGCGGCCGTGTCCGAAGAAGCGTCCGCCTTCGCCGACTTCCGTCCCGTCCCCACCCGCAGCCTGCTGGCGACCCGCGGGTCCAGGGCCGTCCGCACACCGTCCGCGAAGACGGTGAAGGCGAGCACGGTCACGAAGAGCAGCAGGGCGGGCAGCAGGACGTACGCGGAGTCGGCCTGGTACCAGGTCGAGGCGCTGGAGAGCATCTGGCCCCAGGAGGGGGTGGGCGGGGTGACGCCGATACCGAGGAAGGACAGGCCCGCCTCGGAGACGATGTTGGAGGGCAGCAGGATCGCCGCGTAGGTGACGACGGGCGCGACCAGCGCGGGCAGCAGTTCGCGGCGCGCGGTCCGCCACCGGCTGGAGCCCGCGAGCCGTGAAGCGGCCACGTAGTCGAGGGACTTGAGGGTGAGCACCTGCGCGCGGACGATCTTCGCGATGCCGCCCCAGGCGAGCAGCCCGAGGACCAGCATCAGCAGCACGGGCCGCGGGAAGCCGTCGGGGACGACCGCGAGCAGCGCGATGGCGAAGATCAGCGCGGGCATGGTGACGAAGACGTCGGTGATCCGGCTGAGCACGCTGTCGAGGAACCGGTTGCCCAGGCCCGCGCCCAGGCCGAGGGCCACGCCGAGCGCGACCTGGAGGACGGTGGCGCCGAGGGCCACGACGAGCGAGATCCGCGAGCCGTAGACGAGCCGGGCGAACAGGTCGCGTCCGGTGCCGGGTTCGAGGCCGAGCCAGTGGCTGCCGGAGACCCCGCCGAAGGTGCCGACCGGTACGCCGCCGGCCGCGGAGTCGACCAGGTCGGCGTGGTAGGTGGTGGTGTCCTGCCCTTCGAGCGCGGCGAGCAGCGGTGCCGCCACCGCGACCAGGACGAACAGGACGATGACGGCGCCGCCGACGAGGGCCGCGCGCTGTCCGCGCAGCCGCCGCCAGATCTGCCGGGCCCCGGAGGGGGGCGCCGCGGTGGCGGCGCCCTCCCCCGCGGCCGAGACGGCCGAGAGTGCTTCGACGGTCACGGACTACTTCACCGCGGCCTGCGAGATGTCCAGCACACCGGTCCAGTCGCTGATCACGACGTTCTTGATGTTCTTGCCGAACAGCCGCTTGTAGACGGGGTGGAAGAGCGGCACGGTGAGCGCCTGCTCGCCGATCCTCTTGTCCAGCGCGCCCCAGCGGACGGCGGCGGCCTTGAGGTCGGTGATCTTGTTGATCTGGTCGATCTCGTTGTTCACGGCCGGGTCGTCGAGCTGCGCGTTGTTGAAGTTGGCGCCGTCCTTGACGATCTGGCGGCCGTCGAAGATCGGGCCGAGGAAGGGGCCGCCGGACGGCCAGTCCGCGCCCCAGCCGGTGAGGAAGAAGCCGGGCTCGGTCTTCAGGGTGTGGATCTTGTCGGAGAAGGCCGCGTGCTCCTGGCCGTCGAGCTTGACGGTGATCCCGGCCGCCTTGAGCGCCTCCTGGACGGCGGTGGCGACCTCGGGGCCCTGCTCGTCGCCCTTGGTGACGTCGTGGGTGAGCGAGACGGTCAGGCCGTTGGGGTAACCGGCCTCCTTCAGCAGCTCCTTGGCCTTGGCCGGGTCACCGGTCTTGCCCGCGGGGAACGGGTCGTAGGCGGTGTAGCCGAAGGACGCCTGCGCGGGCAGGAAGGTGGTGGCCGGGTCGTTGAGCGACGAGCCGCCCTGTGCGTTGATCACCGTGGTGCGGTTGATCGCGTACGCGATGGCCTGCCGGACCTTGATGTTGTCGAACGGCTTCACCTTCGGGTTGAAGGCGATGTAGTCGGTGTAGCCGAAGTGCCCGGTGCCGACCCGCTGGGCGAGGTTCTTGTCGCCGGTCACCTTGGCCAGCTCGGCCGGGCCGAGGTTGGTGTCGGTGGTGACCGCGTCCGCGTCCTTGCCGACGCCCGCCGACAGACGCTGGTTGATCACGGCCTGGTCGAGGCCGGACTGCACGTCGATGGTGTCGGGGTACGCCTTGCGCTGGTCGTCGGTGGCGGCCGACCAGTTGGGGTTGCGCTTCAGCACCAGGTGCTCGCCGTTGTTCTCGTTGCTGACCACCTTGTACGGGCCGGAGGAGACCGGGTGCGCCGCGTATTTGGTGCCGGTGTCCTTGGCCTTGGGCACCGGCGCGAAGGAGGTCTGCGTGGCGAGCAGCGGGAATTCGCCCTCGGGCTTGTTCAGGTGGAAGACGATGGTCTTCGCGTCGGGCGTCTCGATCGAGGACAGGCCCTTGGGGTCCTTGTACGGGCCCTGGTAGTCGGCCGCGCCGACCAGCCAGTCCCGCAGGTAGGGCGCGCCGCCGGACAGCTCGGCGGCGAAGGACCGCTCGATGTCGTACTTGATGTCGGCGGTGGTGATGGGCGAGCCGTCCTCGTACTTCAGGCCGTCCTTGAGGTGGTACGTCCACACCGTGGCGTTCTCGCTGGGCTCGCCGGTGGTGGTGGCCAGGTCGGGGACGACCTTGGCGCCCGCGGCGCCGTCGGCGCGGTTGCGGGTGGTGAGCGTCCGGTAGACCAGCGACGGCACGTTGCCGCCGCCGGAGGTGTAGAGCCGGGCGGGGTCGAAGTTCTCCTGCGCCTGGTTGTTCAGGACGTACAGCGTGCCGCCCTTGCCCGGCTTGCCGTCGCCGCCCGCCTTGGCGTCGTCACCGTTCTTGGGGCCGCAGGCGACGGCCCCTCCGGCAAGGGCCAGACCGACGGCGATCACGCCTACGCGGCGGGATGTGGAGGACAGTTGACGCATCAGAGGAACCTTTCGCGGCAGCGAGGAGGGGCGCGCACAGCGGTGCGCGCGGAAAAGCGGAAACGGGTCGTGACGTGCGGGACCGAAGGGTCCGGCCGGAGCAGCCCGTGGCGGAGGAGACGCCGTCCTGGGACGGCGGCCGGGCCTCTACGCGGTGGGGCTGGATGCGGTCAGCGACAGTGAACGTCGGCGACGCAGTGCGCGGCCACGCCGATGAGCGCCAGCTCGATGCCGGCGCGTGCATACGGATGTGCGTGGTGGTGCTGCATGGACAGAAGCCTGCAGCGACGCGACACCAATTGTCAAAGCCAGATCAATACGATCTCAAACGATCACTTATGGATTGCACCGCTGAGCGGGTCCGCGCCTACGGGATGCGGACGGCTCCGCCTACGGGTACGGCCACGCGTTCGGCTTGCAGGTGGGGCCGCCGTCGAGCGACAGGAATTTGGTCTGCTGCATCATCACCGGGGCCGGGGCGCCCTCCTTGGGACAGCCGACGTGGCTGTGCCCGAGACGGTGCCCGACCTCGTGGTTGATCAGCATCTGCCGGTACTCGTGCACCCGCGCGGCGCCGAATGTACTGGCGCCCTGCGCCCACCGGTAGGCGTTGATCATCGTGCGCGGAGTTGACGCGGAGTCACATGACACGTTCTCAACTGTCGTGTCCAGGCCGGACTTCGCGCACCACTTCGCGGTGGTGCCGGGACTGGCGAGCGTAATGACGATGTCCGCGGGGCCGGTTGAGACCCGCTCGAAGGACATCTGTCCGCCGTGGCCCCAACTCCGGCTGTCGTTCAGGGTCTTGAAGACGGTGTCGCTGAAGAGCTGCGCGTTCAGCGGCAGCCCGCGCTCGACGTCCACCCGGAAGCGCATGACCTTGCCCCTGCCCGGCGCGGCCTGGTGGCCGCCGACCGTGCTGAAGGCGCCGGACAGCCTCAGGTCCGGGTCCAGCGGGTACAGCTTGGCCATCAGCTCGTCGTACGTGGCGGCGGCGGGCGTCGCCGCCGGGACCCCCGCGGGCGCGCTCGCGGCGCCGGGCGCGCGGTCCTGCGAGCGCGACGCCTCGTCGGCCGCCGAGCGCGTCGCGGTGTCCTTGCCGCTGTCCTCGCTGTGCCGTTTCTCACTTCCGCCGACCTGTCCCGCGACCACCACGGCGAGCACCGTGACGACGGCCGCGGCGGCGATCCCGCTGAGCGTGCGCCCCTTGCCGCCGGACTTGGTGTCCACGGCCGTGCCCGCGTCCGCCTCCGGCTCCGGGTCCGGCTCGGGCGCGGCGGCCGGGCCGCCGGGCGGCGGGTCCGCGGGCCCTTCCGGCTCCTGCGGTCCGAAGGCGTCGAGGAATTCCTGCCGCGGGCGCGGGATCAGCCGGCCCGGCGCCTGCATCTGGCCGGGCCCGGGCGCCTGCGCGTGCCGGGCGTACGGGCCCTGCCCCTGGCCGAGCGCGGGTCCCGCGGGCGGGGAGCTCAGGGCGGACGCGGTGTCGTACGCCTCCCAGTCCTCCGCCCACTCGTCGACGAGGTCGAAGGGCAGCTCGCGGGTGCGCGGCGGCCCGGAGTAGCGGCCGGTGTCGGCCGCCCAGTCGTCGGCCGGGCCCCACGCGGTGTGCTCGCGGTGCTCGGGGTGGGCGGGCGCCGGACCGCCGTGGTCCTGCGGCCGGTACTGCGGGAAGCTCCCCGTGTCGTGGCCGGACAGCGGTCCTGGACCGCGGCGGCGGCGCCCGCTGCCGGGGACGCCGGGCCGCAGGGGTCCTGGGACGCCCGGCATTCCGGGCGCGCCCGGAATGCCGTTGTCACGGCCGTCCTGGCCGTCCCGCGCGCTGTGCTTACCCACGTCGCCCACCCACGTCCTCGATCAGCTCCCGGTCGCCTCGGCGCCGGCGGGCCCCGCGTCCGTACGGCCCCGGCCGTCGTCCTCGGCTTCCGCGACCTCGTCCTGGAGATCGCGGAAGCCCCGGGCCACCAGCTCGGGGTGCTCCATCATCGCCACATGACCGCCGTCGGGGATGACCAACAGCCGGGAATCGCGGAAAGCCCTGGCCGCCCGGCGGGCGACCTTGACCGAGACGAGCTTGTCCCGGCCTCCGTACACGAGCAGCGTAGGGGCGAGGACGCGCTCCGCCTGCCGCCACAGCGAATGCTGGCCACCGAGCGTGTACGCGTCCACGATCCCACGGGTGGAACGCACCATGACGTCCCAGAAATACGGCAGTTCGATCCGCCGCTGGTATTCGGCGACCGCGTCGGCGCGGGCCTGCTCGCCGACCACCCCCGGGTCGCCGTAACAGAGCGCCAGCAGCTCCTGGGTCCTGCGCTCGGCCGGCCAGTTCCTCGTCGCGCGCAGATACAGCGCGGGGACGCCGGGCACCGAGAGCAGCCCGGTGGGCCAGGCGGTGCGCTGCGGCGGCAGCTCGGGGAGCGCGGGCGAGACCAGGGTGAGGGTGCGGACCAGGTCCGGCCGGGCGGCGGCGACCTTGACGGCCACCGCGCCGCCCAGCGAATTCCCGAAGAGGTGGACCGGGCCGCGCCGCTCGGCCTCCAGCAGCCGGACCACCGCCCGCGCGTGCCCCGGAATCGAGTAGTCGCCGTCGTCGGGCGGCGGGGAATGGCCGAATCCCGGCAGGTCCAGCGCCTGTCCCGCGACCCGGTCGGCCAGCGCGGCCATCAGCGCCGACCAGTTCTGCGAGGAGCCGCCGAGGCCGTGCACGAAGAGCGCGGGCGCCGTCCCCGGCCCGTCCGTACCGCGCGATCTGACCACCAGGGTGAGGCCGGGCAGGCTCGCCGTGTGCACCGATTCCCCCGGGGCGAGCCGCGGCCCGGGCGGGAGTACGACCGCCGGTTCTGCGGCCGTCTGGGGAACGTCGGTCGAGGGCATGGATGAATGTTACGAGACGATCACGCGTACGACCGCGTGTTCGCGGTCACAAGAACCTCCGCAAGGGCCGGAAGCCGCCACGCGCTCCGAGGGGCGCGCGCCGCACACCGCGGCCGGGAAGCCGCCATGCACGCGCCTGCCCGGCCGCCTAGGCTCAAGGGTGAGGCAAGAGAAGGAGGGGCCATGTCCGAGAACACCGGGAACGGTAGCGGGGACATCGAACGCTTCGAGCGTGAGGCCGACGAATTCGACGCCGCCCAGATCGCCCGCGACACCGATCTGGATCTGGAAGCGCCGGAGGCCGACACCGCGGAACAGCACGCGGAACTGCTCCAGCAGCACGACGAACCGATCATCGCGCGCCCCTCCCACCAGGTGGAAGAGGCGGATCCGGCCGACGCGGCGGAGCAGCGCAGGGTCGTCGCGCCGGACGAGGACGACTACCGCTGACGGTCGCCGCTCACCGACGGATTCCGCAGGCGCTCTCGCGCGGAGGTTCCAGGTAGTGAGAATGTGCGACCGCACGGCGCACAGGGTCGTTACTGAAAAGTACGATGGCCATCGCAGTGTTCTATCGTTCCTCACTTCAGATTTGGGAGGCGGCGTGACAGCCATCGAGCAAGCTCAGGCGAGGCCGCGCGGCACACGCCTGCCCCGCCGGGCCCGACGTGAACAATTGCTGGGCGCGGCCCAGGAAGTCTTCGTGGCGCAGGGTTACCACTCGGCCGCGATGGACGACATCGCCGAGCGGGCCGGCGTGAGCAAGCCCGTGCTCTACCAGCACTTCCCCGGCAAGCTGGAGCTCTACCTCGCGCTGCTCGACCAGCACTGCGAGTCCCTGCTGCACTCGGTACGGACCGCGCTGGCGTCCACCACGGACAACAAGAAGCGCGTCGAGGCCACCATGGACGCGTACTTCGCGTACGTCGAGGACGAGGGCGGCGCCTTCCGGCTGGTCTTCGAGTCCGACCTGACCAACGAGCCCGCGGTCCGCGAGCGCGTCGACAAGGTCTCGCTCCAGTGCGCCGAGGCGATCAGCGAGGTCATCGCGGAGGACACCGGGCTCTCCCGCGACCAGTCGATGCTGCTGGCCGTCGGCCTCGGCGGTGTCTCCCAGGTCGTCGCCCGCTACTGGCTGGCGAGCAAGAGCACCGTGCCGCGCGACACCGCGGTGGACCTGCTGACCTCCCTGGCCTGGCGCGGTATCGCCGGATTCCCGCTGCACGGCGCGGAGGGCCACCACTGAGGCGGTGCCCCGCCGCCCGTCCGCGTCGCCCCGGGCCTGTTCGCTCACGGCGTTGCCGAGGTACGGATTTCCACTGGCCGCTCCGGGCTAGTCTTTGCTGCGTACGGCGCGAAACCAACCGCGCACACCGCCAGACCATCGGAGGTATCCAAGCCGTGGAGGTCAAGATCGGCGTGCAGCACGCGCCGCGCGAGATCAACATCGAGAGCGCGCAGTCCGTCGCGGAGGTCGAGCAGGCCGTCGCCGACGCGCTGTCCGGCGCCTCGAAGCTGCTGAGTCTGACGGATGAGCACGGCCGCAAGGTCCTGATCCCCGCCGACCGGCTCGCGTACGTGGAGATCGGCGAGCCGTCCGCCCGCAAGGTCGGTTTCGGCGCTTCGCTCTGAACGTCCGGCCCTGAAAGGGGCCGAAAGGGCGGCAACCGGTGCAACCGGTTGCCGCCCTTCGTTTTGTCCCGGCCTCCACAGGGGTAGGACCAGAGCGCACCGGTCCGTACCAGCCGTACCACCGGAAAGGGATCACGATGCTCTGGGAAGCCGTCGCCTACGTCGCCCTCGGGCTCGGCGCCGCCTACGCCGCCGCCCGCCTCTTCCCGCTCCGGCTCCCGTTGAGTCCGCTGCTGCTGGCCACAGGACCGATCGCCGCGCTGCTCGGCGGCCTCGTCACCCGCACGATCGTCGGCCCCGGCCACCCGGAGGCGACGCTGCCCGCCGCGCTGGCGGTGGGGGCGGCCATGCTGAGCGTCCTGGCCCGCCCGCCGAAGCGTGGCCGCCACGCCAAAGTGACCGCGTCGAGCGTCTGACGCGGCCACCGGCGTCCTCAGGAGTCGTGGCGGGACCGGCCGTGACGGGGCGGAGAGTTTTCGCGGTGAGGCGTTACGCGGCGTTACGCGGCCAGGCCCAGCGCGGCCATCCGCTTGGTGTGCGCCTCGGTGATCCGCGAGAACATCCGTCCGACCTCCGCGAGGTCGAAGCCGTCGGCGACCCCGCCGACGAGCATGGTGGACAGCGCGTCGCGGTCGGCGACCACCCGCTGCGCCTGCGACAGGGCCTCGCCCATCAGCCGCCGCGCCCACAGCGCGAGCCGCCCGCCGACGCGCGGCTCGGCGGCGATGGCGGCGCGCACCTTCTCCACGGCGAAGGTCGCGTGCCCGGTGTCGTCCAGGACCGCGAGCACCAGCGTGCGCGTATCGGTGTCGAGCCGGGCGGCCACCTCGCGGTAGAAGTCGGAGGCGATGGAGTCGCCGACGTACGCCTTGACGAGCCCTTCGAGCCAGTCCGAGGGCGCGGTCTGCCGGTGGAATTCGTCGAGCGCGGCGCCGAAGGGCTGCATCGCCTTGTTCGCCGACTCGCCGATCTCGGTGAGCCGGTCGCGCAGCCGCTCGAAGTGGTGGAATTCGGCGGCGGCCATCGCGGCCAGCTCCGCCTTGTCCTCCAGGGTCGGCGCGAGTTTCGCGTCGTCCGCGAGCCGTTCGAAAGCGGCCAGCTCGCCGTACGCCAGGGCCCCGAGCAGATCGACGACGGCGGCCCGGTACTGCGGGTCCGCGGACGCGGCGGTCCAGTCCTGGGCGGCGATTCCGGTGGCGGGCGTGGTGTTCTCGTCAGGCGTCTCCATGCTGGGCACAATAGCCAAGTCGGAGCGGCCCGTACGCACCCGTGCGGTGATCTTCGCGGGGCCGGTGACAGGCCGATGACGTGCCGGTGCCGTCCCGAACGAAACATTTGATCGGGTGCAGCTACGTGTTTCCGGGGTAGAGTGGTATTGCACCCGCCGAAAATCGGCTTGCTTCCGATCCTCGGCGGGCGACGTATGCAACACCTGGATGCCCGGTCGGTGGCCCGATCGGCTCCGACACCGACCGCCCTCCTGACATCGGGAGGGGCCCACTCGCGACACGAGCGAGGGCAGCGGTCCCGCGCTGCACAGCCGCCCACGGCTGTACGACACCTCTGCGCGGTCAGTGACCGGCGTCGTCTTTTCCGCGACACGGCCGCTCGACCCCCCTCGCCGCACAGTGCCGCGTCTCACAGAAGAGGCAAGCATCCTGTCCACCACCACGACTTTCCGCAGTCTCGGCATCCTGGCCGAGACCGCCGAGGCCCTTGAGGCCGTCGGCATCATCACCCCCTTCCCGATCCAGGAGATGACGCTCCCGGTCGCCCTCGCGGGCAACGACGTCATCGGCCAGGCCAAGACCGGCACGGGCAAGACCCTCGGTTTCGGTCTGCCGCTGCTGGAGCGCGTCACCGTGACCGCCGACGTCGAGGCCGGGCGCGCCACCGCCGACCGGCTCACCGACGCCCCGCAGGCCCTGGTCGTCGTCCCCACCCGCGAGCTGTGCCAGCAGGTCACCAACGACCTGCTGACGGCCGGCAAGGTCCGCAACGTACGCGTGCTCGCGATCTACGGCGGCCGGGCGTACGAGCCGCAGGTCGACGCGCTCAAGAAGGGCGTCGACGTGATCGTCGGCACCCCGGGCCGCCTGCTGGACCTCGCGGGCCAGAAGAAGCTCGATCTCAAGCACATCCGTTCGCTCGTCCTGGACGAGGCCGACGAGATGCTCGACCTGGGCTTCCTGCCCGACGTCGAGAAGATCATGGGCATGCTGCCGGTCAAGCGGCAGACGATGCTGTTCTCCGCGACCATGCCCGGCGCCGTGATCAACCTCGCCCGCCGCTACATGTCGCAGCCCACCCACATCCGCGCCACCGCGCCGGACGACGAGGGCGCGACCGTCGCGAACACCACGCAGCACGTCTTCCGCGCCCACTCGCTGGACAAGGTCGAGCTGGTCTCGCGCATCCTCCAGGCCGAGGGCCGCGGTCTCGCGATGATCTTCTGCCGTACGAAGCGGACCGCCGCCGACGTCGCCGAGCAGTTGGAGAAGCGCGGTTTCGCCTCCGGCGCGGTCCACGGCGACCTCGGCCAGGGCGCGCGCGAGCAGGCGCTGCGGGCGTTCCGCAACGGCAAGGTCGACGTGCTGGTCTGCACCGACGTGGCCGCGCGCGGTATCGACGTCGAGGGCGTCACGCACGTCATCAACTACCAGACGCCCGAGGACGAGAAGACCTACCTCCACCGCATCGGCCGCACCGGCCGCGCGGGCGCCTCGGGTATCGCGATCACGCTGGTCGACTGGGACGACATCCCGCGCTGGCAGCTCATCAACAAGGCGCTGGTGCTGTCCTTCAACGACCCGGAGGAGACGTACTCGACGTCTCCGCACCTCTACGAGCTGCTGGGCATCCCGGTCGGCACGAAGGGGATACTGCCTCGGGCGGACCGGACGCGTGCCGGTCTCGACGCCGAGGTCGTCGAGGACCTGGGTGAGACCGGTGGCCGCGGCGCCCGCGGCAACGGCCGTCGGCCGGCCGGCGGCAAGCCCGCCGCCGCGCCCGTCGAGGACCGCCCGGCCCGTACGCGCACCCCGCGCCAGCGCCGCCGCACCCGCGGTGGCGAGGCCGCGTCCGGTGCGGCCCCCACGTCGGCCGTCGGCGCCGAGGCCGTGGAGTCCGCCGTCGCGGTCTCCCAGCCCGGTACGGACGAGGTGGCCGCGCCCCGCACCCCGCGCCGCCGTCGCCGTACGCGCGGCGCCGCTCCCGAGGCGGTCGCCGTGGAGACGGTGACGGCTGTCGAGCCGGTCCCCGCCGCTCCGGTCGCCGAGGAAGCCCCCAAGGCACCGCGCCGCCGCCTGCGCAAGGCCGCCGCTGAGCCGGTCGGTGCGCAGACTCCGGTCGCCGCCGCGGTGACCCCGGTGGTCGAGGAGGAAGCGCCCAAGGCCGCCCGCCGCCCGGCCCGCCGCTCGATCCTCAACGGCGAGCCCGAAGAGACCGCCGCCCCGGTCACCCCGGTCGCCGAGGAGGCGCCCAAGACGCCGCGCCGCCGCACCCGCAAGGCGGTCGCCGAGGCACCCGCCGCGGTGACGCCGGTGGTCGAGGAGGAAGCGCCCAAGGCGGCCCGCCGCCCGGCCCGCCGCTCGATCCTCAACGGCGAGCCCGAGGAGACCGCCGCCCCGGTCACCCCGGTCGCGGACGAGGCGCCCAAGACACCGCGCCGCCGCACCCGCAAGGCCGCGACGGCCGTCACCGCCGAGGTGCCCGCACCCGCGGTCGCGCCGGAGGCGGAGAGCACCGCGGACGCGCCGAAGCCGGTGCGCAAGCGGGCACCCCGCAAGACCGCCGCCGCCGCTGCCGCGGCGGTCGAGGTCGCCGAGGTACCGGCTCCCGCCACCGCGGGGGACGAGGCGCCGAAGACCCCGCGCCGCCGCACCCGCAAGGCGGTCGCCGCGACGGCCGCGGACGAGGGCTGACCTCGGCCGTCTCCGCCGCCGCACCCGTACGGACGAACGCCCCCGGCCCCTCGGCCGGGGGCGTTCGCGTGCCGGGGACACCGGGATCGGGCGGAGGCAACCTGTCGGACATATGCACCGCGTAACCTCGGTTCATGAGCCGACCCACTGCCCTGGATCTGCCGGAGAACGTGTCCGCCCATCGGCTGGAGACGGCCCGCGGATCCTTCGCCGTACTCGACGCCTCCCCCGCCCCCGACGCCCCGCCGCGCGGCACCGCGCTGCTCGTGCCCGGCTTCACCGGCAGCAAGGAGGACTTCCTCCCGCTGCTCACCCCGCTGTCGGCGGCCGGTTTCCGGGTGGTGGCGGTGGACGGCCGCGGCCAGTACGAGTCGGGCGGCCCGCGTGAGGAGAGCGCCTACGCGCAGGGCGAGTTGGCGGCCGACGTGGTCGCGCAGACGGCGGCGCTCGCGGCGGCCGGCGGGGGCGGCCCCGTGCATCTGCTGGGCCATTCGCTGGGCGGTCTCGTCGTACGGGCGGCGGTGATCGACCAAGGTCCCGGCGCGTGGGCGTCGTTGACGCTGATGAGCACGGGTCCGGGTGCGATCTCCGAGGAACAACAGACCCGCACCCAGTTGTTGATCGATGTGCTGCCGGTGATGGATCTGGAGGCCGTCTGGCAGGCGATGCGGTCGATGGACGCGGAGAACGGCGAGCAGCCGGACACCCCGCCCGCCGTCGAGGCGTTTCTGCACCGCCGCTGGGTGACCACGCTGCCAGAGCAACTCGCTGTCACCGCACGGCAGTTGATGGACGAGCCGGACCGGGTGGACGAGCTGGCCGCGGCCGGGCCGCTGCCGAAGCTGGTGATCTCGGGCGAGGTCGACCATGTGTGGCCGCCGTCGTGGATGGACGCGATGGCGACTCGGCTGGGCGCCGAGCGCGCGGTGATCAAGGGCGCGGAGCACTCGCCGAACACCGAGCGTCCCGCCGAGACGGCGGCGGCGCTGATCGCCTTCTGGACCGGCGGCGCGGGGGACGACGGCACAAGCCTTACCGGTGAGTAATTAGATCGAGAAAGTGTTTCTTTAGTCTAGGGAATGTTTTCGAGGGGGTGTTGGTTGACTACACATGTAACGAGCGACGAAGGGAGAAGCCCCATGCGCTTCGAGATCATGCGACTCGACGACCGAAACGGCAACGCCGTGGACAGCACCGTCGTGGACGCCTCCGCCGTCAACAAGATCGTGCAGCAGGCCGCTGCCATAGGCCAGCGCATCTACATCCGCCCCGCGGACTGACGACGCCACAGGGCCTGGCCCACCGCATCGGCGCCCCGTACATGAAGACGTACGGGGCGCTTTCGCGTGTCCGGGGGCCCGGCGGGGGCCGCAGGAGGGGCCACGGGGGGCCGCAGGAGGGGCGGCGGGGGCCGCGGGAGGGGCCGCGGGAGGGGCCGCGGGAGGGGCCGCGGGAGGGCTCAGCCCTCGCCGTGGATGAAGCCGAAGATGCCGTTGGCGACCTGCTGGACGGCGATGGCCGACAGGAGCATGCCCGACAGCCGGGTCACCAGCACCACACCGCCCTCCTTGATCAGCCGGATGATCGCCAGCGAGTACCGCATCGTCAGCCACAGCACGGCGTGCATCGCGATGATCGCCACCCACACCGACATCTGCTGACCGAACCCGTCCGCGTGCTGCACCGCCAGGATCACGGTCACGATCGCGCCGGGGCCCGCCAGCAGCGGCATCCCCAGCGGCACCAGCGCGACGTTCACGTCCTTCGTCTGCGTCGGCTCGTCCGCCTTCCCGGTCAGCAGATCCAGCGCGATCAGCAGAAGCAGCAGCCCGCCCGCCACGCGCAGCGCGGGCACCGACACATGCAGATAGTCGAGGATCTGCTGCCCGCAGATCCCGAACACCGTGATCACCCCGAGCGCCACCAGCGCCGCCTGCCACGCCATCCGGCGCTGCACCTTCGTGGCGCGCCCCGAGGTCAGCGCGAGAAAAATGGGCGTGATACCGGGCGGATCCATGATCACGAAGAGCGTGACGAATACCGACCCGAAGAGGGTGACGTCGAACATGGGGCGACTTTCTGGTGAGGGGGGCGGGGCGGGCTGCGCCCGGCAGACGGCGTGTGGGGAACGGGCCACCGGGCCGCGGCCACGGGGAGGCCGTCAGCCGACGTCACCTCCGCACGGGTGGCTGGGGGCCGGAAAACGCACCGCGCCGCGGGCGCGGGAGGGGGCCCCGGGGGCTCCCCGAAGTGAGGAGCGGGGTCACGTAGCGGCGCTAGACGGCGCTGATGGGCACCGCGCCCGTCGCCCGCCGGGCGATCTCGCGGTAGACCTCGGGGTCGGTGACGCAGTCGCCGAGACGGCAGGTCTTGCGACTGCCGTGATAGTCGCTCGACCCGGTGGCGAGCAGCCCCGTCTCGGCCGCGAAGGCCCGCAGCCGGGCCCGGGTCGGGTCGTCGTGGTCCACGTGGTCGACCTCGATGCCGTCGAGCCCGGCCGACGCCAGTTCCGCTATCACCGACTCCGGTACGGTCTCGCCGCGCTTGTGCGCGCCGGGGTGCGCGAAGACGGTGACGCCGCCCGCGCCCTTGACCAGCCGTACCGCGTCGAAGGGGTCCAGCTCGTGCTTGGGTACGTAGGCCCGCCCGGCGTTCGTCAGCCAGTCGTCCGTGAAGGCGTCGGAGACGGTGGGGACCACGCCGAGCTCCACCATCGCGGTCGCGATGTGGGGGCGGCCGACGGAGCCGTCCCCTGCGATGGCGGCCACCCGCTCCCAGGTCACAGGCACGCCCAGCTCCTGGAGCTTCGCCACCATGGCCCGCGCCCTGGGCACCCGGTCGTCCCGTACCAGCTCCCGCTCCCGGTACAGCTCCGGCTCCTCCGGGTCGAACAGGTACGCCAGCATGTGCATGCTGATCCCGTCGATCCGACAGGACAGCTCCGCGCCGGTGACCAGCGTCAACGGCACCGTCAGCTCGCGCAGCGCCGCGGTCGCCTCCGCGTATCCGCCCACCGTGTCGTGGTCCGTCAGCGCCACGACGTCCAGACCGGCCCCCGCCGCGTTCCGCACCAGCTCGGCGGGCGCGTCGGTGCCGTCACTCGCGGTGGAGTGAGCGTGCAAATCAATCCGCACCGGGGCGCTCCGCTGGGCAGTAGTGTCTTCTCGGCCAGCCGCCAGCATAAGCCTTCCCCCCACCCCACCCGCCGCTGCTCCGTCACCCCCGCAGCCCCCGCCCCTGACGTGGCGCACCGCCTTTCGCCCAGACGGCGAGCCGATCCTTTAAGGGGCGCGGGGAACTGCGCCACCAGCCACCACGCTCCCGCACGACACCACCCGCCCCAGCGGGGCAGACCGGTTGTCCCCGGACCACCCGCCGGTGAGGGGTTCGCCCCTGACGGGGCGCACCATCTTTCGTCCGGACGGCGAGCCGATCTTTCAAGGGGCGCGGGGAACTGCGCCACCAACCACCGCGCTCCCGCACGTCACCACCCGCCCCAGCGGGGCAGACCGGTTGTCCCCGGACCGCCGGCCGGTGGGGGGTCGCCGCGCCCCGGGGGGGGGGACCGACTTGCGCAAGGCGCGGGTACGGGTGGGGGTGGCCCCCCGGGAGGGGCTAGGCGAGGAGGCGGGGGGAGAGGGCCCCGCAGGGGAGCATGTCGACCTCGGCCCCGGCGTCGCGGAGGTCGGTGAGGACGAGCTCGTCGTACATGAGGAGCCCGGTCTGCTCGGGCCAGACGATGGCCCAGAGCCAGAGCCCGCGGGCCTCGCCGGCGAAGACGACACGGTCGTCGGGAGCGCCGTTGACGTGCCAGAGCGGCGTCGGCCGCCCGGCGGCGAGCACCTTGGCATGCGGAGGCTTGTCGACGCACATGCCGGGCCCCGGATCGGGCCCGGGAATCCCGGCGTGACGGGCGCCGAGCCCGACGCCCAACTCCTCGGCGATGAGCATGAGTTCACCGGGTCCACCGAGCGGACCGGGTCCCGAGCAGGCCACGGCGGTGGCCCGCCCGCCGCTGCGGTCGTCACCCGCGGCGGCGACACCGGAGAAGAGCCAGCCGACCGGCAGGGGCCACGGCATCCAGACGGGCACCTGGGCGCGGTGCACCACGACGCCGAGCGCCTCGACGCTCGGGGGCACGACGGGTTGCAGCGGATACACGGTCCCGTGCTCGTCGCACTGCCAGGAGTCGGCGAAGAGGCCGGGCGCTCGCACCCTGCCACCGCACTTCGGGCAACTGGGTTCGCCCCTCATAACGACCAACGGTCCTCCGGGTCCGTGCCCCCGTCAAGGACGATCACCCAGGTGGTTCAGCGACACCACGCGCCTGGCGGAGCGCGGGACGCGGCCGCGACCGGCGGCCCGGATCAGCCGAGGGCCACGGCCCCGCGCAGCGGATCGCGCAGGTCCGTGCCGTGCGAGAGCCAGCGTTCCTGAAGGGCGGCGGCGCCGTGCACCCGCTTCCAGGCGGCCTCGGTGTGGGTCATCGGCAGCAGCGGCAGGAAGCGGACGGGGTCGGGCGCCGGGTCGAGGGCGTCGAGCACCAGATCCTCGACCAGGCCCCCGCCCTCGGCGACGAGCACGGCGGAGAAGGGCGCGCCCGGCCAGAGCGGCTCGCCGACGTCCAGCGAGTTGCCGGGGGCGACGACGACCCCTTCGACCTGCGGAGAGGCGCCGAGTACGGCGAGCGGCCGCAGCACCTTGTCGGTTTCGGCCACACCGGCGCGTACCGACAGCAGCAGTTCGGCGCGCGGGCCGCGTACGGGATCGGCGACGGTGGCGAGAGGCTCGTTCATGGGCTGCGCCGACATCCCGAGGGTGGCGTATCGCAGCAGGTCACCGTCGCGGTAGCGGAGCACTTCGATGCGGTCGACGCCGAGGAACGTCACGGCGGCGCGCGCGTCCGGCGCGCCGAAGGCGGAGCGCAGTCGCGCCTCGACCAGCGTCAGGAGATCACCCATGCGGCGAGCATAGATCGCGTATGGAACCGGCCAAGCGCGGTCGAGCGGGCACGCGGACGCGCTAAGGTGGGGTGTTCATATACGACATCCCCCAGCGGGGCATGGCCGGAGGAGGTGGGGACTGCAGTGGATCCGAGTCGACCGTGCAGTACCGGCAGCTCTTCCGAACGCCGTCCCGTGATGTGAGCCTGCGCGCTACTTACCCGGCCCTTGTGCCGTGAAACGCGTGACCTCACGATCCTCACGATCTGCCCGCGGAGCGAATCCGCGTCGGAAGAGCGCCCTGAACTGCCTGGTGATCAGCCAGTACTGATCCCGTCCTGATCAGCATTCAGTGCGGCGTGATGCCGTCGGCCAGTCCGTGAAGGAGCTTGCCATGTCGATGATCCGTGATCTGCGCGCTGTCGTACGCCCCGCGCTGCGCAAGAGCACCGCGTCCTACGACTACGGGCCGACTCACGACGTCTCCGCCGCCGGCAGCGCGGTGGTGGACTGCGCGGTCTACCGCGACGGCGTGCGGTGCAGCGACACCGTCGGTCTCAGCGAGGCGCTGGCGAGCGTGCGGGCCGGGCGCAGCGGCGAGCAGTGCGACGGGCGCGACGGCTTCGTGTGGATCGGTCTGCACGAGCCGACCGAGCAGGAATTCGCCGGTATCGCCCAGGAGTTCGGCCTGCACCCGCTGGCGGTCGAGGACGCGGTCCACGCCCACCAGCGGCCGAAGCTGGAGCGGTACGACGACTCGCTGTTCACGGTCTTCAAGACGATCCGCTACGTCGAGCACGCCGAGCTGACCGCCACCAGCGAGGTGGTGGAGAGCGGCGAGGTGATGGTCTTCACCGGCCGGTATTTCGTGATCACCGTGCGGCACGGCAGCCACGGTTCGCTGCGCTCGCTGCGGCACCGCCTCGAGGATGACCCCGAGCTGCTGGCCAAGGGCCCGTCCGCGGTGCTGCACGCCATCGCCGACCAGGTCGTGGACGACTACCTGGCCGTCACCGAGGCCGTGCAGGACGACATCGACGAGGTCGAGATCGACGTCTTCTCGGCCGAGAACGGCAAGCCGTCGCGCGGCGGCGACGCGGGCCGGATCTACCAGCTCAAGCGCGAGGTGCTGGAGTTCAAGCGCGCGGTGGCGCCGCTGCTGCGGCCGATGCAGGTGCTCGGCGAGCGGCCGATGCGGCTGATCGACCCGGAGATCCAGAAGTACTTCCGCGATGTCGCCGACCACGTGGCCCGCGTCCACGAGCAGGTCATGGGCTTCGACGACCTGCTCAACTCGATCCTCCAGGCCAACCTCGCGCAGGCCACCGTCGTGCAGAACGAGGACATGCGCAAGATCACCGCCTGGGCGGCGATCCTGGCCGTCCCGACGATGATCACCGGCGTGTACGGGATGAACTTCGACACGATGCCGGAGCTGCGCTGGAAGTTCGGCTATCCGACCGTGCTGATCGGCATCGTGGCGATCTGTTACGTGATCCACCGCGGCTTCCGGCGCAACGGCTGGCTCTGACCCCGGCCCCGGCTCCAACCCCGGCTCTGACCCCGGCTCCGGCTCCGACCCCGGCTCGGACGCGGGTGCGCGCGGCGCTCAGGCGGTCTTCCTGCGGTCGGCGAGGATCACCAGGGCCAGGCCCACGAGGATCACGCAGAGCGCCGGGTAGGCGGACCAGGCAGGGATCTGGCCCAGCCACAGCGCGGCGATCAGCGCCGCGCCCGGCGTCTCCAGCAGGATCGCGGTGGAGGTGGTGGACGGGCCGAGGCCGCGTACCACCCGGTTGAGCAGCGAGTGCCCGAGCAGTTGCGCGACGACGGTGAGGGCGGCGATCCTCAGCCACGTACGGCCGTCGTAGCCGCCGAGCGCGGAGCCGGAGACCAGGCAGGTGACCAGCAGGACCGCGGCGGTGGTCGCGTAGCAGACGTAGGTGTACGCGGTCGTGCTCGCGGTCCTGCGCACCTCGGAGCCGAGCAGGACGTATCCGGCGGCGGCGATGCCGCCGCCGAGGGCCAGGGCGTCGCCCGCGAGGGCCCGGGTGTCGGTGGACAGGTCGATGCCGGTGAGGATGACGACGCCCGCCACGGCGAGCGCGGTGCCCACCCACACCAGCCGGGGCGGCCGGTGGCCGCGTATCCGCAGGATGATCGTGGTCCAGATCGGCGTGGTGGTGCACAGGGCGGTCGAGGTGGCCACCGACGTCATCGACAGGCTCGGCAGCCACAGTCCGAAGTGCAGCGCGAGCACGACACCGGCGAGCACCGAGAGCGTCAGCGCCCTGCGGCCCATCCGCCGCAGTTCGGCACGGCCCCGCCACAGGGCGAACGGGCTGAGGACGCCGACCGCCATCGCGTTCCGCCAGAAGGCGATGGCGAGCGCGGGCGCGGCCGTCGAGGCGATCAGCGGGGCCGACATCGAGACGCTGGCGATGGCCACGGTGAGCAGCGTGAAGTCCAGCGTCCGCGCGGCGGCGGGCTCGGCGCCCGGCCCTCCCGCGGCGGCGGGCCCCGTACCGGTGTCCGGCAGCGGAAGCGCGGCGGCGGCGGGCTCGGCGGTCACGGGACTCCTCGGGCGGACGCGGTGCGGTGACAGGGACGGCCGCGGGTCGGACACCGGAGCGTCCGACACCGGGGGCGGACACGGCGCCGCGCCCGTCGGCAGCCACCAGCGTAAGGCCCATGGCGGGTCCACGTACCTGTCGGTCCGTACCGTGATACCGGCCGGGGTCCGCCGCCTGCGGCCAGCGCCTAAAGTGGCGGCATGACGACCGCTGTGAGCGCAGAGCAGACCGCCCTCGTCGAGGAGGCCACCAAGAAGTCGGGCCTGGTGTGGGTGGACGGCCAGGCGCTGTGGCACGCGTGGGTGGACGGCGCGATGTGCGTGGTCGGCGGCGGGCCCGTCGAGCAGCCGCTGCCGCCGGGGCTCGCCGACGGCGGGCGCGCCACGGTCGTCGTCCGCAGCAAGGACAAGGGCGGGCGGCTGGTGGCCTGGACGGCCCTGGTCGCCCTGCTGCCGCCGGACGGCGAGGCGTGGGAGGCGGCCGTGGCGGAGCTGAAGGGCAAGCGGCTCAACTCCGTCGACGCCGAGACGGTCACCGAGCGCTGGGCCCGCGACTGCCGGGTCTTCCGGCTGGCGCCCGAGGGCGCTCCCGTCGAGCACCCCGGCGCGATGCCGGACGTCTCCGGCGTGGCGGTCCCGGTCGCGACCCCGGCCACGACCCGGCATCCGGTCCCGGCCGGTCTGCCGAAGCTGCTGGCCCGCCGCCGCAAGGCGTAGCGCGCCGGGCCCGGCTACTTCGTCGTCACCGATTTGCCGTAGTCGACCACCGAGGACTTGTTCGGCGCCGCGAGCGTGAAGTCCTCGCCCCAGTCGGAGAGGGTGAGCGTCCCCGCGTTGCCCGCGCGCTGGTAGCGCAGCGGGTAGGGCGTGCCCTTGAGGGAGACGTCCAGCGAGCCGCCCTTGGTGCCGTTGAGGGCGACGGTCCTGGTGTCGCCGACCTTGCGGTGGTCGCCGAGCTTGAGGTCGCCGTCGAGCACGAAGAGGTCGGCGAGCAGCACCTTCTTGTCGGTGAAGCCGCTGAACTGCTTGTACGCGGGGTCGTCGGTGGGCACCTTGACGTATTTGTCGTCGAGCTTCTGGGCGGCGGCCTTCCCGTTCTTGTCGGCGCCCGCGTCGCCGTAGAAGTCGGCGCCCGCCTTGAGGTAGAGGTCGGCGCCGACCCGCAGGAGCTGGAAGGTCGTGCCCTTGGTGGTGACCTCGCCGACGCCGCCGTTGTCCCGCAGCCGCATGTCGAGGCGGAAGCTCTGCCCCTTGCTGATCACCGTGCCCGCCAGGCGTACGGTCGGCGCGGTCTCGGCGGCGGTCTTCGCCTTCTGCTCGACGGTCGCGGGCGGCAGCTTGGCGACGCCGTTGGTGCCCGCGTCGGGGTCGCCGCCGAAGCCGAGGCATCCGGTGAGTACGGTCGCCGCGCACAGTGTTCCGAGAGCGGCGGCTGCGGTCCGGCGGCCGGGATACACGTGTTCTCGTCCTCCTGCGGAGACGGCGGGGGGGCACCCCGGACGAGTCCGGGGAGGCGTCCAGAAGCTACCGCACGGTACCCCCGGCGAGCACCCCGTGGGGCGGGCAAGATCGGCTGGGAGTAGCCTGGCGACGGATGACGAGTGGACCGGAGCAGCCCTCCGTGGACCGGTAGGAGGCCCCCCGATGGCCGCAGGCAGCCCGCGGGTCTTCGTCTCCCATCTTTCGGGCGTCGCGGTCTTCGATCCGAACGGCGACCAGGTGGGCCGGGTCCGTGACGTCGTGGTGATGCTGCGGGTCGGCGGACGGCCGCCGCGGGTGCTCGGCCTGGTGGTCGAGGTGGTCAGCCGCCGCCGGATCTTCCTGCCCATGACACGGGTCACCGGGGTCGAGTCCGGCCAGGTGATCACGACCGGGGTGCTGAACATGCGCCGCTTCGAGCAGCGCCCGACCGAGACGCTGGTGCTGGGCGAGCTGCTGGACCGCCGGGTGCGCCTGGTCGCCGAGGACCCGGGGCAAGACGCGGGGCAGGACGCCGGAGGGGACGGCGGGCAGAGTGCGGCGGACGCGGGCGCGGGCGAGTCCGGCGCGGAGGTCACCGTCCTCGACGTCTCCATGACCCAGCTCCCGGCCCGCCGCGACTGGGAGATCGACAAGGTCTTCGTGCGCCGCGGCAGGCCCGGGGCCCTGCGCCGCAAGGGAGCCACCCTCACCGTCGACTGGTCGGCGGTGACCGGCTTCCGGCTGGCCGAGGACGGCCAGGGCGCGGAGAACCTGGTGGCGACCTTCGAACAGCTCCGCCCGGCCGACCTGGCGAACGTCCTGCACCACCTGTCGCCCAAGCGGCGCGGCGAGGTGGCCGCGGCGCTCGACGACGACCGGCTGGCGGACGTCCTGGAGGAGCTGCCCGACGACGACCAGGTGGAGATCCTCAGCAAGCTCAAGGAGGAGCGCGCCGCGGACGTCCTGGAGGCGATGGACCCGGACGACGCCGCCGACCTGCTGGCCGAACTGCCCGCGGACGAGCAGGAACGACTCCTCACGCTGATGCAGCCGCAGGACGCGGCGGGCGTACGGCGGCTGCTGTCGTACGAGGAGCGGACCGCGGGCGGGCTGATGACCACCGAGCCGATCGTGCTGCGCCCTGACGCCACGGTCGCCGACGCGCTCGCCCGGATCCGCAACCCCGACCTGTCCCCCGCGCTGGCCGCGCAGGTCTACGTGTGCCGGCCGCCGGACGAGACGCCGACCGGCAAGTACCTGGGCCTGGTGCACTTCCAGCGGCTGCTGCGCGACCCGCCGTTCACGCTGCTCGCCTCGATCGTGGACACCGACCTCCAGCCGCTGACGCCCGACACCCCGCTGCCCGCGGTGACCAGCTACCTGGCGACGTACAACATGATCTCGGCGCCCGTGGTGAACGCGACCGGGGGGCTGCTGGGCGCGGTCACGGTGGACGACGTGCTGGACCACCTGCTGCCCGAGGACTGGCGCGAGACGGATCTGCACGGCGCGGTCGGGCCGCACGGGCACCACATGACGGACGACGGCACGGACGACGCGGCGGACGACGACGCGCGGGGCGGTATGACGGGGGTGGGCGACGATGGCGGCCGATGACCGCGACCGGGAGCGCTTCCGGCACCCGCCCGGCGCGACCGCCACCTCGCGCCCCCGCGTGCGGCTCGACCAGCCGCGCGCCCCGCGCCGCAGCCTGCTGCCGACGTACGACCCGGAGGCGTTCGGCAAGCTCTCCGAGCGCGTGGCCCGCTTCCTGGGCACCGGACGGTTCATCGTCTGGATGACGGTCCTCATCATCCTGTGGGTGCTGTGGAACATCTTCGCGCCGCCGTCGATCCGCTTCGACAACTACCCGTTCATCTTCCTGACCCTGATGCTGTCCCTCCAGGCGTCGTACGCGGCCCCGCTGATCCTGCTCGCGCAGAACCGGCAGGACGACCGGGACCGGGTCAACCTCGAACAGGACCGCAAGCAGGGCGAGCGGAGCATCGCCGACACCGAGTACCTGACCCGCGAGGTCGCGGCGCTGCGGATGAACCTCGGCGAGGTCGCCACCCGCGACTGGATCCGCTCCGAACTCCAGGACCTGCTCAAGGAGATCGAGGACCGGCAGGCCGGGGGCGGCCACGGCACGAGCCCCGGCGGCAGGCCCAGCGGCGGCAGGACCCACACCAAACGCGGCCCCGAGGCCAGGCGCGGCACGGACGGCGGGCACGGCTCCGGGACGGGCCCCGGCTCCGACCCCGGCTCCGACGACGAGGGCAGTGACGAAGGCGACGGCCGGGGGCGCTGAACGGCGCTCGGCCACCGCCGTACCATCGACGTATGGCTACCGACACCGCAGTCTCCACGCCGACCGAAGACGCCGTGCGCGCCGCGCTCGCGACGGTGAACGACCCGGAGATCCACAAACCGATCACCGACCTCGGCATGGTCAAGTCCGTGGACATCGGCGCCGACGGCTCGGTCGCCGTCACCGTCTATCTCACGGTGTCCGGCTGCCCGATGCGCGACACCATCACCAACGCCGTCACGGCGGCGGTCGAGGGCGTCGCCGGGGTCACCTCGGTACAGGTCACGCTCGACGTGATGAGCGACGAGCAGCGGCGCGGCCTGGCGTCGTCGCTGCGCGGCGGGCAGGCGGAGCGCGAGATCCCGTTCGCCCAGCCGGGCTCGCTGACCCGCGTCTACGCCGTCGCGTCCGGCAAGGGCGGTGTCGGCAAGTCCTCGGTGACGGTCAACCTGGCGGCGGCGATGGCGGCCGACGGGCTGAAGGTCGGCGTGGTGGACGCGGACATCTACGGGCACAGCGTGCCGCGCATGCTCGGCGCGGACGGCCGGCCCACCCAGGTCGAGAACATGATCATGCCGCCGTCGGCGCACGGCGTGAAGGTCATCTCGATCGGCATGTTCACCCCCGGCAACGAGCCGGTGGTGTGGCGCGGACCGATGCTGCACCGCGCGCTCCAGCAGTTCCTGGCGGACGTGTACTGGGGCGACCTCGACGTGCTGCTGCTCGACCTGCCGCCCGGCACCGGTGACATCGCCATCTCCGTCGCGCAGCTCGTGCCGAACGCGGAGATCCTGGTCGTCACGACCCCGCAGCAGGCGGCGGCCGAGGTCGCCGAGCGCGCCGGGTCGATCGCCGTGCAGACCCACCAGAAGATCGTCGGCGTGGTGGAGAACATGGCGGGCATGCCGTGCCCGCACTGCGACGAGGTCATCGACGTCTTCGGCTCGGGCGGCGGCGAGCGGGTCGCCGAGGGGCTGACCCGGATGACCGGCGCGACCGTGCCCGTCCTCGGGCAGATCCCCATCGACGTGCGGCTCCGCGAGGGCGGCGACGACGGGCGTCCGGTGGCGCTCAGCCACCCCGAGTCCCCCGCGGGCGCTGCCCTGCGGTCCATCGCGGGCAAGCTGGGCGGCCGTCAGCGCGGCCTGGCGGGGATGTCCCTGGGGATCACGCCGCGCAACAAGTTCTGAGCGCTCGGCGGCCGGGCGGGCGGGCCGGCCGCCGAGCGTACGGGACGGCGGGGGGGGGGGGGGGGGGGGGGGGGGGGGGGGGCGGGGGGGGAGGGGGGGGGGGGGGGGGGGGGGGGGGGGGGGGGGGAGGGGCGGAGCGCAGCGATCCCCGGTCGCTTCGCCACACTCGGCCACCCCGCCTCCGTTCC
>NZ_JBVHMF010000046.1:0-12582 GCF_055558595.1 Streptomyces sp. NPDC025721 | reverse complement strand
TTTTCTATCACCCTCCCTCCCCCCCCCCCCCCCCCCCCCTCCCCTCCCCCCCCCCCCCCCCCCCCCCCCCCCCCCCCCCCCCCCCCCCCCCCCCGCCGTCCGCGGAGCGCCGCAAAGGTGCCTGGAAGCGCCCTGAGGGCGCCTCAGACCTCGTACAGGGTCACGTCCTTGACCACGGCCAGTCCGAGGCCGTACGCGCTCATGCCGCGGCCGTACGCGCCGAGGTGGACACCGCGGGCCGAGCCCGCCATGACCCAGCCGTACTCGGACTCGCGGTAGTGGAACGGCGTCGGGTCGCCGTCGACCGGAAGGGTCAGCGTCGACCAGCCGCTGCCCGCCAGGTCGTCGGCGAGTTCCCACGCGGTGGCGGTCTGCTGGTCGAGCCAGTCCTGGCGCAGGGCCCGGTCCATGGTGGTGGGCCAGGTGCAGGACAGCAGCCCGGACCCGGCGAGCCAGGCCGCGGAGGAGACCGAGGTCGCCTCCAGTACGCCGGTGCCGTCGGAGCTGCGCCGTCCGGGGCGGTTGGCGAGGGTGACGACCGCGGCGAACCGCAGCCCTTCCGCGTCCGCCGGAGCCGCCTTCAGCGAAGGCTCGTCACCATGCCCTATTGAGCCGTGCTCGACCGTGCCGTCCCCGCTCACGCCGACCGTGCCCAGCCAGCGCCGTCCGGTGAACGCCTCGTCCAGCCCGTACCAAGGGAAGTCGGCCATCAAGTAGCCGTCGACCGTCCCACGAGCACTGCCGGTCTTCGTCTCCATGCGGTGTTACGCCTCCTCCGTGCCCATCTGGGCGACTCGCCATCTTGCCCGACCCTGGGTGGGTTCGGGAGCCGAACCGGCTCACGGTGACGGCGAACACACGGACAATAGCCACCTGGAGGGGTGAAAAGGCGTGATCTGGTTGACTCAGGTCGCGTCGGAATCGAACGGCGGAGCCTCGCCGGGCTCCAGGCCGTCCTTCTTGCGGAGCCTGTCGGGGGTGGCCGAGGAGCCGCCGCCGGAGGTCGGTCCCGGCACGCCGGAGGACGAACCGGCCGCGCCGGACGAGCCGTTGGCGGCGGAGGCGGGCTCCACGCCGTTGACCGCGTCGGTGACCTCGGCCATCTCCTTGCGGAAGTCGAAGCCGTTGCGGATGTCCTTGAGGCCCAGTTCGTCCATGTCGCTGTCGCTCATCAGATTCTTCTTGATGAACGTCTTCGGATTGAGGTCCTCGAACTCGAAGTCCTTGAACTCCGGACCCAGCTCCCGCCGGATGTCTTCCTTGGCGCTGTCCGAGAACTCCCTGACCTTCCGGATGAAGTTCATGGTGTCCTGGATGACCTTCGGCAGCTTGTCGGGGCCGAAGACGAGGACGGCAAGGACCACGATCGCGACCAGCTCCAGCGGGCCTATGTCGAAGAACACCTTGCAGCTCCTTGGGACGTCCACAGCCGGGAAGGCAGGGTCCGGCGGACTTTACGGTACCTGTCCACGCGGGCGGTGCGGGAGTGGCTCCGGCTAACAGTACGTCGCCAGGGGGTAAAGGGTCAGCCCCCGAGCCCGCTCCGGTGACCGGCCGGAGACCGGCCGGTGGCCGGTCAGCGCCGTATCGCGGGGGCCTGGGGGCCGGGCGATACGGGGGAAGCGGCGGGCGTCACGAGCGGCAGGGCGCCGGGCGCCATCAGCGGCCGGGTCACCGAAACGGGTGTCACCGAGGTGACCGCGGCGGGGGCGCGGAGCATGCGCCGGTCCCCGGCGTCGAGCACGCCGCGCGGGGTGACCCCGCGGGTGTCCGGCACGGAGTTGGCGCTCAGCGGGCTGACCGCGGGGCCGTCGTCGGGGCGGGCGCCGCCGTCGACCGCGGCTTCCATGGGCAGGGCGCTGCCCAGGGCGATGGCCGCCATCGAGAAGGCGCCCGCGGCGGCGAAGGCGAACCGCCTGCCGCGGGAGGCCGCGGTGCCGGAGCCGCTGTGCGCGGGGGCCTCCGGCTGCTCCCGGTCCTCGGGGCGCCCGTCGGCCGCGGCGGCGCGGGTCAGCTCATGGATGCGGAAACCGCGACCGCCGGAGCCGCCGGGCACGAGGTCGCGGCCCGGTGTGAGGTACGAGAACTCCTCGCGGCGCCGTGAACCGCCGTCGCCGAACACGCCGGAGCCGAGCAGGCCGCCGTCGAAGGGGCCGCGCCGCTCCTGGTCCCGCCCGCCGGCGGCGCCGGGGCCGTGGCCCTCGTCGTCCCGGTCGCGCCAGTCACGCGTACGGTCGGCGTCCTCGGTCCCGTCGCCGGTCGGTGGTAGGCCGGGAAGGCCCTGGAGCCGGGCCAGCAGCCCGGCGGAGAGCATCGGCTGCTCGGAGGCCGCCACGACGCTCTTGAGACGCCGCTGCTCGCTGGCAGCGGCTTTGCACTGCGGACAGGTCACCAGATGGGCGAGCACCCGGTCCCGGGTGTCGTCGCCGAGCTCGCCGTCGACAAATGCGGCGAGCCGGTCGCCAAGGTGCTGCTCGGCAGGCGCTGCACGTTGTTCGCCTGAACCGCTACTGCTCACGTTCTCCCGCCCTCCTGGCCAGGTTTCTGTGTGGCGGCAGCGAGCGCGGGAGCCGGCCGGGCGCCGGGCGCCCGGTGTTCCAGAGCCTTGCGCAGGTGGGAGCGGCCACGGTGAATCCTGCTCCGCACCGTGCCCAGCTTCACACCCAGCGTCGCGGCGATCTCCTCGTACGACAGTCCCTCGATGTCGCAGAGCACCACGGCGGCGCGGAACTCCGGGGCGAGGGTGTCCAGCGCCTGCTGGACGTCCGCGTCGAAGTGCGTGTCGTTGAAGTGCTGCGCGGGGGACGGCTCGCGGCTGGGCAGCCGCTCGGCCGCGTCGTCCCCGAGGGCGTCGAAGCGGATCCGCTGGCGGCGGCGCACCATGTCCAGGAAGAGATTGGTCGTGATGCGGTGCAGCCAGCCCTCGAACGTGCCGGGCGTGTAGGTGGACAGGGAACGGAAGACCCGCACGAAGACCTCTTGGGTGAGGTCCTCCGCATCGTGCTGGTTGCCGGTCAGGCGGTACGCCAGCCGGTACACCCGGGCACTGTGGGTACTGACGATCTCCTCCCAAGAGGGAGGCGTCCACGCCTGAGCGTCCCCGTCGGTGGCGAACGTCGCGGTCGCGGGAGTGTTTTCGCGTGAACGGTCATCAGCAGTGTTGGTCACGGATTTCGGCTGTCCGGCGGACCGGAGAATACGCCTGAGCGTTCCTCCCTTGTCACCGGCCGCAGCCGCACCTCCCCTGTCGGCTCTGGTGGTGTCCAGTAGAGCCCCTACCATATCCACCTCGCCCGTTAGCTCCGGATAAGTGCGCTGTTGCCATTGACTTCCCAGGACTTCCACTCGGCGGGGAGAGCCGGGGCCTTCTCCCGCCGGTAGCCGTCCTTACGGATAACGCACAGTCCCATCAGCGGGTTCCCGCCCCCAGCGGATACAGTCGCCGGGCGGGCTGCACCTACGACAGGGATCGACCCGGGGACAGGGAGAGGGACATTACCGGCAACCGGCAGGCGAGCTGGGCGTTCGCCGACGCGTTCGTCGCCGAGGACGACGCCCTCATACGCGCCCGCGCCCGGTCCCACGCGGCCGGTCTGCGGCCCGTCTCGCCCGGCACCGGTGCGGCCCTGCGGCTGCTGGCCGCCACGGGGGACGCGAAGTCCGTCGTCGAGATCGGCACCGGCACCGGGGTCTCCGGCATCCACCTGCTGCGCGGCATGCGCCCCGACGGCATCCTGACCACCGTCGACACCGAGCCGGACCGCCTTCAGCTCGCGCGCGAGGCGTACCGCGAGGCCGGTTTCGCCGCCAACCGCTCCCGCGTCATCCCCGGCCTGGCCCTGGACGTGCTCCCCCGGCTCACCGACGGCGGCTACGACCTGGTCTTCTGCGACGCCGACCGGCTGGAGTACCTGGACTACCTCGACGAGGCGCTGCGGCTGCTGCGGATCGGCGGCCTGGTCTGCTTCGAGGGCGCCTTCGCCCGCGGGCGCGCGCTGGACGCCGCCCACCAGGACGCCGAGTCGGTGCGGCTGCGCGAGCTGATGCGCGCGGTCCGGGACAGCCCCCGGCTCTCCCCCGTCCTGCTGCCGACCGACGACGGTCTGCTGTGCGCGGTGCGCCGGAAGTGACGCGGCGGCGCGCGCAGGAAAACGACGGCGGCCCCGTACACGACATTCCGTGTACGGGGCCGCGACGATTTATGGGACCGCTGGTCTCAGGCGATGGCCTTCTTCAACGCGTCGCCGAGGGCATCCGCCTCGTCCGGGGTCAGCTCGACAACAAGCCGCCCGCCGCCCTCAAGCGGAACGCGCATGATGATGCTCCGCCCCTCCTTGGTCACCTCGAGCGGGCCGTCACCCGTCCGCGGCTTCATGGCCGCCATGCTCGTTCCCCTTCCTGAAACCAGCTCGGACTCGAACACATTGGTTCTCGGCCATTATCCCGCATCTATCGACCCGATGACCAACATCGGTCGCACTACGTTCAGCATGGGCCCTCCCCAAAACCGGCCAATTCGGCGAGTGGACAGTGATCGACCGGGTTCCCGAAGGGTATCGGTTCGGTCGGACGTTTGACGTACGTCACATGTCGGGGTGCCGTGAAGTCCGGCATTCTGGCCAGGACCGATGCCGCGACGAAGGGGTTCAGCCATGGCCGACAGCGTTCTGTACGAGGTGAGCGACGGGCTCGCGACCGTCACCTTCAACCGTCCCGAGGCGATGAACGCGCTCGACACGGAAACGAAGAACACCCTGCGGGACGCCTTGCGGGAAGCGGCCGACGACACCGCGGTGCGGGCGGTGCTGCTCACCGCGACCGGGCGGGCCTTCTGCGTCGGACAGGACCTCAAGGAGCATCTGGCGACGCTGGCGGCGGGCGGCGGGCTCACGACGGTGGCCGAGCACTACAACCCGATCGTCACCGCGATCGCGACGATGCCCAAGCCGGTGGTGGCGGGGGTGAACGGGGTCGCCGCGGGCGCCGGGGCCGGGTTCGCCTTCGCCGCGGACTACCGGATCGTGGCGGACACCGCCGCCTTCAACACGTCCTTCGCCGGGGTGGCGCTCAGCGCGGACTCGGGTGTGTCGTGGACGCTGCCGCGGCTGGTCGGGCACAGCCGGGCCTCGGATCTCCTGCTCTTCCCGCGCTCGGTGGGGGCCGCGGAGGCGTACGACCTCGGGATCGCCAACCGGGTCGTGCCCGCCGCGGATCTTCCCGCCGAGGCCGTCGCCGTGGCCCGGCGGCTGGCCGAGGGGCCGACCGTCGCCTACGCCGCCATCAAGGCGTCCCTCGCCCACGGGGCCGCCCACTCCCTGCTCTCCACCCTCGCCAAGGAGGACGAGCTCCAGACCCTGGCCGGAGCCGCCGAGGACCACCGCATCGCGGTCAACGCCTTCGTGGCCAAGCAGCCCCCGCGCTACGTGGGCCGCTGACGCGGGACGCCCGTCGCCGCTCCGGCCGGTCCTCGATCGCCGGACGGGCTGAAGGGGGCACGGGTCCGGCGCGACCCCGGGCCCGTCCGGACCGGCCCTAGCGGGCGGAGCAGTCGGCGAGGTGGTCGTTGACCAGGCCGCAGGCCTGCATCAGGGCGTAGGCGGTGGTGGGGCCGACGAAGCGGAAGCCGTGGGATTTGAGCGCCTTGGCGAGAGCCACCGACTCGGGGGTGGTGGCGGGCACGTCGGCGAGGCGGCGCGGCGCCGGGCGGGTCGCGGGGTCGGGCGCGAAGGACCAGACGAGGGCGTCGAGCCCGCCGTCGTAGCTGTCGCGCAGGGCCTGCGCGGCCCGCGCGTTGGCGACGGAGGCGGCGATCTTCGCCCGGTTGCGGATGATCCCGGGATCGAGCAGCAGCCGCGCCTCGTCCTGCGCCGTGAAGCCCGCGACCGCGTCGATCTTGAAGCCGTCGAAGGCGGCCCTGAACCCCTCGCGGCGACGGAGGATCGTGATCCAGGACAGCCCGGACTGGAACGCCTCCAGGCAGGTCCGCTCGAACAGGGCGTCGTCCCCGTGCACGGGCCGCCCCCACTCGGTGTCGTGGTAGGCCACGTAATCCGGCGCGGACAGCCCCCAGGGGCAGCGCGCGAGTCCGTCGGGCCCGACGATCGCGTCACTCACCGGTGTCGTCCCGCGGCGTCTCGTCCTTGTCCAGGGACGGCGTCACGGGGGCGCCGACCGCGCCGGCCCGCGCCCCGGCCAGCACGGCCTCCAGGTCGGCGATCCTGGCGTCCCGCTCGGCGAGTTCCGCCCCGAGCCGGTCCAGCACCTCGTCGACGTCGAGCATGCGGTAGCCGCGTACGGCGATCGGCAGCCGGACGGCGTCGATGTCGGACCTGATGAGCGGGCGGTCGGCGGGCAGCCGGTCGTCGATCCGGTCGGGTTCGGAGTCCCGCAGGGTGCCGCCGTCACCGAGTACGGCCATCGCGACGGCGGCGACCACCGCGACCAGCGCGATGAGCATGAACCAGAACAACTCGATCTCCCGGGGTCCGGCCTACGTGTCAGGCACGATCGTGCCACGATCGCATGAGTCTGAGATGAGGAGCGGCAGTGGCACTTCGGTTGGGGACCCGCGAATTCGGCGAGCGGGAGCCGGTGATCATGGCGATCGTGAACCGTACGCCGGACTCGTTCTACGACCAGGGCGCCACCTTCACCGACGAACCCGCGCTGGAGCGGGTCGCGGGCGCCGTCGCGGAGGGCGCGGCGATCATCGACATCGGCGGGGTGAAGGCGGGCCCCGGCGAGGAGGTCTCGGCGGCGGAGGAGATCCGCCGCACGGTCGCCTTCGTGGCGGAGGTGCGCCGCCGCCACCCGGATGTGGTGATCAGCGTGGACACCTGGCGGCACGAGGTCGGCGAGGCGGTGTGCGAGGCGGGCGCCGACATGCTGAACGACGCGTGGGGCGGGGTGGACCCGCGGCTGGCGGAGGTCGCGGCGCGGTACGGCGTGGGGCTGGTGTGCACGCACGCGGGCGGCGCCCAGCCGCGGACCCGGCCGCACCGGGTGGGATACGAGGACGTGATGGCCGACATCCTGCGGGTGACGGTGGGGCTGGCCGAGCGGGCGGCGGCGCTGGGCGTGCCGCGTGACGGGATTCTGATCGACCCGGGTCACGACTTCGGCAAGAACACCCGGCACTCGCTGGAGGCGACCCGGCGGCTGCCGGAGATGACGGCGACGGGGTGGCCGGTGCTGGTCTCCCTGTCGAACAAGGACTTCGTCGGGGAGACGCTCGACCGGCCGGTCAAGGAGCGGCTGATCGGCACGCTGGCCACCACGGCGGTATCGGCGTGGCTCGGGGCGCGGGTGTACCGCGTCCACGAGGTCGCCGAGACCCGTCAGGTGCTGGAGATGGTGGCCTCGATCGCGGGTCACCGCCCGCCCGCCGTGGCCCGCAGGGGCCTGGCCTAGGGGGCCCGCTGGGCGGGGGCCAGGGGCCCCGCGAGGCCCTAGGCGCTCTCCTTCGTCACCCGCGCCACGGCCTCGTCCACGTCGTCCGTGACGTGGAACAGCTCCAGGTCGGCCGCGGACGCCTTGCCGCCCGCGACGAGCGTGGAGCGGATCCAGGAGACCAGGCCGCCCCAGTACTCGGTGCCGAAGAGCACGATCGGAAAACGGGTGACCTTCTTGGTCTGGACGAGGGTGAGCGCCTCGAAGAGTTCGTCGAGGGTGCCGAAGCCGCCGGGGAGCACGACGAATCCCCGCGCGTACTTCACAAACATCGTCTTTCGGACAAAGAAGTAGCGGAAGTTCACGCCGATGTCGACATAGGAGTTGAGGCCCTGCTCGAAGGGCAGCTCGATGCCGAGGCCGACCGAGATGCCGCCCGCTTCGAGCGCGCCCTTGTTGGCGGCCTCCATCGCGCCGGGGCCGCCGCCGGTGATGACGGCGAAACCGGCCTCGGTCAGGGCGCGGCCGATCCGTACGCCCGCCGCGTACTCACGCGAGTCCACCGGGGTGCGGGCGGAGCCGAAGACGCTGACGGCGGGGCCGAGTTCGGCCAGGGCGCCGAAGCCCTCGACGAATTCCGACTGGATCCGCATCACACGCCACGGGTCGCCGTGCACCCAGTCCGACTCTCCTCGACTGTCCAGCAACCGCTGATCGGTGGTCCCCGCCTGCACCTGGCCGCGCCGCCGTACGACAGGGCCCGTGTGCCGTTCCGGCCAGCCCTTGCCGGTCAGCACGGTCTCCGCCGCCTCGTTGGCCGCGGCAGCCGCCTCCTGCGCGTCCGGACTCTGCCCGGCCGCTCCCGTGTGTGAGTCAGTCATACGGGAAGCGTACGCATCAAGGTGCGGCGGACGGCGCCAATGGGACCGCCCGGGGCGCTTCGAGGCGGGCGCTGACCCAGGTGAAGGCCGCGGGGAACATTCCGCCCCAGGTCTTCCAGTTGTGGCCGCCGCGGTCGATCCGCAGCGTGCTGACCGAGGTGGGCGGCCGGACGGCGGCGGTGATCCAGTCGCCGAATTTCGGCGGGCTCTCCGGGTCCTGCTTGCTGGACTCGATGAGGATGTGCACCTCGGGGCGGGTGTTCTGGGCCAGCCACAGCGGCGAGCGGACACCGCGGGCGGACTCGGCCGGATTGTCCGGGGCCATCGCGGCGGCGGCCACGAACCGGTCGGGGTGTTCGAGCGCCATCCGCACCGCGCAGTAGCCGCCGGTGGATATGCCCATCACGGCCCAGCCGCGCGGCGCCGGGAGCGTACGGAAATTGTGCGCGATCGTCTGCGCCACGTCGTCGGTGAGCCAGGTGCCGACCTTGCTCTTGCCCGGCACGTCGGCGCAGCCGGTGTTGGCCCGGTCCGGGGTGATGGTGGGCAGCACGAGTATCGCGGGCTCGGCGCGGCCGGCGGTGATCTCGCCCTGCATGATCTGGCCGAGCCGCATGCCGCGCAGGAAGCTGTGCGGGGTGCCGGGGATGCCGTGCAGGACCTCTATGACGGGGAAGCGGGTGTGCGCGAACTCCTTCTTCTTGTACTGCGGCGGCGTCCAGACGATGACGTCGCCCTTCGTCCCGGACTTCCAGCCGCGCACGGTGGCCTTCTCGAAGCCTTGTGAGTACGAGGCGAATTTGACCCGGTAGTCGGGCTTGGTGGGGGTGGGCGTGGCGGTGGGGCCCGCGACGGACTTGCCGCCGCTGTTGGCGTTGCCGAGCAGGTCGTCCCAGGACGCGTAGAAGCCGTAGTCGTTGTTGACCGTGACCATCACCACGAAGATCGCGGTGACCTGACAGAGCAGGATCATCCCGACGCGGGCGACGACCCGTACCGGCCGCGGGCCCCGTACCCGCGGCCAGAGCAGCACCGCGCCCGCCACCGCGGCCACCGCGACGACGAGGAGCAGTACGGCGAATCCTCTGCTGGTCAGTCCCACGACACGCCTCTTCCCCCAACCGATCCCTACGGCTCCGATCACACCATGCCGCGAGGGAAGACCGATGGGCACCCCTGTTCGGTTGCTCCGCCTTTCGCCGGATCAGTCGGACGAGTGAGGCGGGGCGGTCGCCGGGGCCGCGGGATCGGGCCCGGTCAGTCGGTGAGCCAGCCGCGCAGCCGCTCCTCGGCCTCCAGCACGGCGGCGACCGCCACGTGCTCCTCGCGGGCGTGGGCGAGCTTGGGGTCGCCGGGGCCGTAGTTCACCGCGGGCACGCCGAGCGCGGAGAAGCGGGCCACGTCGGTCCAGGCGTCCTTGGGGGCGGGTTCGGTGCCGATGGCGCGGACGAAGGCGGCGGCGGCCGGGTGCGCGAGGCCGGGCAGCGCGCCCGGCGCGCTGTCGGTGAGCACCACGGTGAAGCCGTCGAAGACCTCCTCGGCGTGCGCGAGCGCCTCGGCCTCGCTCCGGTCGGGCGCGAAGCGGAAGTTGACGGTCACCGCGCAGGAGTCGGGGATCACATTGCCCGCGTGGCCGCCCTCGACCCGCACCGCGTTCAGCCCCTCGCGGTACTCCAGGCCGTCGATGACGACCCGGCGGGGCTCGTACGCGGCGAGCCGGTCCAGGATCGGCGCGGCCTTGTGGATGGCGTTGTCCCCGAGCCAGCTCCGCGCCGAGTGCGCCCGGCGGCCGGTGGTCTCGACCCGGATCCGCAGGGTGCCCTGGCAGCCGCCCTCGACCTTGCCGTCGGTCGGCTCCATCAGCACCGCGAAGTCCCCGGCCAGCCACTCGGGGTGCCGCTCGACCAGCCGCTTGAGTCCGTTGAACTCGGCCGCGATCTCCTCGGCGTCGTAGAAGACGTAGGTCAGGTCGCGGTTCGGCGCGGTCAGGGTCGCCGCCAGCCGCAGCTGCACCGCCACGCCCGCCTTCATGTCCGAGGTGCCGCAGCCCCACAGCAGGCCGTTCTCGTCCAGCCGCGACGGCAGGTTGTCCGCGATCGGCACGGTGTCGATGTGGCCCGCGAGCACCACCCGCTCGGCGCGCCCGAGCCGGGTCCGCGCCACCACCGCGTCGCCGTCCCGGTCCACCGTCAGGTGCGGCAGCCCCCGCAGCGCCTCCTCCACCAGATCCGCCAGCGCCTTCTCCTGCTGGCTCACGGACGGCACGTCCACGAGTTGGGCGGTGAGCCGAGCGGCATCCTGGCTGAGGTCGAGTTCGCTGCGCATACGCCGAGCGTAGGGCCTCGGGCCCGGATGCCCCGAAGGCCCCGGCCGCCTGCCCCGTTCACGCGCACGGAGGAGAAAGCCGAAGACGGCGCCGTCGTAGGTCATTCGGGACCCGCCGCCTTCGGTACGCTCGGCGCGTGCCCAGCTCCCCCCCTCAGAAGCCCCCCAAGCGCAAGCGCCGGGGCCGCAAGATCGCCACAGCGGCCGTGGTGTTGCTGGGGCTCGCCACCTATGGCCTCTACCGCGCCGCGGAGGAGAACAAAGCGCCGGAAAGCGCGGACTGCACAGTGACGGCGGACGGCGACACGCTGGACATGAGCCCGTCGCAGGCGGCGAACGCGACGACGATCGCCGCCGTGGCCACCTCGCGCGGGCTGCCGGAAAGGGCGCTCACCATAGCCCTGGCCACGGCGTTGCAGGAGTCACGGCTGGACAATCTCGATCACGGCGACCGGGATTCGCTCGGACTGTTCCAGCAGCGCCCCTCGCAGGGCTGGGGCACCGCGCAGCAGGTCCAGGACCCGGTGTACTCGACGAACGCCTTCTTCGACGGCCTGGTGAAGATCGAGGGCTATTCGCGGCTGCCGCTGACCGTGGCGGCGCAGCGCGTGCAGAAGAGCGGCTTCCCCCAGGCGTACGCGAAGCACGAGGCGGACGCGACGCTGCTGTCGGCGGCGCTGTACGGGCGCAAGGCGGGCGCGCTGAGCTGTACGACGGGCTCGGACACGCCCTTCAGCGCGGGCGGCAAGCTGGGCAGTACGTCGCAGGTCACGGCCAGGCTGACGCGGGAGTTCGGCAGCCAGGTGAAGCCGGTGGCGGCCGACGAGCCGCGTACGGTCGCGGTGCCCGCCAGGCCCGCGGGCGGCGCGGCGGAGGGCGACGGCACCCGGCGCGGCTGGGAGCTGGCGCAGTGGGCGGTGGCGCACGCGCAGGACCTGAAGGTCGAGCAGGTGACCTTCGGCGGCCAGAAGTGGGCCGCGGCGCAGTCCGGCAAGGGCTGGCAGAAGCAGAAAGCGGGCGGCGCGCAGGGTTCCGCGGCCGTCAAGCCGGACGGATACGTACGGATCACCGTCGCGCAATAGTGCGCGCATTCACTCGGAAGTGCCCGCTCCCGCGGTCAAACGCGGGCTGCGGGAAAACCGCTCGACCGGATGGCAATTCCCTTGCGGCAGCAGGGATGTGACGTTTCATCAAAGTCATATGAGCTGTCCGCTATATCCGATCTGTCGGATTCCTATAATGCGACACATTGCCAACTCTTTACCTCGAACGACCGCAACCTTCGGGCTCCTTGAGCGGTAGTCACGACGTCCGCCCGGCGGACGCAATACGTCCCCTCACGGAGCCAACTCCGTAAAAGGAGCACCATGTCCCTCCCCCTGACCCGCCGCTTCGCCCAGGCCGCCCTGCTGATCGGCGCCGCCGCCGCGCCGCTGATCGGAGCGGGCGCCGCGCAGGCCGCCGCGCTGCCGCCGACGGACCTGGGCGGGCTGAGCAATCTGGACGGCGCCAATGTCGGCAACACGCTGGACAGCGCTTCCCAGCAGGCCACTGGGGTGGCCCGGCAGGCCGGTACCCAGGCGATGAAGACCACGCTCCCGGCCACCGGCCGCATCGTGGGCACCGCGAGCAGGACCGCCGCCCCGGCCGCGCAGAAGGCCGCGGGCGACGCCGCCGACTCCGCGGGCCGGATCGTCGGCCAGACCGCCGAGTCCGCCGGTGGCGTCGCCCCGCACACCGAGACGCTGCCGGTCTCCGCGCTTCCCAACACCGGCCAACTGCCGGCCGGCGCGCTGCCCACCACCGACATGCTGCCGCTCAAGGGCCTCCCCCTGGGCTGATCGCCGAACCGCACGCGCGCGGGGGGGGGGGGGGGGGAACCCCCCCCCCCCCCCCCCCCCCCCCCTCCCCCCCCCCCCCCCCCCCCCAAAACCCCCCCCCCCCCCCCCCCCTTCCCCCCCCACCCCCCCCCCCCCCCAAAAAGGGT
>NZ_JBVHMF010000045.1:0-43177 GCF_055558595.1 Streptomyces sp. NPDC025721 | reverse complement strand
GACGCTGGCCCTCCTTCCCCCCTCCCCCCCGCCCCCCCCCCCCCCCGCGCCCCCACCCCCCCCCCCCCCCCCCCCCCCCCCCCCCCCCCCCCCCCCCCCCCCCCCGCGGCGGTTCACGGACACCGCGCGAACCGGGTACGTGCCGAAGGCGGCCGGTCGCTCACGCCTGCGCGGAGCCCGGCGCCCGGTACATGTACGACGTCTCCTGCCGCCGCGAGGCGATCCGCCAACCGCCGCCGTCCCGCGCGAAACCGTCCACGTACCAGAAGCCGCACAGCAGCACACCGCGCTCGGCGGCCTTGCCGCCCTCGGGCAGGACGAGCGGGTTGAGGCACATGGTGCGGCCCGTCGCGCGGTCCCCGTCGAGCCGGATCGCGCAATTCCCGAGCAAATGCTGATATCCGGGAAAACGCGGCATGACGGCCGCGAGAAATTCCTTGATCTCCGGCAGAGTTCCACGCGGTCCGCCCGTCGCCGTGTAGTCGAGGACCGCGTCCTTGGTGAAGACTGCGTCCAGCAGCGGCCATTGGCCGGTGTCCACCGCGTGGCTGTATTCGATCAACAGATCCTGGATTTCCAGCCGGTCGGAGATATCGCCGAGCGAGAGCATGCGGCCCCTCCTGCCCGCGCCCGGACGGACGCGTGGGCACCGCATGGATGGCACGCGCCACCGGAGAAGTCAAGACACCTGACAGGCGCGGAGTATGGGAATACCCGGAGAACCCTCCGCCCACGCCCGGTCCGCGACCCGAGCCGCCTAGGATCGAGGGATGGATCTTCGATGGCCGCGACGCAAGAGGTGGTTCGCCGCCGCGGGGGCGCTCGTGGTGCTGGTGGCGGGCGGCGTCGCGGTCGGTACGGCGACCGCGTCCGGCGACGGCGGCTCGGTGCACCGCAGCGACGCGATGCTCGACGGCACCGGGGGCGTACGCCTGGACACCTCGTACTTCACCTCGGGCGGTCCCGGCAGGCGGCCCGCCGTACTGCTCGGGCACGGCTTCGGCGGCAGCAAGGACGACGTGCGCGGCCAGGCGGAAACGCTCGCCCGGCACGGCTACGCCGTACTGACCTGGTCCGCGCGCGGCTTCGGGCACTCCACCGGACGCATCGGGCTCAACGCGCCGGACGGCGAGGTCGCCGACGTCGGCAAGCTCATCGACTGGCTCGCGGACCGCCCCGACGTGCGGCTCGACGCGCCGGGCGACCCGCGGGTCGGCATCTCCGGCGTCTCGTACGGCGGCGCGATCTCCCTGCTCGCCGCCGGTTACGACCAGCGCATCGACGCCATCGCGCCGCGCATGACGTACTGGAATCTGAGCGACGCGCTCTTCCCGAACGACGTCTACAAGAAGCTGTGGGCCGGCATCTTCTTCTCCAGCGGCTCCACCCCGCTGGACGCGGCAGCGGGCGGCGACCGGACCCCGGACACAGGCGCGGGCACAGGCACGGGCACGCCCACGCCCGCCGGAGCGCCGACGACCGCCGACCCCCTCTGCGGCCGGTTCGAACCGTCCGTCTGCGCGCTCTACCAACGCGTGGCCCAGGCGGGAAAGCCCGACGCCGCCGCCCGCGCGCGACTCGACGCGCTCAGCCCGTCCGCGGTCGGCTCCCGTATCAAGGTCCCCGCGCTGATCGTGCAGGGCCAGACCGACTCGCTGTTCACCCTCACCCAGTCCGACGCGATGGCCAAGGCGATCAAGGCCAACGGCGCACCCGTGACCGTCGACTGGATCGCGGGCGGACACGACGGCGGCAACACCGAGAACGGCAGGATCGACCAGCGGGTCACCGCCTGGTTCGACCACTACCTCAAGGGCGAGACGTCCACGAGCACGGGACCCGCCTTCCGGGTCACCCGCACCGGCGGCCTCAACTCCACCGACGGCAGCGTCACCCTGCGCGGCGCGAGCGGCGACAGCTACCCCGGCCTCGACGGATCGGGCAGCCGGAAGATCGCGCTCGCCGGCTCCGCCCAGCGGATCACCAACCCGGCGGGCGGCGCCCCGCCCGCGATCTCCGCCGTCCCCGGCCTCGGCGCGCTCACCCAGCTCTCCTCGGTCGGCGCCGGCATCTCCCTGGACTTCCCCGGCCAGATCGCGGTGTTCGAGTCCGCGCCGCTGCGCGACGGCGCCCAGCTCACCGGAGCGCCGTCGGTGCGGGTGAAGGTCGCCACCGACGCGCCCGACGCCGTGCTCTTCGCGAAGCTCTACGACGTCGCGCCCGGCGGCAAGGAGACCCTGCCCGCCTCGCTCGCCGCCCCCGTACGCGTCGTCGGGTCCGGGCAGGGCACCACCGTCACGGTCCGACTGCCCGCCGTCGACCACGACTTCGCGGCCGGGCACCGACTGCGCGTGGTGCTGTCCACCACCGACCTCGGCTACGCCTCCCCGGCCGCGCCCGCGGTACTGACCGTCTCGCTCGCGTCGCCGACGCTCACCCTGCCCACCGACACCGGGCTCGGCGCCGACGCCACCTCGGTCGCGTGGTGGGCCTGGGCGCTGCCGCTGATCGCGCTGGCCGTGGCCGCCGTCCTGCTGCTCACCGGCCGCCGCCGGGTCCGCCCGCGCCCGGCCGACCCGGCGCTCGCCGCGGTCCCGTTGCAGATCACCGGCCTCAGCAAGCGGTACGCGAAGTCCGTCGACCAGTACGCCGTACGCGACCTGTCCTTCCGCGTCGAACCCGGCCAGGTGCTCGGCCTGCTCGGGCCGAACGGCGCGGGCAAGACCACCACCTTGCGGATGCTGATGGGCCTGATCCGTCCCGACGAGGGCGAGATCCGGGTGTTCGGCGAGGCGGTACGGCCCGGCGCGCCCGTGCTGTCCCGGCTCGGCGCCTTCGTGGAGGGCGCCGGATTCCTGCCGCATCTGTCCGGCCGCGCCAACCTCGACCTGTACTGGCAGGCCACCGGCCGCCCGGCGCAGGACGCCCACCTGGCGGAGGCCCTGGAGATCGCGGGCCTCGGCGACGCGCTGGAACGGGCCGTGCGCACCTACTCGCAGGGCATGCGGCAGCGACTGGCCATCGCGCAGGCCATGCTCGGCCTGCCGGACCTGCTGATCCTCGACGAGCCGACCAACGGACTCGACCCGCCGCAGATCCGCGAGATGCGCGAGGTGCTGATCCGCTACGCGCAGGCGGGCCGGACCGTGATCGTCTCCAGCCACCTGCTGGCCGAGGTCGAGCAGACCTGTACGCATCTGGTGGTCATGGACCGCGGGCGGCTGGTCACGGCCGGTCCCGTCGCCGACATCATCGGCTCGGCGGACACCGTGCTGGTCGGGATCGACGGCGAACTGCCGCAGAGCGCGGTCGAGAAGGTCGCCGCACTGCCCGGGGTCGCCACCGCGGTCCGCGAGGAGGACGGTCTGCTCGCGGTGCTCGACGGCCTGACCCCGGCGCAATTCGTGGCCGAACTCGTCCGTCTCGACGTGCCCGTGGCCCAGGTCGGGCCGCACCGCCGCCTGGAGGACGCCTTCCTGACCCTGATCGGAGGCTCCTCGTGAGCGCCGCACCCGCCCTGCCCGCCCCCGCGCCCGCACCGGACGGGTCGCCGGCCCGCGCCACCGCGCCCGGCTACCGCCCCGGCCGTACGCTGCGGCTGCGCGTCGAGGCCAGGCGGCAGTTGCGCAGGCGCCGCACGATGATCGTGGCCGCGCTGCTCGCCGCGCTGCCGTTCATCCTGATCGCCGCCTTCGCGATCGGCGGCACCCCGAGCGGCGAGGGAAGGAACGGCCCGACGCTGATCGACACCGCCACCGCCTCGGGCGCCAACTTCTGCGCGACCTGCCTGTTCGTCTCCGCGGGCTTCGTGCTCGTCGTGCCGGTCGCGCTCTTCTGCGGCGACACCGTGGCCTCGGAGGCGGGCTGGTCCTCGCTGCGCTATCTGCTGGCCGCGCCCGTGCCGCGGACCAGGCTGCTGGCCGTGAAGCTCACCGTGGCGCTGGGCTTCAGCGCGGTCGCGCTCGTCCTGCTGCCCGCGGTCGCGCTGGTGGCGGGCACCGTCGCGTACGGCTGGGGGGACCTGGAACTGCCGACCGGCGGGGCGCTGGCGTCCGGTGAGGCGCTGCCGCGGCTGGCGGTCGCCGTGATCTACATCTTCGTGAGCCAACTCGTCACGGCCGCGCTCGCCTTCTGGCTCTCCACGGTCACCGACGCGCCGCTGGGCGCGGTCGGCGGCGCGGTCGGCCTCACCATCGTCGGCAATGTGCTGGACGCCGTGACCGCGCTGGGGCGGTGGCGCGACGTGCTGCCCGCGCACTGGCAGTTCTCCTGGGCGGACGCGCTCCAGCCGACGATGGAGTGGTCCGGCATGCTCCAGGGCACCTCGGTGTCGGTCTCGTACGCGATCGTGCTGACGGCGCTGGCCTTCCGCGGCTTCCGCACCAAGGACATCGTGTCCTGACCCGCCGTCGGCCGTGTCGTGACGTGGTGTATGCCGTGCCGTGCCGTGCCGTGACGCCGCCGCATGACGGGCCCCGTGACGCCGCCGCATGACGGGCCCCGCGACGCCGCCGCACCATGACGCCTCGTCATGGCATGCCCATGAAATAACCAAGGGACGGCCATCCGGAGTAAAGCGGTCGGCAGCAAACGGCGAAGTCTCTTGTCCTGGGCATGATCTGTGGGTGTGATCGCGGCATCCGTCTCGTGCGGTCGCACTCCACACAAGGAGAGTCCATGCGCAGATTCCGTCCGCGGCCCCGCGCCGCGGTCGCGGCGGCAGGGGTCACCGCCCTCGCCGCCGCCGCTTTGACAGCCGCTCCCGTCGCCGGGTCCGCCACCGCCGCCCCGGCGCGTACCGCACCGGTGGTGAAGGCAGTGCCCGCGGTCACGGGACACCGGCTGGTGAGCGGGGTGAGCAGCCCGCTCAGCAGCGCGCAGTGCCAGGCGAAGTGGGGCATCAACTGCTACACCCCGCAGCAGTACCGCCAGGCGTACGACCTCAAGCCGCTCTACCGCGCCGGTATCACCGGCAAGGGGCGGACGATCGTGATCGTGGACTCGTTCGGGTCGCCGACGATCCAGCACGACCTCGACGTGTACAGCCGGCAGTTCGGCATCGCCAGCTCGCACGTACAGGTCGTCAAGTGGGGTGACGTGCCGCCGTTCGACCCGACGAATCCGGACCACACCGGCTGGGCGAGCGAGAGCACGCTGGACGTGGAGATGGCGCACGCCGTCGCGCCCGACGCGCACATCGTGCTGGTGGAGACCGGCGTCGCGGAGACCGAGGGCGTCGAGGGGCTGCCCGAGATGATGGACGCCGAGAAGTCGATGATCGACCACGGCGTCGGCGACGTGATCACGCAGAGCTTCGGCGCCACCGAGAACACCTTCCCCGGCTTCGACCGGGGCGACTTCTCCAGCATCCAGAAGCTGCGGTACGCCTTCAAGGCCGCCGCCGCGCACGGCGTGACGGTGCTGTCGTCCTCCGGCGACGGCGGCGCCACCGACTCGATGGCGGACGGCGCCACCGACTACCCGTACCCGGTGAACTCCTGGCCCTCGTCCGACCCGCTGGTCACCTCGATCGGCGGCACGCAGCTCCACCTGGACGACGCGGGCGACCGCACCGCGCCCGACAGCGTCTACAACGACTACGGCGCGGGCGGCGGCGGCCAGTCGCACGTCTTCACCAGGCCCTCGTACCAGGACGTGGTCAAGAACGTCGTCGGCGCCCGGCGCGGCACCCCGGACATCTCGATGACCGCGGCCGTGGACGGCGGGGCGTGGGTGTACTCCTCCTTCGACCCGACGGCCGTCGGATGGGACGTGTACGGCGGCACCAGCGAGTCCAGCCCGCTGTTCTCCGGCATCGTCGCGCTGGCCGACCAGCTCGCCGGGCACCGGGTGGGCGACATCCACCAGGCGCTGTACGCGCTCTACCGGGGCGACAGCAGGCTCACCGGGATCGTGGACGTCAAGGACGGCACGAACAACTCCTACGACGGCGTCACCGGCTACACCGCGGTGAAGGGGTACGACATGGCGACCGGTGTCGGCACGCTGGACGCCGCGCGGTTCGTTCCCGCGCTGGCGATCGCCAGTTGGCGGCGCTGACCGTCCGAGCGGGGTACTGACAGGTCACCGCCGCGTCCGCGCGGGCGCGGCGGTGACACGTGCTGTCCGGGCGCCGGAAATGTCCGCTCCCGCGGGGTGAGTGGTCCAACTCCGTTATCTGTTAGGACTCTTGACAGTCGGGTGGTCCAGACCAACAGTATTGGTCCAGACCAGCAGCGCCCCCTGTGCTGTCGGCCCCCACACATCCCCCCTCGAAGGGAGCGCGGTCCATGACCGGACCCGTTCGCAGACCCCTCCGCGCGTTGCTCACCGGACTCGTCACCGCCACCGCGGCGGCCGGGCTCGCCCTGACCGGCAGCGGCACCGCCCACGCCGCCACCCCGCTGCCCGCCCACGTGTTCGCCCCGTACTTCGAGGCGTACAACGGCGACAGCCTCTCCGGCCTGGCGTCGGCCTCCGGCAACAAATTCCTCACCATGGCGTTCATCCAGACGCCGTCCGTCGGCTCCTGCACCCCGTACTGGAACGGCGACAGCTCGCTGCCGATCGCCCAGGCGAACTTCGGCGCCGACATCGACACCCTCCAGGCGGGCGGCGGCGACGTCATCCCGTCCTTCGGCGGTTACGCGGCCGACAACAGCGGCACCGAGATCGCCGACAGTTGCACCAACGTCAGCTCGATCGCCGCGGCCTACGAGAAGGTCATCACGACCTACGACATCAGCCGGATCGACCTCGACATCGAGGACAACTCGCTGACCAACGCCGGCGGCATCGACCGCCGCAACAAGGCCGTGAAGATGGTCCAGGACTGGGCGGCGAGCAACGGCCGCTCGGTGCAGTTCTCCTACACCCTGCCGACCACCACCCACGGGCTGACCACGGGCACCGCAGGTGACGGCTCGGGCCTGTCGGTGATCCAGAACGCCATCTCCAACGGCGTCAAGGTCGACGTCGTGAACCTGATGACGTTCGACTACTACGACAACGCCACGCACAACATGGCGACCGACACCCAGACCGCCGCCACCGGCCTGCACGACCAGCTCGCCGGGCTCTACCCGTCGAAGACCGACGCGCAGATCTGGGGCATGGTCGGCGTCACGGAGATGCCCGGCATCGACGACTTCGGCGCGGCCGAGACCTTCACCACCGCCAACGCCACCACCGTCTACAACTGGGCGGTCAGCAAGGGCATCAACACGCTGTCCTTCTGGGCGCTCCAGCGCGACAACGGCGGCTGCCCCGGCCAGGGCGGCTCCGACACCTGCTCCGGCGTCGCACAGAGCACCTGGCAGTTCAGCCACACCTTCCAGCCCTTCACCGGCGGCGGCACCACCACCCCGCCCCCGGCGAACGACTTCTCGGTGTCGCTGACCCCGGCCTCCGGCTCCGTCGCGCCGGGCGGTTCCACCACCTCCAGCGTGCACACCGCCGTCGCCTCCGGCACCGCGCAGTCCGTCGCGCTGACGGTCTCCGGCGCCCCGGCCGGTGTCACCGCCACGCTCAGCCCGACCTCGGTGACCGCGGGCGGCAACGCCACCTTGTCGGTCGCCACCACGGCCTCGGCGGCCCCCGGCACGTACACCCTGACCGTCACCGGCAAGGCGGGCACCACGACCCACACCGCCGCGTACACGCTCACGGTCACCGGGACCACCACCGGCTGCACCGCCACCGCGTGGAACAGCAGCGCGGTCTACGTGGGCGGCAACACCGTCTCGTACGCCGGTCACACCTGGAAGGCCAAGTGGTGGACGACGGGCGAGACGCCCGGCACCACCGGTGAGTGGGGTGTCTGGCAGGACCTCGGCGCCTGCTGATCCGCCTCCCGCGGCGGCCGGGCCCCGGATTCGGGGTCCGGCCGCCGATCCTCTAAAGTCTGACCGTTGTCTACGAACATGTAGTCGTAACGGGCCGGGGCGATCACCGGCGGACAAGGGGCGGGACCACCCAATGAGCGTCATCGGCGTCGGCCAAGCCGTCATTCTCGGCGTCGTGGAAGGAGTGACCGAGTTCCTTCCGGTCTCCTCCACCGGGCACCTGAAAATGACCGAGGGCCTGATGAACATCCCGGTGGACGACAAGGCTGTCGTCGGCTTCACCGCGGTGATCCAGACCGGCGCCATCGCCGCCGTCTTCGTCTACTTCTTCTCCGACATCAAGCGGTTCGTCGGCGCCTGGTTCAAGGGGCTCGCGAACAAGAGGGAGCGCGACAACCACGACTACAAGTTCACCTGGTGGGTGATCTACGCGACCATCCCGATCGTCGTCGTCGGACTGGCCGCCAAGCCGCTGATCGACGGCGCCCTCGCGTCCTTGTGGGTCGTCGCCTTCTCGCTGATCGGCGGCAGCGTCGTCATGTGGTGCGCCGAGCAGATGGCGCGATTCAAGCGCGGCGAGGACCAGGTCACCTTCAAGGACGCGATGATCGTCGGCTGTTCGCAGATCCTCGCGCTGCTCTTCCCCGGCTTCTCCCGGTCGGGCGCCACCATCTCCACCGCGCTCATCCGCGACCTGGACCGGGTGGCCGCCACCCGCCTGTCGTTCTTCCTCGGCCTGCCCGCCCTCACCGGCGCGGGGCTGTACGAGTTGAAGGACGCCACCAGCGGGGGCGTCGGCGTGCCCGCGCTCGCCGTCGGCACCGTGGTGTCGTTCGTGATCGCCTACGTCTCCATCGCCTGGCTGCTGAAGTTCGTCGCCAAGCACTCGTTCAACTCCTTCGTGATCTACCGGATCGTGGTCGGCTTCCTGCTGATCGGCCTGCTGACGACGGACACGATCAGTTCCTGACTTACCGTCAGACGCACTCCGAGGGCCCGGCCGGGACGGCCGGGCCCTCTTTTCCGGCCGGATAGTTCACGACTTATTTTTTGATGTGTATTGACTCGCCGACGGGCGGCCCCTAGCGTCCACACCGCATCGCGACCCCACAACGCGACCGAGGAGACACGTGTGACTCAGGTCCCCACCGTGCCCGGCACGCCCACCCGCACATCCCGCACCCGCAGACGAACAGCCGCCATAGCGGCGGCGCTCGTCCTGCCGGTCTCGGCCTGTATCGCCCTGGTCACCGCACGGGACGCGGGCGCCGCCACCATCCCGGCCGCCCCGGCCAGCGTCACCAGCGTCAGCAGCGGCAAGTGCGTGGACGCGCGCGCCGCGGCCACCGCCAACGGCACAGCGGTGCAGCAGTACGCCTGCAACGGAAGCGCCGCCCAGCAGTGGCAGTTCACCGCCACCGACAGCGGCTACTACCGGATCGGCGTGTCCACCGCGCCCGCCCAGGTGTGGGACGTCACCGGCGTCTCCACCGCCGACAGCGCCACCACACAGCTCTGGATGTACGGCGGCGGCAGCAACCAGCAGTGGCAGCCCGTCGCCGAGAGCAGCGGCGCCTTCCACTTCGTCAACCGCAACAGCGGCAAGTGCCTCGACGTGCCCGGCGCGTCGACCGCCGACAGCGTCCAGCTCCAGCAGTACACGTGCAACGGCACCACCGCGCAGTCGTTCAACGTCAGCGGCAGCGGCGGCGGCACCACGCCGCCGACCACCCCGCCCAGCGGCGGCGACCCCGACCTCGGCCCGAACACGGTCGTCTTCGACCCGTCGATGTCCGCCTCGACCATCCAGTCCAAGCTGAACTCGATCTTCAGCCAGCAGGAGACCAACCAGTTCGGCAGCCAGCGCTACGCGGTGCTCTTCAAGCCCGGCACCTACAGCGCGGACGTCAACGTCGGCTTCTACACCCAGGTCGCAGGACTCGGCCTGAGCCCCGACTCGGTCACCATCAACGGCAAGGTGCACGCCGAGGCCGACTGGTTCCAGGGCAACGCCACCCAGAACTTCTGGCGTGACGCCGAGAACATGTCCGTCAACCCGACCGGCGGCAGCGACCGTTGGGCCGTCTCGCAGGCCGCCCCGTACCGGCGGATGCACGTCCGCGGCAACCTCGCGCTGGACGACGGCGGCTGGTCGAGCGGCGGCTTCATCTCCGACTCCAAGATCGACGGGCAGATCCAGTCCGGCTCCCAGCAGCAGTTCCTCACCAAGGACACCGAGATGGGGTCCTGGAGCGGCTCCAACTGGAACATGGTCTTCGTCGGCGACAAGGGCGCGCCCGCGCAGAGCTTCCCGACGTACACCACCGTCGCCAGCGCGCCCGTGGTGCGCGAGAAGCCCTTCCTGTACATCGACAGCGCGGGCAAGTACCAGGTCTTCGTGCCCGCCCTCCAGTCCAACGCGTCCGGCACCACCTGGAGCGGGAAGACGCCGGCGGGACAGTCGCTGCCGATCGACCAGTTCTTCATCGTCAAGCCGGGCAACACCGCCTCCGACATCAACGCGGCGCTCGCGGCGGGCAAGAACCTGCTGTTCACGCCGGGTGTCTACCACCTCAACCAGACGATCAACGTGACCCGGCCCGACACCGTCGTCCTCGGTCTCGGTCTGGCCACGCTCGTCCCGGACGGCGGCGTCACCGCGCTGACCACGGCCGACGTGGACGGTGTGAAGCTGGCCGGGCTGCTCATCGACGCGGGCACCACCAACTCGCAGACGCTGATGCAGATCGGCCCGGCCGGCTCGTCCGCCAACCACGCGGCCGACCCGACCAGCCTGTCCGACGTCTTCTTCCGGATCGGCGGCGCGGCCGTCGGCAAGGCCACCCAGTCGCTGGTCGTCAACAGCAACAACGTCATCGGCGACCACATGTGGCTGTGGCGCGCCGACCACGGCAACGGCGGCACCGTCGGCTGGAACACCAACACCGCCGCCACGGGCCTCGTCGTCAACGGCCAGAACGTCACCATGTACGGCCTGTTCGTCGAGCACTACCAGCAGGCCCAGGTGCAGTGGAACGGCAACGGCGGCAGAACGTACTTCTTCCAGAACGAGATGCCCTACGACCCGCCCAACCAGGCTTCCTGGATGAACGGTTCCTCGCAGGGCTACCCCGCCTACAAGGTGGCCGACTCGGTCACCAGCCATGAGGCGTGGGGGCTCGGCAGCTACTGCTACTTCTCCGCCAACTCCTCGGTGGTGTCGGCCAACTCCTTCCAGGTGCCCAACACCTCCGGGGTGAAGTTCCACGACATGGTGACCGTCTCGCTCGGCGGTGTCGGCACCATCAGCCATGTCATCAACACCACGGGAGCGGCCGTGAACAGCGGCCATCAGGTCACGTACCTGACCAGCTACCCCTAGTCACACAGGGGTACACGGGGGACACAGTGGGGCCGGCCGGCACAGGGGGCGCATCCCGTCGGCCGGCCCCTCTCCCGTGCGGTGACCCCCGCTCTCCCGCGCCGTAACCCGCCTCCTCCCGTGCCGTGGCCGGGCACGGTGACGACCGACACACCCGTGGTCGAACACCGGAACCCCCGGGAGTCCAGTCGCTATCGTCGGCAGACGCGCGGTGGTGCGCCGCGCGAGTTCCGCCCCCCGACGAGAGCGGAGTTCCGAATGACCCTCATCCTCAAGCCCGGAACGGCCTGGAGCGACGCGTGGCGGCGCGCCCTGCGGACCGCGCCCGAGGCATTCCGCGACGACCGTGTGCTGAATCTGTGGGACGGCCGCTGGCAGGCCGACGGCCGCCCGCTGCCCGCCACTTCACCGGTCGACGGCAGCCCGATAGCCGGGCCGCCCCGGCTCGACGCGGCCACCGCGCGACAGGCGGTACGCGCCGCGCTCGACGAACACCGGAGCTGGCGGCACGTACCGCTGCCCGACCGCAAGGCGCGCGTCTCGGCGACTCTGGACGCCCTCACCGAACACCGCGACCTGCTGGCCCTGTTGCTGGTCTGGGAGATCGGCAAGCCCTGGCGGCTGGCCCGCGCCGACGTGGACCGGGCCATCGACGGCGTCCGCTGGTACGTGGACGGCATCGAGCCGATGGTGGCGGGCCGCACCGCACTTGCCGGTCCCGTCTCCAACATCGCGAGCTGGAACTACCCGATGAGCGTGCTGGTGCACGCCATGCTCGTCCAGGCGCTCGCGGGCAACGCGGTCATCGCCAAGACGCCCACCGACGGCGGTCTGGCCTGCCTCACCCTCGCCGCCGCGCTCGCCAGGCGCGAGGGCATTCCCGTCACGCTGGTCAGCGGCAGCGGCGGCGAACTCTCCGAGGCCCTGGTGCAGTCCTCGGAGATCGGCTGCGTCTCCTTCGTCGGCGGCCGGGACACCGGCGCCCGGATCGCGACGGCCGTCGCCGACGTCGGCAAGCGGCACATCCTCGAACAGGAAGGGCTCAACTGCTGGGGCCTGTGGGAGTACAGCGACTGGGACGCCTTCGGCGCGCAGATCCCCAAGCTCTTCGACTACGCCAAGCAGCGCTGCACCGCCTACCCGCGGTTCGTCGTCCAGCGCTCCCGCTTCGCGGACTTCCTCGCCGCGTACCTCCCGGCGGTCAAGTCGGTCAGGACCGGTCACCCGTTGGCCGTCGCCGCGCCCGACGACCCGCTGCCCGCACTCGACTTCGGGCCGCTGATCAACGCGGCCAAGGCGAAGGAGCTGGCCGATCTGGTCGCCGAGGCCGTCGACCGCGGCGCGGTGCCGCTGCACCACGGCGCCCTCGACCCCGGCCTCTTCCTCCCCGGCCAGGACACCTCCGCCTACCTCGCCCCGGTCACGCTCCTGGGCCCTCCGCCGTCCTCGCCGCTCCACCACACCGAGCCCTTCGGACCCGTCGACACGATCGTCCTGGTCGACACCGAGGCCGAGCTGCTCTCCGCCATGAACGCCAGCAACGGCGCCCTGGTGGCCGCCCTGTCCTGCGACGACCCGCGCACCACCGAACGCCTCGCCTCGCAGGTCCGCGCCTTCAAGGTCGGCCGCGGCGCGCCCCGCTCCCGCGGTGACCGCGACGAACTCTTCGGCGGCCTCGGCGCCTCCTGGCGCGGCGCCTTCGTCGGCGGCGAACTCCTCGTCCACGCCGTCACCGAAGGCCCCACCCTCGACCGCCTCCCGGGCAACTTCCCCGACTACCAATTGCCCGCGGCCTAGGGAGCCGCCTTGGGTGAGGCCGCGGTTGCGGCGAGCCGTGCGGGGGAGCCCTCTCGCGCAGGCTCACCGCGATCCCCTTTTTTTGCCGCCCTCTCGCCTCCGGCGGCTTAAATCCGGTGTCGACAGTCGATCGTGCTCGCTCCCTCGTTCCTCGGTCGCTGTGCGCGTTCTCCCTTTCAACACCGGCGCCGCCTTCGGCTCGCTGGCTACCGGCGAACCCACCTGCGCAGCGGCGAACCGTACTCAGAAAAACCCCGGTCGACCCATCCCCCCACGGGTGGGCCGACCGGGGCCGACGGTGGTCGACCGCTGCGTCAGGACAGCGTCGAGGCCGCCGGGTCCCACGCGTCCGGCAGCGGTGACACGGCCGGGGCGCTGGTTTCGAGGGTGCGGACGGTGTGCTCTTGCGCGGCGTCCGTCACCGTGGCCATCAAGTCGAGTACGTGCTGGGCGAGTTCGCCGGAGGCGCGGTGCTCGGTGCCGCCCCGGATGGCGCGGGCCATGTCCAGGACGCCCAGGCCGCGACCGGCGACCGTACCGGTGACGGGCAGGTCACGCCAGTCGTCGTCACCGAACGCCCGGACCTGCAAAGGCCCTTCGAAGGTGTTCGGGTCGGGCAGCGACAGCGTGCCCTCGGTGCCGGTGACCTCGATGAGGCGGCGCGGCACCGAGGAGTCGAAGCTGAAGGTCGCCGAGCCGCTGGGGCCACCGGCGAAGTCCAGCAACGCGTGCACATGCGTGGGCACTTCCACCGCGAAGGACGTGCCCTCCTTCGGCCCGGAACCGATCACCCGCTGGGCACGCGCCTGCCGCGCCGAGGCCGAGACCCGCGCCACCGGCCCGAACAGCGCGACCAGCGCCGTCAGATAGTACGGACCGATGTCGAACAGCGGCCCGGCACCGTACTGGAAGAGGAACTCCGGGTTCGGGTGCCACGACTCGGGGCCGGGCCCCTGCGTGACGGCGGTCGCGCTCACCGGTTCGCCGATGACCCCGGCGGCCAGCGCCCGCTGCGCGGACTGGAGCCCGGCCCCGAGGAAGGTGTCGGGAGCGCTCCCGACCCGCAGCCCGCGCGACCGTGCCTCGGCCAGGATCTTCGCCCCGTCGGCCGGCGCCAGCGCGAGCGGCTTCTCGCCGTAGACGTGCTTGCCCGCCTGGAGGGCGGCCGTGGCGACCTCCGCGTGCACGGCCGGGATCGTCAGGTTGACGACGATCTCCACCTCGGGGATCGCCAGCACCGACGCGAGGTCGCCCGCGGCCGGAATCCCGTACGTCCCGGCCGCCGTACGGGCCCGCTCGACGTCGATGTCGGCGACGGCGAGCACCCGCAGGTCGGGGAAGGCGGTGAGATGGTCCAGATACTGCGCGCTGATGACACCGGCGCCGACGACGGCGACGCCGACCGGGCCTGTGGTCATGAACGCTCCAGCGCGGTGAGGTAGGAGAGGCTTTCCGCGACGGCCTCGAAGATGTCGCCCGCGCAGGAGTCGAGTTCGACGATCCGCTGCGCGTCGGGCGCGGCGGCCAGGATCGACGGCACGTCGATGCTGCCCTTGCCGACCGCGGTGTGCGGCTCGTCCTTCACACCGGGACCGTCCTTGACGTGCAGCGCCAGCACCCGGTCGCCCAGCGCGCGCAGCAGCGCCGGCACATCGGCCCCGCCGACCGCCGCCCAGTACGTGTCGACCTCCAGGAACACCTCGGGGGCCAACCGGTCCGCCAGCTCCTCCAGCGCGGTCCTGCCGTCGAAGCGCGGCTCGATCTCCCACCAGTGGTTGTGGTAGCCGATCCGCATACCGCGCTCGGCGGCCTTCTCGGCGAAGCCGTTGAGGAGGTCCGCGGTGCGCGAGAGACCGTCGGGGGTGGTGAACTCCTCGTGTGCGATCCCGCCGGGGATGATCACCAGGTCGGTGCCGACCGTGGCGATCGCGTCGAAGACCTCCGACGCCTCCTTGTCGAACAGGGCGTACGCGTGCGTGCTGTTGACGCTCAGCCCCAGGTCGTCGGCGACCTTGCGGAAACCGGTCGGGTCGGCCGTGGGGTCGTACGCCTCGACGGCGGTGTAACCGATCCCGGCGAGGCGGGACAGCGTGCCGTCGCGGTCGGCGGCGATCTGGTCCCGGAGGGTGTAGAGCTGGATGCTCAAGGGCGTGGCCATCGTGACGATGCCTCCTGGAAGTACGGCGGGTGCGGGTACGGCGGGTGCGGGTACGGCGGGTACTGCGCGTGCGGGTGGTGCGGGGGAGCGGCGGCCGGCGGTGACGCGCGGTCGGATCAGCCGACGATCAACGGCCGCAGCGTGCGGTGGGCGATCTCCAGACCCTGGGTGATCCGCTGGACGTCGCCGCTCCAGACGGGGTCCTCGTGCTCGACGGAGAGCGTGCCCGTGAAGCCGCCCTCGTAAAGGGTGTCGACGATCCGGCGCCAGTCGACGTCGCCGAGCCCCGGCACCCGGTAGCGCCACCAGCCGCTGTCCCAGCCGTCGGTCCGCGCCACCGACCGGCCGAAGAAGCCGTAACGGTCCCTGGCCCGCGGGTCGAGCTGCGCGTCCTTGGCCTGCGCGTGCGGAATGCGGTCGATGTACGGCTTCAGCGCCTCGACCGGGTCGATGCCCAGCCACAGCAGGTGCGAGGGGTCGTAGTTGAGATAGAGGCCGAGGCCGAACATCCACTCCCACAGCTCGGGGGAGTAGGCGAGGTTGCCCGGATAGCCGTCCGGGTGCCAGCCCTCCATCACGCAGTTCTCGATGATGATCTTCACACCGCGCTCGCCCGCGTACTCCACCAGCGGCGGCAGCTCCCGCTCGGCCAGCGCGATGTTCTCCTTCACCGTCAGACCCGGGTGGCGGCCGACGAACGTGCCGACGTAGTCCACGCCCAGCAGTTGGGCGGCGTCCACATTGGCGCGTACGTGGGCGGCGATCTCCGCCCTGCGGGTCTCGTCCGGGTGCAGGTTGTTCTCGTAGTAGGCCAGCGCGGACAGCGTCAGGCCGTGCCGGTCGAACAGGCCGCGCACCTCGTCGGCCCGCTGCTTGCCGAAGCCGGTCACGTCGATGTGGCTGGCCTCGAACTCCCGTGAGCCGGTGGACGGCCAGGTGGCCACCTCCAGCGACTGGTAGTCGTGCGAGGCCGCCCACGCGGCGATCTCGTCCAGCGGGAGCTGCGGAAGGCAGGCGGTCAGGAAGCCCAGCTTCATCTCAGGAGACCTCTTTCCAGGTCCGGTCCGCCGCCGATTTCAGTACGGCCTCGGTCAGGCGCACCATGCGGGCGGCGTCGTCGAAGGTGGGGAACGTGTCCCCGGTGCCGTCGGCCGAGGACCCGCCCGCCGCGCCCGGGGCGCGGATCGCTGCGTGCACATCGCGGACGAAGGCGGCGAAACAGTCGAGATATCCCATCGGGTGGCCGCCGGGGACCACCGAGAGCCGGGCCGCGGCGGGCGAGAGCGTGGCCGGGTCGCGCAGCACCGCAGCGTTTTCACCGCGGCTGCCGACGAACAGCGACTCGGGGTTCTCCTGGTCGAAGGCGAGCGAGGTCCGCGTGCCGTCCACCTCGAACCACAGCCGGTTCTTCCGGCCGGGCGAGATCTGCGAGACGGTCACGGAACCGGTGGCGCCGCGGTCGGTGCGGAACAGGAGCTGCACCACGTCCTCGGTGTCCGGCCTGACCCGCGCGCCGCCGTCGCCGGCGGGACCCGTACGGTCCACGGTCTGGCTGACCGCGGTCAGCTCCGCGATCCGGTGCCCGGTCACCCACTCCACCAGGTCGCACCAGTGCGAGCCGATGTCGGCGAAGGCGCGCGAGGGCCCGCCCGCCGCCGCGTCGACCCGCCAGTTGGTGTCGCCCGGCTCCGAGAGCCAGTCCTGGAGGTAGTGGCCGTGCACCAGCCGGACCTCGCCCGCCCGGCCGTCCAGCACGCGGGACCGCGCCTCGGCCGCCATCGGGTGGTAGCGGTAGACGAACGGCACCGCCGCCACCAGACCGCTGTCCGCGGCGAGCGCCGCGAGCGCGTCCGCGGTGGCCGACGACGTGGTCAGCGGCTTCTCGCACACCACGTGCTTGCCCGCCCGCAGCGCCAGTTCGGCGAGCCCGGCGTGCGCGTCGTTGGGCGTACAGATGTGCACCACGTCGACGTCGTCACTGGTGACCAGCGCCTCCGAGGAGTCGAAGGCCCGCTCGACCCCGAGCGCCGCCGCGGCCTCCTTGGCCCGCGCGGGCGTCGACGCGCTGACCCCGACCACCGGGGCACCGCTCCTGCGCACCGCGTCCAGGTGCACCTGGCCGATCATCCCCACGCCGGCGATGGCCGTACGCAGTGCCGGACGCGATGACGTGCGCAGCGAAGAACCCGCTGTAACCGAGCTAGTCCCGCCCACAAGTGCCCTCCCTTTCCGCTTGCTTGAAACGCTAGCCACCGCTGTTTCGGTTGACAATGGCAATATTTCCGCTATCTTCTGTCATAAATCGGGGGCCGGGCCGCACAGGACGCGGACCGGGACGACGGACGTACGGCGCAGGGGAGGGCAGGAACCGGTGACAGCCGCAAGCGACCGGCAGTTGACCGCGCTCAGCGAACTGGCGGGACTGGTGGCGGGCGGCGCCACCCGGCGCAGCCAACTCGCCACCGCCACCGGGCTGTCCAGGGCCGCGGTCGCCCAGCGGGTGGACCTGCTGATCGCCAAGGGACTGCTGGTCGAGACCGGCACCATGGCCACCGAGCGCGGGCGCCCGCCGCTCACCCTCCAACTCGCCTCGCGGAACGCGGTGGTCTGCGCCGTCGACCTCGGCGCCACCCACCGCACGGTCGCCGTCGCCGAACTCGGGGGCCGGGTCCTCGCCGAAGCAACCGAAGCCCTCGACATCAACGCGGGACCCGAGGCCGTACTGACCGGGGTGCACGAGCAGATCGGCCGCCTGCTGGCCGACGCGGGACACCCCGCCGACCACGTACGCGCGATCAGCATCGGCGTGCCGGGCCCGGTCGAGGCCCGCACCGGTACGGTGATCCGGCCGCCGATCATGCGCGGCTGGGACGGCTACCGGGTCCCCGGCTTCTTCGCCGGGCGCTACCACGCGCCCGTCCTCGTCGACAACGACGTCAACATGATGGCCCTGGGCGAGTACGGCCACCGTCCGGCCACCGCCCATCTGCTGTACGTCAAGGTCGGTACGGGCATCGGCTGCGGCATCGTCTCCGGCGGCGTCGTGCACCGCGGGGCCAGCGGCGCCGCGGGCGACATCGGCCACATCCGCGTACCGGGCCACGACGACGTGCTGTGCCACTGCGGCAACACCGGCTGCGTCGAGGCCGTCGCCTCGGGAGCGGCCATCGCGGCGAAGCTGCGGGAGGCAGGGTTGCCCGCCGAGCACGCCGCCGACGTGGTCCGCCTCGTGGCCGCGGGCGACCCGGTGGCCCGCCGCCAGGTACGGCTGGCCGCCCAACGGCTCGGCGACGTCCTGGCCTCGCTGGTCAGCTTCTACAACCCCGACACCATCGTGCTCGGCGGCAGCATCGCCAGCCTCCACGACGACCTGCTCGCCGACATCCGCGGCGCCGTCTACCGCAGGGCCCTCCCGCTGGCCACCAGAACCGTCGCCATCGAGACCACGATGCTCGGCCGCAGGGCGGGCATCGAGGGCGCGCGGCGGCTGGCGGTGCAGCATCTGCTCTCGCCCGAGGGCATCGGACACGTGCTCGCGGAGCCCGCGGTCTGAACCACTGTTGCCCCCATACCTGCCGGTGGACGCGCGTCACGTCAACTCACGGACCCATGACGGCTTTGGCGTATGGGTCGCGTACGCCCCCGCGGTGTGGGCATGCTGGTCCCATGGATGCGCACGGCGACGATGTTCCTGCCTACCAGTCGATCCGGGTCACCACGCCCGAGTCCCCGGTCGCGGCGCTCGCCGACATCGAGGCGTGGAAGGCGAGAAAGACCTACCCCTCGATGCTGTTCGCGGGCGGCCCGGTCTTCGGCATCGCGTGCGAACTGGAGTCCGGCGGCTGGGAGTTGCACCCGTACTTCAGCGGACTCGCCCCGCAGGACGCCCGCGACAGCCTCGGCTCCCACTTCCGCCGCCTCGCCCACGCGGCCGACGAGGCCGGTGACGCCGAGGCGCGGGCCGAACTCCTCGCCGCGGGCGAGCGCATGGACTGGGAAGCTCTCGACGAGGTGACGGTACGCGGCAGCCGCTACCGCGTGGTGCGCGCCGAACGCTTCATCCGCATGGGGCCCGACGGTCCCGAACCCCCGCGCGACACCGACCCCGACCCGAGCGGCCCCGGCGAGTCCGGCGGCTTCGACCCCGCCGCGGGCCTGGTCATCGACCCGGTCAACGCGACCGGCATGTCCGAGGGCATCCTCAAGGTGGAACTCCTCGCCGCCCTCCGCAAAAGCGGCACCGTCCCCGCCGACGTCCGCGACGACTCACGGCACGCCGCCGACACTCACCCCGGCGGTGTCCTGCTCCCCGCCACCTTCATGACCGCGGAACGCGACGGCGGCAGTTGGCGCCCCGACTCCAGCGGCACCGCCACCACCCCGCAGTCAGCCCGCGACGGCCTCGCCATGCAACTGCGCGTCATGCTCCCCTGGCAGAAGGACCTCAGCCCCGAGCAGCGCGAGATCTACTCCCGCGCCGCCGACCACCTCGACGAACACCGCTGCGACGAACTCGACGTCGCAGGACGCCACTTCCGCGTGATCCGCGTCGAACGCCTCATCCGCATCGGCCCCGACGGCCCCGAGGGCCCCCGCCCCTCCGACCCCGACCCCACCCCGCCCGTCATGGTCCAGGACCAGCAACTGCGCGAACAGGGTCTCCTCACCGACGAGGACGAGGAGGCCGACCCCGAACCGGACGAGCACATGCGGAAGTTCATGCGCCTCTTCGAGGAAGAACGCCTCCGCCGGGACAACCTCAAGAACAAGCCCCACCCCTGACCCAGCCAGCCGGGCACCGCTGCGCCCAAGAGCCTGCGCCCCTGCGGTACGGCTGCGCGGGGAGGCGGAGGGGCGGCAAAAGAGGGGAAGGACGGTGCGCCCGCGCAAGGCGCCCCCTCACCCCTGACCTCCCCCTCCCACCCCCCAGCAGTAATGAGCCGCATACGACCGCCACGGGCGCCACCTCTCCGTCCCGGGCGGCACCGGCTCCGTCGAGGGGAAGACGTCCGGGTCGCCGAGGGCGCGCATGCGGATGTGGGCCGCGGTCAGGGGAGTGATGCCGGGGACGGTCAGGAGGGACCGTTCGGCGGCGTCGCGGTCGGCGCCCGGGTCGAGGGCGACCGTACCGTCGGCGAGGGCGCGGCAGAGGTCTCTGACGGGGGAGCGGCCGGCCGGGCTGCCCAGGTCGGCCTCGGCCAGATCCTCGGCCCGCGGGAAGAGGTGCGTGAGGGCGCCGTCGGGAGCGCTCAGCGGGGTGCCGTATCGGGCGACCAAGGCGGCCAGGGGCGCCGGGGAGAACGGCGCGGCGCCTTCGCCCAGGGCGGCGCGGACGGCGTGTTCCGCCGGGTCGGGGGAGCCGGGGGAGCGGAGGCCGGGAAGGGCGGCGACCAGCGGGGCCAAGTGCGGGTCGCAGCCGAGACGTTCGGCGACCGCGTACGGATCGGCGTCGAGGTCGAAGAGCCGGCGGACGCGCTGGGTGGCCGTGGTGAGGTCGCGGAGATCGCCCAGGTGGAGTCGGCAGTCCAGCCAATTGCCCCTGCCGGGCCGCTCGGCGACCTCGGCGATGCCCGTGCCGTGGGGCAGCCGCAGGGTACGGCGGTACGTACGGCTGCCGGGGGCGCCGACGATCTCCTCGACGCCGGGCACGGCGCGTGCGGCGAGGAAGTCGAAGACCCGCCCGGAGGCGTAGGGGCCCCGGAAGGCCAGCCGGAGCGGCACCCCGGCGGCCCCGCCCACCGGCCCGGAGCGCGCGTCCGTGCGCAGCTCGGTCGGGGTGGCGGCGTAGATCTCCCGGATCGTCTCGTTGAACTGCCGCACGCTCGCGAAGCCCGACGCGAAGGCGATCTCGGCGGCCTGGAGCGAGGTGGTCTGGAGGAGCACCCGCGCGGTGTGGCCGCGCTGCGCCCTGGCCAGGGCGATCGGCCCGGCGCCCAGCTCGGCGTTGAGCTGCCGCTGCACCTGCCGGGCGCTGTAGCCGAGCCGGGTGGCGAGGCCCGCGACGCCCTCGCGGTCGACGACGCCGTCCCCGATGAGCCGCACCGCGCGGCCCACCACGTCGGCCCGCGCGTCCCAGTCGGCGGAACCCGGCACCGCGTCCGGCCTGCACCGGCGGCAGGCCCGGAAGCCCGCGCCCTGGGCCGCGGCGGCGGTCGCGTAGAAGGACACGTTCTCGCGTTTCGGGGTGATCGCGGGGCAGCTCGGACGGCAGTAGATCCCGGTCGTGGCCACGGCGAAGAAGAAGACTCCGTCGAAGCGCGCGTCCCGGCTGCTCACCGCCTCGTATCTGCTGTCCTCGACTGTCACGCGTCCCAGTATGCGAGGGCTCCGGCGCCCCGAGCTGGCGGAAATCGGACACGGCCTTCCGGCGAGCGCGGGCGTCCCCGGAGCCCCGCCCCCCGGGGGACACGGGCGTCAGCGTGGCCGGACCGCCCGCGGCCCCACGACGGCCGCGCCGACCTCCGTGACGCGCGCTCGCAGGCCACGGTCGGCGGTGACGACGAGGCACGGGCGGTCGGGGTCCGCGGTGCGCGAGCGGGCGGCGACCTCGGTGATGAGGTCGTCGCCGCTGCCGGGCGCGGACTCCACGCGTACGCCGGGTACCGGCTCGACGCCGCGCGCCGCGCCCTCGACGATCAGGACGATGTCCAGCCGGTGGCCGCGGGCCCACGGCGGGGCGCCGCTGTCCTCGGCGAGGCCGGACGCGGCGAGCGGTACGAGCGCGTCGCGCAGCCGCTCGGCGGCGCCGCGCCGGTCGCGCCACCAGCCGTCGGGCACCGAGCCGACGACGTTGGCGCCGTCCACGACGAGCAGGGGTGCGGTCGGCGCGCTCGTCACCGGCCGCCCGCCAGGTGCGGGAAGCGGAATTCGGTGCGGCTGCGGAAGACCTCGTCGGGGCGCAGCTCGGTCGAGGGGTACTCGGGGTGGTTCGGCGAGTCCGGCAGGTGCTGGGTCTCCAGGCACACCGCGTCGTGCGCGTGGTACGTCCGCCCGTCGGGGCCGGTCAGCGAACCGTCGAGCTTGTTGGCCGTGTAGACCTGGATGGCCGGTTGCGTGGTGCGCACCTCCATCACCCGGCCGCTGTCGGGGTCGGAGAGGACGGCGGCGACCCGCGGCTCGCCCACGGCCTCGCCCGTACCGCCGCAGTTGCCGCGCAGCACGAAGCAGTGGTCGTACCCTCCGGCCGTCTTGATCTGCGGGTCGGCGTCCCGCACGCCGTCGCCGATGGGGCGCGGCTCGTTGAGGTCGAACGGCGTCCCCTCCACGGCCTGTTCCGGCCCCCACGGGATGGACTCGGGCGTGGCGGGCAGGAAGCGGTCGGCGTCGACGTACAGGGTGTGGCGCAGCACGTCGCCTCCCGCGATCCGCGACGCGGCTTCGGCGCCGTCCCTCGCCTCCGACCCGCCCAGGTTGAAGTACGCGTGGTTGGTCAGGTTGACCACCGTCGGCCGGTCGCTGCGCGCCTCGAAGTCCAGCGACAGCGTCCCGTCGTCGTCGAGCGCGTACGTCACCGTGACGTCCATCGCGCCGGGGAAGCCCATGTCGCCGTCCGGGCTGTGCAGCGTCAGCCGCAGCGCGCCGGGCAGCGGCTCGGCCCGCCAGACGCGGCTGTCGAAGCCCTCGGGGCCGCCGTGCAGATTGTGGCCGCCGTCGTTGTCCGGGAGCCGGTAGTGGCGGCCGTTGAGCGTGAAGCGGGCTTCGCTGATCCGGTTGGCGTAACGGCCGACGAGCGCGCCGAAGTACGGGGTGTCGGAGGCGTACGCCGCCAGGTCGGGCAGGGACAGCACCACGTTGGCGGGGCGGCCCGTCGGGTCGGGCACGTGCAGCGCGTGCAGGACGCCGCCGTAGGTGAGGATCTCGGCGCTCACCCCGGAGGCCGAGCTGAGCCGCCAGCGTTCCACTCGCCACCCGTCGGGAGTGGTGCCGAAGGGTTCGCTGAGCGGGGTGGGACGGGGCATCGGCAGTCCTCGTAAAGGGGGTCGGGGCGACGGATGCCGGACGCGGCGGACGTCCGACGGCGGGAAGGCGGCGGGAAGGCGGCGAGAAGACGACGGGGAGACCGGGCGGGGAAACCGGCCGGGGGCGCGACCACGGGCGACCACGGGCGGGCACCGGTGGCCGACCCCCCGGGGGACAACGCTACGCGGCGCGCTCACCCCGCTCTGGGCGCGGTCGACTCCCTGGTGACCAGCGTGTATCCGGGCGTGATCCGCTCCGGCCTGATCTGCGGCGTACCGGTCAGCCGCGCCACGACCCGCTCCACGGCGAGCCGTGCGATGGCCTGTTTGTCCGGTGACACCGTGGTGAGCGCGATCGTCGAGAAGCGGCCCTCCTCGACGTCGTCGAAGCCGACCACCGACACGTCCTGCGGCACCCGCAGCCCGCGCTCGACCAGGGCCCGCATCGCGCCGAGCGCCATCAGGTCGTTGTACGCGAACACGGCGTCGGGGCGGGTGCCGCGGTCGAGCAGCGCGTTCATCGCGGCGGCGCCGTCCCAGCGGCCGTAGCCGTCGGTGGCGGCCACCAGCGAGTCGTCGTCCGGCAGCCCGGCCGCCGCCAACTCCTCGCGCCAGCCGCGCAGTCGCAGGTGCGCCGGTTGCCTGGCGCTCTCCCTGCGGGCGCCGAGGAACGCGATCCGCCGGTGCCCGAGGCCGGTCAGGTGCCGTACGGCGGTACGGGCCGCCGCCACGTTGTCGATGGCGATCTGGTCGTACGGGGCGTCGTACTCCCGCTCGCCGAGCAGCACCAGCGGCGCGTCGTCCATGCGGCCCAGCAGGTCCGCGGCCTCCAATTCGATCGGGCTGAGGATCAGGCCGTCGATGACATGGGCCCGGAAACCCTGCGAGACCAGCACCTCCTTCTCGCGCTGGCCCGCGGTGTGGTCGAGCAGCACCGTGTAGTCGTGCCGGGCGGCGGCGTCGATGACGGCCCCGGCCAGCTCCGCGAAGTACGGGTTGCCGAGTTCGGGGACGGCCAGCGCGATGATGCCGGTGCGGCCCTTCCGGAGATGGCGGGCCGTCAGATTCGGCCGGTAGCCCAGCTCGTCGATGGCCCGCTGCACGCGCTCCCGCATCCCCGGCGTGACATGCGGATAGTTGTTCACCACATTCGACACGGTCTTGACGGACACGCCCGCCAGTCGCGCGACATCCTTCAGGCTGGCGCCCACGGAGTTCCTTCCCTCGGCCGACCTCGTGCGAGGCGCGGCGGTTCCGGCCTCAGTGTGCTGGAGCCGGTCCCGCGGATCGCGGACGGCCCCTCCCGGCCCGGTCAGGTGCCCCGGCGGGCGGCCGACAGATAGCGCTGGGCGACGACGACCACGATCAGGAAGCCGCCGCTGACCACCGACTGGTAGGAGGAGTTGAGCGAACCGATCTGATTGATCAGATTCTGGATCACACCGAGCAGCAGCACGCCCCACAGCGTGCCCGACACCGAACCCGCGCCACCGACCAGCAGCGTGCCGCCGATCACCACCGCGGAGATCGCGTCCAGCTCCATGCCGACACCGATGATGGTCACACCCGAGGACAGCCGGGCCGCGTTCAACGCGCCCGCCAGCCCCGCGAGCAGCCCGCTGAGCGTATAGACCAGCACCTTCGTACGGGCCACCGGCAGCCCCATCAGCAGCGCCGCGTCACCGCTGCCGCCGACGGCGAACAGCGCCTGGCCGAACGAGGTGCGCTGGAGCACGAGGCCGCCGACCCCGAACAGAGCCAGCGCGATCAGCACCGGGTAGCCGAAGCCCCACACCGCGCCGCCGCCCAGCTCCTGGAAGGCCGAGCCGCGCGGCACGAGATACGTGGTGGCGCCCTCGTGGGTGAGCGCGAGCAGCAGCCCGCGCGCGCCGAGCAGCGAGGCCAGCGTCACGATGAACGGGGCCATCCCGGCCCGCGCGACCAGCAGTCCGTTGAAGGTGCCGATCGCGCCGCACACCACGAGCGGCACCAGCAGCGCGGGCAGGAATCCGTACTGCGAGGCCCACGCGGCCAGCACACCGCCGAGCGCGAAGACCGAGCCGACCGACAGGTCGATGCCGCCGGTGACGATCACCATCGTCATGCCGAGCGCGACGATCGACAGGAACGACGCCTGGATGGTGATGCCGCGCGTGTTGTCGAGGGTGGCGAAGGAGTCGAAGACGAAGGACGAGATCAGGCAGAGCAGGACGAGGACGGCCAGGACGCCCTGGCGCTGGAGGAGTTCGGCGGCGCGCTGCCGCCCGGAGGGGCGCGACTCCGCGCTCACCGGCAGCGGCGCGTCACCGGCCACGGCGAGCGCGGGAGCGGGGGCGGCTGTTTTCACGAGGGCTTTCATCGGGATCGACGCTCCCGGGCGACGTAGACGGCGACGAGGATGATGCCCGCCTGGACCATCTGGGCGGTGGAGTCGTGCAGATTGTGGGTGACGAGCGTGGCGTGCAGGAGCTGCATCAGCAGCGCGCCGAACACCGTGCCGAGGACGCGTACCGAGCCGCCGGTCAGCGGGGTGCCGCCGACCACGACCGCGGTGATGGCCGACAGCTCCATCAGATTGCCCAGCGAGGACGGGTCGCTGGCGGTCAGCCGCGCGGTGGCGAGCACACCCGCGAGCGAGGCCAGCACCCCGCACAGCACGTACACGCCGATCAGCACCCGTTTGACGGGGAGTCCGGCGAGCCTGGCCGCGGCACGGTTGCCGCCGATGGCCACCAACTGGCGTCCGAAGGTGGTGCGTTGCACCAGAAAGGCGACCAACAGCGCGAGCACGCCCGCGATCAGCACGACGATCGGGACGCCGAGCACGCTGTTCGTGCCGAGGTCCAGCAGATTCTGGTTCTCGATCTGCTTGAGCTTCCCGTCGGCGATGACCAGGGCCAGGCCCCGGCCGCCGACGAAGAGCGCCAGGGTGGCCACGATGGGTTGCAGCCCGACCAGCGACACCAGCGAGCCGTTGATCAGGCCGACGAGCACACCGGCGAGCAGCGCCACCGACAGCGCGGGCAGCAGGCCGTATCCGAGGTAGAGCGGCAGCACGGAACTGGCCAGCGCCATCGTGGAGCCCACCGACAGGTCGACGCCCTCGGTGCCGATCACCAGCGCCATGCCCAGTGCCACGATGACGACGGGGGAGACCTGGACGAGCTGCGTGCGCAGATTGTCCGTCGTCATGAAGTGGTCGGTGAAGACGCCGTTGAAGACCAGCAGCGCGGCGACCGCGGCGTACACGCCGTACCGCTGGAGCCAGTCCGCGATCCGCGACCGGTCCAGGCCGCGCGGGAGTGAGTACGGGGCCGAGGTCATCGCGGGTCCTCCTTCGCGGTGGCGGAGCCGGATTCCGCCGCGGGAGCGGGTGCGGGCTCTGCGTCGGCGGGTACGGGCTCCGCGTCGGCGGCTGCGGGCTCTGCATCGGCGGCTGCGGGCTCCGGGTCGGTGTCCGGCGCGGCGGCGCTGTCGTCGTCCCCGGTCTCCGCCAGTACGGCGAGCAACGCGCTCTCCCCGACGTCGTCGCCGGTCAGCTCACCGGCCACCGCTCCGGCGCGCAGCACCACGATGCGGTCGGCGCCCTCGACCAGCTCCTCGATGTCGGAGGAGATCAGCAGGACGGCCAGGCCCTCTCCCGCGAGGTCGTCGATCAGCGACTGCACCTCGGCCTTGGCGCCGACGTCGATGCCGCGGGTGGGCTCGTCCAGCAGCAGCACCTTCGGCTCCAGGCAGAGCCAGCGGGCCAGCAGCACCTTCTGCTGGTTGCCGCCGGACAGCTCGCCGACCTTCTGCTCGGGGCCCGCGGCCTTGATCCGCAGCCGCTTCATGAAGATGTCGACGATCCGGTCCTGCCGCTGCCGGGACACGATCCCGGCGCGGGACAGCCGGGGCATCGCGGCCAGCACGATGTTCTCCCGGACCGAGAGGCCGGGCACGATGCCCTCGGCCTTGCGGTCCTCGGGCAGCAGGCTGATCCCGGCCCTGATCGCGGCGGACGGGGTGAGGCGGCGCACGGTGTGCCCGCCGACGGTGACCTCGCCGCTGTCCAGTGACAGCGCCCCGGACAGCGCCTTGGCGGTCTCGCTGCGCCCCGAGCCCAACAGGCCGCCGAGGCCCAGCACTTCGCCGGGTCGCAGGTCCAGGCCGATGTCGTGCAGCAGGTGACGACGGGTCAGTCCTTTGGCCGTGAGCACCGGTTGGCGCTCGGCGGTGTGTCCCTCGCCGAAGCTGGTGGCACCGTGCCTGCGGACCTCGGCGATCTCCCGGCCGAGCATCAGCGAGACCAGCCGCACCCGGTCGGTGTCGGCCAGGTCGCCGCTGTGCACGAGGCGGCCGTCGCGCAGGACGGTGACGCGGTCGCAGATCCGGTACAGCTCGTCCATCCGGTGGCTGACGTACAGGATCGAGATGCCGCGCTCGTGCAGCTCACGGATCACCCGGAACAGCGTCTCGACCTCGCGCGGTTCGAGCGACGAGGTGGGCTCGTCCATGACGACCACCCGGGCCCGCACGGAGACGGCGCGGGCGAGCGCGACCATCTGCTGGGTGCCGATGCCCAGGGTGTGCAGCGGGCGGCGCGGGTCGGCGGTGATGCCGAAGCCGCCGAGGAGTTCCGCGGTCTCGCGGTGCATCCGGGGGAAGTCGATCAGGCCGAAGCGGTTCTTCGGCTCCCGGCCCAGGAAGATGTTGCGGGCCACGCTCATCAGCGGGACCAGGTTCACCTCCTGGTAGATGGTCGAGATCCCGGCGCGCTGCGCCTCGTGCGGGTGGTGGAAGGCGATCGGCTCGCCCGCCAGCCGCAGTTCGCCGTCGTCGGGCCGGTAGACCCCGGTGAGCAGCTTGATCAGCGTCGACTTGCCCGCGCCGTTCTCCCCGACCAGCGCGTGGATCTCGCCCTCGCGCAGGGTGAAGGAGACGTCGTCGAGCGCCACCACGCCGGGGAAGCGTTTGCTGACGCGGACGGCCTCCAGTACGGCCCCGGCCGCCGGTGGCGGGCTCGGCGGACCGGGCGGCGCGGACTGGGCCGCGGCGGCTTCGGGTGGTGCCATGGTCGTGGCCTTCCGGGGTCGCGGGGAAGCGGGAACTCTTCTACGGGCTGACGGGCTGTACGGGCTCTACTGGTGGGGCGGGCTCTTACTGGGCGGGCTCTACGGGTTCGGCAGGCTCTACGAATGGGGCGGCCCGGCAGGCGGCGGCCCTGTGGTCGTACGGGCTACAGGCGCCCCCACCGGCTCGACAGCCCGGCGGGCCGACCCGCCGATGGTGCGGCGTACGGCGGGGAGGCACCCCGCCGTACGCCTGTCCGAGGGGTGGCGCGGGGGGAGCCGCGCCACCGGTTCCTCCTGACCGAAGGTCAGAACGCCCCGCCGACCGACGCCTTGGCGTTGGACTCGTCGTAGGCGCGGTCCGAGATGATGACGTTCTCCGGGATCGCCTCGCCGCTGTAGAACTTCTGCGCGGTGGCGAAGGCCAGCGGGCCGAAGCGCGGGTTGGACTCGATCACCGCGTTGTACGTGCCGTTGACGATCGCCTGCACGGCGTTGCGGGTGCCGTCGACCGAGACGACCTTGACGTCCTTGCCCGGGTTCTTGCCCGCGCTCTTGAGCGCGGTGACCGCGCCGAGGCCCATCTCGTCGTTCTCCGCGTAGACCGCGGTGATGCCCGGCTTGGACTGGATGAGCTGCTCCATGACCTGCTGGCCCTTGTCACGGGTGAAGTCACCGGTCTGCTGGGCGACGACCTTCAGGCCGGGCGCCTTGGCGGCGATCTCGTCCACGAAGCCCTTGGTGCGGTCGGTGGTCACGTTGTTGCCCGAGGAGCCGAGCAGGATCGCGACCTGGCCCTTGCCGCCGGTGGCCTTGATCATGGCGTCCGCCGCGCGCTTGCCCTGCTCGACGAAGTCCGAGCCGAGGAAGGTGACGTAGTCCTTGCAGGACGTGGCGTTGATCTTCCGGTCGATGGTGATCACCGGCACGTGCTTGGCGGCGGCGGCCTTCAGCGCCGGGTCCAGGCCGTCGGAGTTGAGCGGCGCGACGATCAGGAGCTGCGCGCCCTGCGCGAGCATGTCCTGGATGTCGCTGATCTGCTTGGGGAGTTGGGACTGCGCGTCGGTGGTCAGCAGCTTCTTCACGCCGAGCTTGGCGGCCTCGTCCTTGATGGACTGGGTCTCGGCGATACGGAACGGGTTGTCCTCCTTCTCCGACTGGGAGAAGCCCACCACCGCGTTCTTCAGGTCGAGCTTGGGGGCGCCGTACGCCGTCAGGGTGCAGCCCGCGCCGGACGCCGTCGGGTCCGTGGTGACCTGCTGCTGCGCCGCCTGGTCCGAGCCGGAGGGGGAGGCGCCCTTGTCACTGGACTCCGACTTGGAGCAGCCGGTGGCGGCCAGCCCTGCGGTGGCCAGCAGCAGACAGGTGGCGGCCAGTGCGCGGGTTCTGTGGTTCGTCATGCTCACGACACTCCTTGGTCGCGACGGCAGCGGCCGTCGAGTCGTACGTGGGTCCGGCTCCGTGCCGGGGCGGGTGCGCTTCCGGGGTCCGGTCCGGGCTCCCCGAGGAGGCGGTATGACGTGCGGAGATGGCGGCGCTCCGGGGGTGGGAACGCCCGTTCCCTCCCTCGGCTTTACAACGTTATATACGCGCGGCGGCACCTCGACAACCCGTCGTTCCCGATGTTTCCAAAATGCTTCCCACCGCTGTGATCCGTGCTCAGGCAACAACCCCGACAGGCCCGTACAACTTCTGTCGCTGCTCTGGACATGCCCATCCCTGCGTGCTGTCATTCCGGGTGGCACCGCCGTTTCCAACGTTGGAAGGACCGTCGCCGCCAGGGTTCGCGCCCCCGCAGCGCCCCACCCGAAGCCACCAGGAGCCACCCCCCATGCCCCTGAACCGTCGTCAGTTCGCACTCACCGCACTCGCCGCCGGCACCGCAGGGCTCCAACTGCGGTTCGCGGGCGGCGCTCAGGCCGCCCCCACCCCCGCCGCGGCCCGCGTCGCCCCCGCCCGCGGCGGCCTCTACGCGCCGAACGCCGCACCGCTGGCCCCCACCGCCTTCCTGCGGCTGCCGCCCGGCGCCGTCACCGCGCGCGGCTGGCTCGACGGCCAACTGCGCCTCCAACTCGCCGGTCTGTGCGGCCGGTACGCCGACATCTCGCACTTCCTCGCCATGGACAACAGCGGCTGGGCGCACCCCGACCGCGCCGGCTGGGAGGAAGTGCCGTACTGGCTGCGCGGCTATGTCGACCTCGCCGTGCTCACCCAGGACGCCACCGCGTTGGCCGCCGTACACCGCTGGATCGACGCCATCGTGGCCACCCGGCAGTCCGACGGCTTCTTCGGCCCGACGGCCCTGCGCACCTCGCTCGGCGGCGGCCCCGACTTCTGGCCGTTCCTCCCGCTGACCTGGGCACTGCGCAACTGGCAGGAGTACAGCGGGGACACCAGGATCATCCCGCTGCTGTCCGCCTTCTTCCGCTACATGAACGCCCAGGGCCCCGGCGCCTTCAACCAGAGCTGGGTGTCGGTGCGTTGGGGCGACGGCCTGGACAGCGTCTTCTGGCTCTACAACCGCACCGGCGAGAGCCATCTGCTCGACCTCGCCGACAAGATCCACGCGGGCGGCGCCAACTGGGTCAACAACCTCCCGTCGCTGCACAACGTCAACATCGCCCAGGGCTTCAGGGAACCGGCGCAGTACGCGCTCCGCTCGCCGTCCAACGCCCTCACCCAGGCCGCCTACCAGAACTACACCGCGGTGATGTCCGCCTACGGCCAGTTCCCCGGCGGCGGCTTCGCGGGCGACGAGAACGCCAGACCCGGCTTCGGCGACCCCCGGCAGGGCTTCGAGACCTGCGGCATCGTGGAGTTCATGGCCAGCCACCAGTTGCTGGCCCGGATCACCGGTGACCCGCTGTGGGCCGACCGCTGCGAGGACCTGGCCTTCAACTCACTGCCCGCGGCCCTCGACCCGGCGGGCAAGGGCGTGCACTACATCACCAGCGCCAACAGCGTCGATCTGAACAACACCCCGAAGACGCAGGGGCAGTTCCAGAACGGCTTCGCCATGCAGTCCTTCCAGCCGGGCGTCGACCAGTACCGCTGCTGCCCGCACAACTACGGCATGGGCTGGCCGTACTTCACCGAGGAGCTGTGGCTCGCCACCCCCGACAACGGCCTGGCCGCCGCGATGTACGCACCGAGCAGCGTCACGGCCAAGGTCGCCGACGGCACCTCGGTCACCATCACCGAGACCACCGACTACCCCTTCGCGGACACGGTCACGCTCAAGATCACCGCACCGCGCGCCCTGGCCTTCCCGCTGTACCTGCGGGTCCCCGGCTGGTGCTCCGCCCCGCGCGTCACCGTCAACGGCCAAGCGGTCAGCGCCCCTTCGGGACCCGCCTTCACCAAGATCAGCCGCACCTGGAGCAGCGGGGACACCGTCACCGTCCAGCTCCCGCAGCAGACCACCGTCCGCACCTGGTCCGCCAACCACGGCGCCGTCTCCGTCGACCACGGACCGCTCACGTACGCGCTGAACATCGGTGAGAACTACGTGCGGTACGCGGGCGACGCCGAGTTCCCCGAGTACGAGGTGCACGCCACCACACCCTGGAACTACGGGCTCGCGCTCGACTCCGGGTCCCCGGCCTTCACCAAGTCGGGCGGCTCGCTGGCCGCCAACCCCTTCACGCACGACGGCACGCCGGTACGGATCACCGTGCCCGCCCGCCGTATCGCGGAGTGGAAGGCGGACGGACAGCAGGTCGTCAACCCGCTCCAGACCAGCCCGGCCCGCAGCACCGCGGCCGTCGAGACCGTCACGCTGATCCCGATGGGCGCCGCCCGGCTGCGGATCTCCGCCTTCCCCACCGCCACTCCCAACGGCACCCCGTGGGCACCGGCAGGCGACTACCTGAGGATCTGGAACAAGAACTCCAACAAGGTCATGGGCGTCGACCTGATGTCGACCGCGAACAGCGCCCACGTCGTGCAGTTCGACGACAACGGCACCGCCGACCACCTGTGGCAGCTCGTCGACAACGGCGACGGCTGGTACCGCATCCGCAACCTCAACTCGCAGAAGATGCTGGGCGTGGACCTGATGTCGACCGCGAACAGCGCCCAGGTGGTGCAGTTCGACGACAACGGGACCGCCGACCACCTGTGGCAGCTCGTGGCCAACGGCGACGGCTGGTACCGCATCCGCAACAAGAACTCGGGAAAGGTGCTCGGCGTCGACCTGATGTCGACGGCCAACAGCGCGCCGGTCGTGCAGTACGACGACAACGGCACCGCCGACCACCTGTGGCAACTGCGCTGAGCCCCCGGCTCCCCCCACCCCCGCTCCGCTCTCCTTCCCCCCACCTCTGAGGACGGACTCCCGTGACCCCCGACGACTCCGCGACCCCGCACGCCCGCCCCGGACGCCGCGAACTCCTGCGCTGGAGCGGCGCGTTGACCGCCGCCGCGGCCACCGGCGGCTGGCTCGCCGCCGTGCCCGCACAAGCCGCCACAGCGAACGCCGTCACCGCGACGGCCGTTCCGGGCGCGGCCCCGCACGCCGCCCAGGCGGCGGCCTCCACCTTCAGCCCGCTGCGCCCGCCCGCCGTACCCCTGGCCGTCCGCTCGCCGTACCTGTCGACCTGGCTGCCCGCCGACAACCTCGCGGGGACCTGGCCCGCCTTCTGGACCGGCCACGTCACCGCGCTGTGCGGCCTCGCCCGGATCGACGGCGCGGCGTACGTCTTCCTCGGCAACCCCGCGCTGCCCGGCGGCCCCGCGCTCACCACCATGCAGCAGGTGTCGCTGCAACTCACCGCCACCCGCTCGATCTACCAGCTCAGCGGCGGCGGCGTGACGCTCACCGTCACCTTCTTCTCACCCGTCGACGTCGGCGATCTCCAGCGCCAGTGCGTACCGCTCAGCTACGTCACCGTGCGGGCCGCGAGCAACGACGGCCGCTCCCACACCGTGGACGTCCACCTCGACGCCTCCGGCGAGTGGGTGCACAACAACGTCGCCACGCCCATCACGTGGGACCGCACGACCACCGGCCGGATGACCGTGCTCAGCGCGGAACCCGCCACCCCGGGCGTCCTTCAGGAGAGCGGCGACCAGGCGTCCTGGGGACGGCTCGTGCTGGCCACCGCCACCGGCGGCGCGGTGACCCATCAGATCGGCCAGGACACCGTGGTGCGCGCGGCCTCGGCGGGCACCGGGCGGCTCGACGGCTCGGTGGACACCGCCAAGCCGCGCGCGATCAACGACCGATGGCCGGTGCTCGGCCTCAACCGGGACTTCGGCACCGTCGACTCCGGTACACCGTCGGCGGAGTTCACCGTCGTCCTCGGCCATGTCCGAACCCCCGCCGTCACCCACCTCGGCGCACAACTCCAGCCCTGGTGGACGCACTACTGGAGCTCCTGGACCGCGATGGTGGACTGGTTCGACGCCGACCGCGGCGCCGCGCTGACCGCCGCGACCGCCCTCGACCAGAAGATCCACGACGACGCGGTCACCGCGGCCGGCGGAGGAAGCACCGGCGACCACTACGCCGCCGTCTGCGCCCTCGCGCTGCGCCAGGCCGTCGCGGGCACCGAACTGGTCGACCGCGACGGCGGCCCCTGGGCGTTCTTGAAGGAGATCTCCTCCAACGGCGACATGTCCACCGTCGACGTGATCTACCCCGCCTTCCCCGCCTACCTCTACCTCTCCCCGGCCTATCTGCGACTGGTGCTCGAACCGCTCTTCCACTACGTCGAACACGGCGGCTGGTCACAGGACTTCGCACCGCACGACCTCGGCACCTACCCCAACGCCTTCGGCCGCGCCGACGGCAACGAGGAGAGCATGCCGGTCGAGGAGTCCGCGAACATGCTCATCATGGTCGCGGCGATCGTCCAGCGGCTGCCCACCGCTGACGGCGCGTCATACGCCGCCGCCCACTACGCGGTGCTGCGCCGCTGGGCCGAGTACCTGGTCGCCAACACCCTCGACCCCGGCTACCAGAACCAGACCGACGACTTCACCGGCTTCATCGCGCACAGCGCGAACCTCGCGCTCAAGGGCATGGTCGGCATCGGCGCGATGGGCGTCATCGCCGCCGCCACCGGCAACACCGCGGACGCCGCCCGCTACCGCTCGGTCTCCCGCGGCTACCTCAGCCAGTGGACCACCCTCGCCCAGGACTCCTCCGGCACCCACCTCAAACTGGCCTACGACCAGGACGGCACCTGGAGCCTGAAGTACAACGGCTTCCCCGACCGGCTGCTCGGCCTCGACCTGGTCCCGGTCGGCTTCGCCGAACAGGAGGCCAACTGGTACGCCTCCCACGCCGGCACCTACGGCATCGAACTCGACCCGCGCAACGACTACACCAAGGCCGACTGGGAACTGTGGACGGCGGCCTGGCTCGCCGACCGGCCCGGCGTCCGCGACCTGCTCGTCAACGGCGTCTACGCCTACGCCGACACCACCGGACAGCGCGTCCCGTTCAGCGACTGGTACACCGTGGCCAGCGCCGCCCAACGCGGCTTCCAGGCCCGCCCGGTGGTGGGCGGCGCGCTGGCCCTGCTCCTGAAACCCGCCGCGTCCACCGTGGTGTGGTGCCGGATCCAGAACCGCAACTCCGGCAAGGTGCTCGCCGTCTCCGGCATGTTCCGCGCCGACACCGCCGAGGTCACCCAGTACGCCGACAACGGCACCGCCGACCACGTCTGGACCGTGCTCGACAACGGCGACGGCACCGTACGCATCATCAACCGCAACAGCGGCAAAGCGCTCGCCGTCCACGACCAGAGCCTCGACGACGGCGCCCACGTCCAGCAGTACCAGGACAACGGAACGCCCGACCACCTGTGGCGGATCGTCGACAACGGCGACGGCTGGAGGAAGATCGTCAACGTCCGCTCGGGCAAGGTCCTCGCGGTCGACGGAATGTCGCAGGCCGACGCCGCCCAGGTCACCCAGTGGACCGACAACGGCAGCGCCGACCACCTGTGGCGGATGATCTGAGCGCCGTCGCCCGACCGCTCAGCAGGGATCGCGCCACGCGTCCAGCGAAAGGTGCTTCACCATCGAACTGAGCCCCAACTTCCTCGCCTGAGAGCAGAACTGACCGGTCTTCAGCTTGTACTCGACATGGAAGACCGGCTTGTCCGCCGCGATGAAAGGCGCCATTTGCGCACACTCGTCGTACTGCGCGCACTCCTCGTTGACCGCGAAGTCGAAGTACCGCACGAGCGTGGCCACCTGGCCGACGTCGTTCTTCAGACCGACGGCCAGCCCACGCTCGTGCGCCAAGTCGGCGATCATCCGGTTGTACGTGATCTGCTGAGCGGCCGTCAGCGGAAAGCCCGTGGTGTTCGCGTAGCCGTCCATCAGGTCGGGCTCCACCGCGTCGAAGCCCTTCTCGCGGCACATGTCGAAGCGGGCGGCCATCAGCGGGCGCAGGACGTCCACCCGGCGGATGTCCAGCCAGCGTTCGCCGTCCCAGCCGTCGCCCTCGCCGCGCACCGACGCGGGGAATTTCCCGCTGTCGGGGCGGAAGGACTCCCACGCCCCGACGTTGATGTAGCAGATCACCTTGCGCCCGGCCGCGTGCAGCTTCCTGACCACCTCGGCGCCGTTCTCGAAGCCGTCGATGTCGTAGACCGGTACGTCCACCGAGGTGTCGACCGTGCCGCTGAGCTGCCACTGCCAGGGTGTGCGGGCGCGCGGATGCCAGTACGCGGGCGCGCCCCGCCCGGTCGCCGCGTGCGTGTGCGTACCTTCCGGGGCGCTCGCCGGGCCGGTCGTGGCGGGGCTCGACGCGGCGCCCTTCGCGGGCCCGGACGCGGTCGCCGAGGGACTGCCGCCCGCCGTGCCCCCGCCGTCCGTACCTCCCCCTCCGCCACCGTCCCCGTCACCCGACGACGAGCAGGCCGCCAGCACGAGCAGCAGGGCGGCGGTCACCGTGCGCACGGTGAGATTCAGCGCCGTACGGCGGGCGGTCATACGTTTCCTCCGATCGGGACGGGCGCGGTCCGCCACGGATTGGGCGGCAGACCGGGGACCGCGCAGCGCACGGCCGCACCGCGCAGCGCCGCCAGCCGGGCCGCCCGCCCCGCGAGACCGTCGGGCACCCCGTACACCAGATGGCAGAACCGTTCGGCCGGATGCCCGGCCGTCCAGCGCGGCACGCCCGCGCCCTGGTAGTCGTCCCAGGTTCCCTCGAAGGTCACGAGCAGGTCGCAGAGACGGGCGTAGCCGGGATCGGGGTGCACCCCTGGATTGAACACCACCGTCCGCGCCCCGCAGAGCCGGGCCGTCCTGGCCAGCCACCGGTAGTACGGGATCCGCCGCGCGTCGGACGCCACCCGGTCGAAGAACACGCCGTCGGTGGCGTACCAGGCCCGGTGCCTGCGCAGATCGCGGTAGACCGTGTGCGCCGGGCGGGCCGCGTAGTCGGTGTCGACATAGCCGAGCACCGGCGCCCCGGCCTCCCGCAGCCGCCGCGCGGCGAGCGTGTACACCGGGTCCGGCCGGTCGCCGGGACCGTCCGCGGCGTTGAGCACCACCCCGTACAGGGCCGGTGCCGCGTCCTCCAGGGCCCGCCACGCGGCCGGGTCCACCGCCGGGTGGACGTACAGCGGCACGAGCAGCGAGCCCGCGGAGGGCGCGGGGGAGCCATGGCTCACGATGAGATCCTGACCGGCTCGCCCGGCACCGCCGCCCACAGGGCGGTGAGCGCGTCCCGCAGCGTCCGCGTGGGCTGCCAGCCCAGCGCGTACGCCGCGAGCGTGATGTCCGCCTGGTGCCAGGACACCCCGGCCGAGCGCTCCGAGCCCCGCCCCGACTCCTCCAGCCGGCCGGTGAAGCCGCTGACGGAGGCCAACTCCGCCGCCAGCGTGCGCACTTGGGTCGCCTCGCCCGAGCCGATGTTGACCACGGGCGGCACCGAGCCGGGCGCGGCCACCGCGAGGGCCACCGCGTCCGCCACGTCGTCCGCGGCGACGAAGTCGCGGTACGCGGCCAGACTGCCGGTGCGCACCACCCCTTCGCGCGGCGCCTCGCGGAAGGCGGCGGCCAGCCTGCCGGGCAGCCCGGAGGTCGGCGAGCCCGCGCCGACCGGGTTGAAGACCCGCAGCACCACCGCGTCGAGGCCCGAGCCGGTCACGGCGAGGGTGCCCGCGAGCTTGGCCGCCCCGTAGACGCCCTCCGGCCGGGCGGGCGCCGACTCCGCCAGTGCGGCGCCGGGCTCCGCCGGTCCGTACTCGGCCGCCGAGCCCAGGTGCACCAGCCGCGCCGACGGCGTGGCGAGCGCCATCGCCTCGCACAGCGCGGCCGGCCCCCGCGCGTTGGTCGCGCACAGCGTGCTGGCGCGGCCCGCCACCACGCCCGCGCAGTCGACCACCGCGTCGGGGGCCAGCGCGGCGAGCCGCCGGGCCAGGACGTCGACCGGCACGGTCGCCAGGTCGGCCGCCAGATCGAGTCCGGCGCCGCCCTTCGGACCGCCCCGCGTACCGCCCTTGGCGCCGTCCCCCGCGCCCCGCCCGCCGCGCAGGATCCGCGCACCGGGCGTCCGCTGGAGCCGCGCGGTCACCCGGGAGCCCAGGAAACCGCCACAGCCCAGTACGAGAATCCGCGTCCGCGTCATGTCCCCTCACGCCCCCTTGAGCAACAGGCCGCGACGGCTGCTGAATTCGGCGTTCGCCCGGTCGTAGTCGTCGGGGCGGCCGATGTCGAGCCAGTAGCCGTCGAAGTCGAAGGCCCGCGGCTGCGCACCCGCGGCCAGCAGATCGAGCACCACCTCGTCGAAGCCCAGCGGCAGACCGGGGGTGTAGCGCAGGAGCGTGCTCCGGGAGACCCCGTACACCCCCATCGACACCCGGTAGTCCATGCTCGGCTTCTCGGTGAAGGCCACCACCCGCCCGTCGTCGGTGCTGAGCACCCCGAAGTCGATGTTCACGGTACGTGCGTAGGTGGCGATGGTGAGCGGCGCGCCCGTGCCCCGGTGCTGGTCGAGGACGGCGGAGAAGTCGAGGTCGGTGAGCACGTCGCCGTTCATCACCAGGAAGTGTTCGGGGAGTTGGTCGATCATCGTGAGCAGCGGCCCCATCGTGCCCAGCGGACTGTCCTCGGTCACGTAGTCGACCTCGATGCCCCACTGGGAGCCGTCCCCGACGTACGCGCGGATGATGTTGCCGAGGTGGCCGATGGCGATGGTGCAGCGGCGGAAGCCGAAGCCCGCGAGCTGGCGCATCACGATCTCCAGGATCGCGTGGCTGTCGCCGATCGGCACCAGTGGCTTGGGCAGTGCGGTGGTGTACGGCCGGAGCCTCACGCCTTTGCCCCCGGCGAGAATGACTGCGTGCATGGTGGTCCCCCCTGCGGTTGGATGTCAGCGGTTCTCTGCTGCGATGAAAGTGGTCAACAAGTGCCCGGCGCGGCGCTGATGAGGCGGCGTCAGACGTTGTACGCGGTGGTCTTGTAACGGGCCAGGTGGGCCGGGTCGCGGAAGAAGTCGATGGTGTGCGCCAGCCCGTCCTCCAGGCTGTGGGCCGGTCGCCAGCCGGTGGCCTCGCGCAGCCGGGTCGCGTCGCAGACCAGCCGCATGACCTCGGAACCGGCGGGCCGCAGCCGCTGCGCGTCCTCGCGCACCAGCAGCTCGGTGTCCATCAGCTTGCCGATCAGCCGCACCAGGTCGCCGACCGAGATCTCGCCGCCCGTACCGGCGTTGAAGGTCCGGCCGACCACCTTCTCGGCGGGCGCGGTGCCGACCGCGACGAAGGCCGCGGCGGTGTCCTTGACGTAGCTGAAGTCCCTGGTCGGCCGCAGGTCCCCGAGCGTCACCTCCCGCTCGCCCGCCGCGACCTGGCCGATCACCGTCGGGATCACCGCGCGCATCGACTGCCGCGGCCCGAAGGTGTTGAACGGCCGCAGTGTCACCACCGGCGTCTCGAAGCTGGCGTGGTAGCTGTCCGCCAGCCGGTCCCCGCCCGCCTTCGACGCGGCGTACGGCGACTGCGTGACGATCGGGTGGTCCTCGGTGATCGGCACGGTCCGCGCGGTGCCGTACGTCTCGCTGGTGGAGGTGTGCACCAGCCGCGGGACGCCGAACTCCCTTACGGCTTCGAGGACGTTGAGGGTGCCGGACACATTGGTGTCCACGTAGCTGCGCGGCGCGCGGTACGAGTACGGGATCGCGATCAGCGCGGCCAGGTGGTAGACGGTGTCGCTGTCGGCGACCAGATCCCGTACGGAACCGGAGTCGCGGACGTCGCCGAGGACCACCTCGACCCGGTCCAGCACGTCGGGCGCGAGCACTTCGAGCCAGCCGTGGGACGAGAACGAGTTGTACTGCACCATCGCGCGGACGCGGCGCCCGGAGGCGACCAGCGCCTCCACCAGGTGCGAGCCGATGAAGCCTTCCGCGCCGGTGACGGCGACGGGTGTCTCGGTGGACACGGATGAATCTCCTTCTGCGGAGGGTCGGTTGGAGTGGTGAGGTCGGAGGTCGGTGGTGTGGGGCGCGGGTGTGCGCGCCGCGGACGCGGGGTCAGCGGTGGGTGGTCACGCGGCCGGTCATCGTGAAGGCCGCGGTGAGCAGGACGGCGGCGGCTCCCGCGCAGACCAGGCCGAGTACGGTCCCGGCCGTCGCGGTGTGCGCCGCCAGCAGCGCGACGGCCGTCAGGACGGCGGCGGCGAGCACGTAACTCCCCGTCCACGCCCGGCCGCAGGACTGGAGGAGCAGCGACAGCCACAGCGTGCCGCCGAGGGCCAGCAGCACCGACAGGTGCGCCGGGTTCCAGGCGGCGGCGCCGGGCACGACCGCCGCCTCGACGGCCGCGAGCGCGGCCAGCGCGACGGCGTAGAGCGCGAGACAGCCCGCCAGCACGCGCCACGACCTGGCGAGCAGCCGCTCGTGCACGGTCGTCCCGCGCAGGGCGGTCAGACACCGGCTGCGGAAGCGGAAGAGCAGCCATTCGGCGACGCCCATGCTCACCGTGAGGGCGGCCACGAACTCCCCGGTGAGCGCCGCCGCGACCACCAGCGCGCCGCCCGCGAGCCCCGCCATCCCGTGCGGCAGTGACAGATACGGCGACAGGCCCTTGGCGTCGGTGACGCCGTCGTCGGCCCGCCACAGCAGCCGGGCCGCCTCCGGCAGGGTCCGGAGCGAGGAGACGAGCCCGGTGCGGGTGCTCGTGCCGGGTCCGGCCGCCCTGCGGCCGAACCGGCCGGGTGTGGTGCGGGTGTCCGTACCCGTCATGGCGGATCCGCGGACGAACCGGCTTGCGCGGGCGCGCAGTTGGGCGCCGCGGTCGGCGCGCACACGCTCGCGCCAGGGCGCGCGCGGCGGCTTGGCGGGCCCGCGCTCGGGCGGCTCGCCGGTCAGGGCGGTGCGCAGCGCGGTGGCGAGGGCCGCCCCGCCGGCCGCCGCCGCGGTGGCGACCAGGACGGCGGCGACCGCGGGCGACGGCAGGCCGCCGGCGCCGCAGGCGACCGCGACGGCGAGCGGCGTCAGGACGTAGAGGAGGGAGCGCTCGCGGCCGAGCACGAGCAGGACGGTCGCGGACGCGACGTACACCGACTGGCCGGCCGCGAAGGCGAGGGCGGAGAGATGGCCGGGGCCCGCGACGGCCGCGGCGGCGGCGCCGGCCAGGCAGGCCCCGACCGCCGCGCCGGTGACCAGGCAGCGCGCGGCGGCCCGCGGTCGCTGGGCGAGCAGGTGCAGGTGCGCGCGGTGCGCGAGCGCCTGGTTCCAGCCCCACCCGCACAGCGCCGCCGCGCCCCACGCGGCGACCGCGCGGGACACCCCGAACGGCCCGTCGTCGCCGCCCGCCCAGCGCCCGCCGAGCACATAGGCGACGCCGGGCAGCGCGAAGGTCAGGCCCCGCAGTACGCAGCGCCACACGTCGACCTGCCACGGGTCGTCGGCGGGTTCGGGTTCGGGGAAGCGCCGCGGCACCGTCTCGAACAGCTCCCGCGCGAGCGAGAACAGGTCCGGGTGCCCGTAGCGGCCGGTGATCTGCTCGTCGGTCAGCCCCTCGGACTCCAGGACCGCCGCGATCTCGTCGGGATGCACGGCCGCCGAGCACGCCGCCGACAGCCGCTCCGCCAGCTCCGCGACCGGGTCGCCGACCGCCCAGGACGGCACCCGGCGCGGGCGCGGCAGCTCGGGCAGCGCGGCCATACCGCCGCCCGCGACCCTGCTGAGCAGGGACATCGGCCCGCTCACCGGCCGTCCCCGACAGCCCGCACACCGACGACTGTCGCGTCATCGGCGTTCTCAGCAGGGGCTGTTGACAGTCCATCAGCTTCGGCGTCCGCTGAACCCCCGCGCCAGACACGGGACATCCAGGTGACACCGCCGTAGATCTGCGCGCCGCGGTCCTCGACCCGGCTCAGTCCCGTGTAGATCCCCCGGAAGGCGTCGATCGTCTGACGGAGCGTGAACTGGTCGATGACCCGCAGCCGCGCCTCCCAGCCCATCGAGGCGCGCCGCGCCGGATCGCGCAGCAGCTCGACCGCGGCCCGCGCCATCGCCTTCGGATCGCGCGGCGGCACGACGAGACCAGTGTCGCCCACGGCCTCCCGTACCCCGCCGACATCGGTCGACACGGTGCACCGCCCGCAGGACATCGCCTCGATGAGGGTGAAGGGGAAGCCCTCGCTGATGCTGGAGAGCATCACGACCTGCCCGGCCGCGTACGCGGTGCGGATGTCGTCCACCCGGCCCTCGAAGGTGACCGCGTCGGCCGCGCCGACCGTCGCCGCCAGTGCCTCGCACCGCTCGCGGTACGCCTCGCCGCCGCGCGGAGTGCCGCCGAAGATCCGCAGCCGCGCGGCGGGTATCTCGGCCCTGACCAGCGCGAAGGCGCGGATCAGCGTCTCCAGGTCCTTGATCGGGTCGATCCGCCCCGCCCAGGTGAGCGTCGGCACCTCCGGCTCGGGTCCGGCCATCGGGAACGCCCCGGGATCGACTCCGTTGTAGACGGTACGAATCCGGTCAGGCGCCGCGCCGCCGTGCTCCTCCCACCGCCGGTTGTAGCGGTTGCCCGGCGTGATCAGCGCGCTGTTGCGGTACGTCTCGCGCGACAGCAGCCGGAAGAAGGTGAGCAGCAGCGCCTTGACCGGCCAGCGGTACGGGCCCGTGCGGTAGCCGAGATAGCGTTCGCGCTGGTAGACGCCGTGCTCGGTGAGCAGCAGCGGAGTGTCGTACCGCTCGTGCGCCACCAGTCCCGGCAGCGTGGCCAGCCCGCCGCTGACGGCGTGCGCGACCTGACCCGGCGGCGGTACCACGGCCAGCGGGCGCAGCGCGTGCTCCAGCAGATCGACGGCGCTGAGCGCGTCGGCCTGGGTCGGCACCGCGGCCGACACGGTCGTGCCGGGGCGGCGCCACAGCCGGACCAGCGTCCGCACGGCCTCCTCCGAGCGCAGCCCGGCCGACAGCGCGCCCATGCCCGCCCACCCGGCGAGCGCGTACAGCGCGGGCCCGAAGTCCTCGTCGGGCGCCGCGGACCGGCCGCCGCGGGCCGGCGGCTCGTCCGCGCCGTCCTCGTGCAGCAGCGCCCGCAGAAAGCGTTCCCACACCGCGAGGAACGCGCGGCGGTCCCGGCCGCGCGGCGCCCTGCCCTCCGGCGCCTGCCCCCACAGCGGGACCACGTCGAGCCCGGTGACCTGCGCCGGGAGCGGCCAGACCGGGGTCTCGCGGCCGGTGCCCGTCACCGCGATCACCGAGAATTCGACGTCCGGCATCCCCTGGACCAATTGGTCGCACCACACGCTGACCCCGCCGGGGCTGTGCGGATACGTGCCCTCGGTCAGCAATGTCACCCGCGCGGTGCGCGAGGGCGGTGCGCCGAAGATTCTGTGCGTGGAAATGGTGTCCCCCCTGGACGTTCTCGTGTCACGGGGCGCCGGTGACCGTGCGGCGCCCCGGTACCGGGGGGGGGGGGGGGGGGGGGGGGGGGGGGGGGGGGGGGGGGGGGGGGGGGGGGGGCTTGGGGGGGGGGGGGGGAGGGGAGGAGGGAGGGGAGCCGGCAATACGT